>CAJWQD010000020.1 GCA_913045135.1 uncultured Flammeovirgaceae bacterium | reverse complement strand
TTTAAAGGATTTTCCTTTGTTATTTATTAGAGACGAGTACTATTCCATATTGGGGTGATAAAATGAAGAAAACCATATTTCTTTAAAATAAATATTTATTGAGATCACTCTTTGATTGGAATTGAATTCAACAACTCATTCAAATAAGGATGAAAAACTTAAAACTGATTGAAAACGGTAGCATACCCCACATTTTAAAAACTATTTAATATCTAGTAGTGAGTAAATATAAGTATTACGCAAAAAGTATGCTATTCTAGTAATAAAACTGAAATGAAATTAAAGGGCAAAAATTATGTATCAAAGGGGGTATGATAATCGTAAGTATTAATTTCTTGACTTGATAGATGACTTGAAAAAGACAACTATTTCTCCTCACAAAGAGGTGCTAAAGGTTTATTTGTAATGATTATTAGATAAAAGTCATAAAGTTTTGTAAGGACAATAATTCCCGAATTAATATAGCAATGATCTGGTATAGATGAACCCATTAGGGAATTTTCATTGCCAATTTCAAATAATGAATTATAACTGTTTTAAAGTATAGGAAACAAAAGAGAAATTTACTTCGATGGATTCAAAAAAGCCACTGTTTTGCCGTGACGACTTAAAAAAAGTCAATCACAATTTTTTAAATTATTATTTGACCAAATAATAGGTATTCGTTCAATATTATTTTCCCTATTTTCGTTAAAATCATTAATTCTCGGGTTCAACGTGGACATAAGATCTGTTTTGTCTCCCTTTTTTAAACTGCACTGTTCCGTTAGCAAGTGAAAATAATGTATGATCTTTACCCATTCCGACATTATTTCCAGGATGATGTTTGGTTCCACGTTGACGGATGATAATATTCCCTGCGATAACTTGTTGTCCACCAAATATTTTTAAGCCCAATCTTTTGCTTTCAGATTCTCTGCCGTTGTTCGAGCTACCTGCTCCTTTTTTGTGTGCCATCTTTAATAATTATTTTATGTCTTCTATCAATATTTTTGTAAACTGTTGTCGATGTCCGTTTTTTACACGGTAGCCTTTGCGTCGTTTTTTTTTGAAAACGATTACTTTATCTCCCTTGACATGTTCTAGTATTTTCCCCGATACTTTGGCTCCCTTAATTGAAGGTGTGCCTACTTTCACTTTTCCATTGTTGTCAATGAGTAGTACTTGAGAAAAACTTAAAGAAGTACCGGCTTCAGCGTCCATTAAGGGGGTGTATAAAAACTTATTTTTTTCTACTTTAAATTGCTTTCCAGCAATGTTGACTATTGCATACATTCTCAATAATTTAAAAAGGTGTGCAAATATAGGATTTTAGATTTAAAACCCAAAAGGTTTGCTTACACAATAATTTAAATTAGTTGTGGATAATTTTTTTTATTTTTTTTTTATTTTTTTTAACATCATTGAGGGCTGAAATAGATGAAAGTTTTTTTATTTTAAGTACTGTTAAACAGTTTTAAATCAATGGGATATATACTTATCCACAGTCTTTATTACCTCCAACACTCCATTGATATGGATTTGTATTTTAGGTATGATTTAGACAGATTTGTAAACAGAGTTAGAAAAAGTAAATCACCACAATACTTTTGTTTACACTACTGACTTTGTATACACAAATTTTAAATAGTTCGTAAATTTAACGTCACCACTCTGCAATATAAGCTAGGGTAATTGGCATAATATTGCCGTCATAATAAATTGAAAATAATAAACAATGAGTAATTTAGAAGAATTAGAATTAAAAAATGAACCCATTTTAAAAGAGAACAGTAATAGATTTGTGCTTTTCCCTATTGAGCATGACGATATTTGGAGTTATTACAAAAAGGCAGAGGCAAGCTTTTGGACGGCCGAAGAGATAGATTTGGGGCAAGACCTAAAAGATTGGGCCACTCTGACTAAAGATGAACGGCATTTCATCAAGCATGTTTTGGCTTTTTTTGCTGCAAGTGACGGCATTGTTAATGAAAACTTAGCGGAAAATTTTGTTTCAGAAGTACAATACACCGAAGCAAAATTCTTTTATGGGTTTCAGATTGCTATTGAGAATATTCATTCAGAAACTTATTCATTACTTATAGATACATATGTTAAAGATGTCAAAGAAAAAGATGGACTTTTCAACGCATTAGATACTATGGACTGTGTAAAGAAAAAGGGGGATTGGGCACTGAGATGGATTGATAAGGGCAATTTTGCGGAGAGATTGGTTGCCTTTGCTGCCGTTGAAGGTATCTTTTTTTCAGGAAGTTTTTGCTCAATATTTTGGTTGAAAAAAAGGGGTTTGATGCCTGGTTTAACCTTTTCAAATGAGCTCATCTCCAGAGACGAAGGACTACATTGTGATTTCGCTTGTTTGCTATATAACAATCACCTAAATAATAAACTGACTGAAGAGGCCATTCAAACCATTATTGCAGACGCCGTAACCATTGAAAAGGAATTCGTAACAGATGCGCTGCCGGTCAGATTAATCGGGATGAATGCTGAGTTGATGTGTCAATATATAGAATTTGTTGCAGATCGGCTTTTAACGGAGTTGAATTGCTCCAAAATATACCTTTCAACGAACCCGTTTGATTTCATGGATATGATTTCTCTTCAGGGGAAAACGAATTTTTTTGAAAAAAGAGTTGGGGAATATCAAAAAGCAGGGGTTTTAAATTCTGAAAATGATAATGATAAATTCAGTCTTGACCATGACTTTTAATAGAAATATGATATTAAGAAATTAACCATGTTAGTACTAAAGAGAGACGGCCGAAGAGAATCAGTTAAGTTTGATAAGATTACTGCGAGAATTGAGAAGCTATGTAAAGGACTCAATAGAGATTTTGTAGAGCCAGTTAAGATAGCCCAAAAAGTTATAGATGGCCTTTATGATGGAGTTAGTACAGTTCAGCTAGATGATTTAGCAGCTGAAATTGCAGCATCAATGACTACGCGGCACCCAGACTTTGCCAAACTAGCTGCAAGAATTGCCATTTCTAATTTACACAAAGTAACTTCAGGATCTTTCTCCAATACGGCGAAACATATGTATACATATGTGGATGATAAAACAGGAGAAAATGCACCTTTGCTCTCTTCAGAGACGTATGGCATAATCAAAAGAAATGCTAAAAAATTAGATGAGACAATAGATTATGACCGTGATTTTAATTACGATTTTTTTGGATACAAAACCCTAGAAAGAGCTTATTTAATGCGGTTGAATGGTAAAATTGTGGAACGTCCTCAACATATGCTGATGCGAGTATCTATAGGCATTCATGGAGAAGATATAGAAGCAGCTATAGAAACTTACGATTTAATGTCAGAGAAATGGTTTACGCACGCTACACCTACTTTATTTAATGCTGGAACTCCAAAGCCACAGCTTTCCTCCTGTTTTTTGTTAACGATGCAGGATGATAGCATTAATGGAATATATGACACGTTAAAGCAATGTGCAAAAATATCACAATCTGCTGGAGGTATTGGCTTGAGTATTCATAATGTAAGAGCAACGGGGGCCTATATAAAAGGGACGAACGGAACTTCGAATGGTATTATTCCGATGCTCAGGAATTTTGATATGACCGCTAGGTATGTTGATCAAGGAGGAGGGAAAAGAAAAGGGAGTTTTGCTATTTATTTGGAGCCATGGCATGCAGACATTTTTGAATTTCTTCAGTTGAAGAAAAATCATGGGAAAGAGGAGTTGAGGGCAAGAGATTTGTTTTATGCGATTTGGATTTCAGATCTATTTATGCGCAGGGTGGAAGAGAATGGAGAATGGTCCCTTTTCAGTCCAGATGAAGCGAAAGGTTTAGAGGATAGTTACGGCGAGGGGTTTGAGAAATTATATGAGAAATATGAACAAGAGGGAAAAGCAAGAAGGGTAGTGAAGGCTCAGGATCTTTGGTTTGAGATTTTAGAGTCTCAAATTGAAACGGGTACCCCTTACATTTTATATAAAGATCACGCAAATAGGAAGTCTAATCAAAAGAATCTAGGTATCATCAAGTCGAGTAATCTTTGTACTGAGATTATCGAGTATACATCTAAAGATGAAGTTGCTGTTTGTAATTTGGCCTCTATTTCTCTTTCTAAGTTCGTAAGGGAAGATAAAACTTTTGATCATGAAAAACTTTATCAAATTACCAAAGTAGCTACCAAAAATCTCAATAAAGTAATAGACGTTAATTATTATCCAGTTGATGAAGCAAAGACTTCAAATATGAGGCACCGACCTGTAGGTTTAGGAGTACAAGGTTTGGCAGATGCATTCGTGATGATGCGGCTTCCTTTTGAATCTGAACAAGCACAGTGTATTAATAGAGAAATTTTCGAAACCATCTACTATGCCGCCATGGAAGCCTCCATGGAGCTTGCGCAGGTCGAGGGACCATATCAAACATACAAAGGGTCACCAGTCTCCAAAGGAATATTCCAATTTGATATGTGGGGAGTTACGCCTAACTCAGGCCGATGGGATTGGTATGATCTGAAGCAGAGAGTAAAAAAGTATGGAGTTAGAAACTCCTTGTTAGTAGCACCTATGCCCACAGCCTCTACTTCACAAATACTTGGGAATAATGAGTGTTTTGAACCATTTACATCTAATATGTATGTCCGTAGGGTATTGTCTGGTGAGTTTATTGTAGCGAATAAGTACCTAATGCATGACTTGATTGGTTTGGGACTTTGGGATGATAATATGATGAACAAAATCAAAGTTGAAAATGGTTCGATACAAAATATAGCAGAGATTCCAGCTGATATCAAGAAGCTTTATAAGACTGTTTGGGAGATCTCTCAGAAAACCATCATTGATATGTCTGCAGACCGAGGGGCTTACATTTGTCAAAGTCAAAGTTTGAATATTCATTTGATGAATGCCAATTTCGGGAAGATGACATCTATGCATTTTTACGCCTGGAAAAAAGGTCTAAAAACAGGAATGTACTATCTGCGAACCAAAGCGGCTACAGATGCCATTAAATTTACTGTAACTAAAGAAGAAAATTTACAGCCTAAAGTAGTATCAGTAAAAGAGATTGACAAAAATCAGCAATCTATACAATGCTCTTTAGATGATCCAGAGGGGTGTGAAATGTGCGGTAGTTAATTTCAATAAAATATGATAAAGTGGGAATACTTCTTAATACCGTTTCCGCTTTTCTTGTTGACCTTTAGCGAATCCCTTTTGAAGATCATCAACGATTTCAGGGTTCAGTAGTGTAGAAGTGTCACCTAGATTTTCAGTATCTCCATTGGCTATTTTTCGCAATATTCTCCTCATAATTTTTCCGGAACGAGTTTTGGGTAATCCTTTGACAAATTGAATTTTGTCAGGTTTGGCAATGGCACCGATGTTTTTTGCTACAAGATTTCTTATTTCCTCAATTAATTTATCGCTTTGGCTGATCCTATCATAGGTTATTACGTACGCATGTAAGGCATTTCCTTTAATATCGTGAGGGAATCCTACTACTGCGCTTTCAACGATATCTTCATGTTCATTAATTGCATTTTCTATAGGAGCTGTGCCGAGGTTATGTCCAGAAACGATGACTACATCATCTACTCTCCCCGTGATCCTATAATTACCTTGTGAGTCTCTAAGAGCACCATCTCCAGGAAAATAATAGCCAGGATAGGCAGAGAAGTAGACATTTTTGTAGCGTTTTTTATCACCATAGATGGTTCTAGCCAAGGAGGGCCATGGTTTTTTAATTGCTAAAATTCCTTCAGCTTCGATTTCAGTAATCTCTATTCCGTCGCCATTCAATAAAAGAGGTTGAATTCCGGGTAAGGGAAGGGTTGCAAATGTGGGTTTATCTTTGGTAATACCGGCAAAAGAGGAGATCATTATTCCACCTGTTTCTGTTTGCCACCAAGTATCAACTATTGGGCATTTATTTTTGCCTATATAATTATTATACCAATACCATGCTTCTTCATTAATAGGCTCCCCTACGGTACCTAATACTTTTAGACAGCTCAGATCGTGGTTAGTAACAAAAGGCAATGGTTGTTTTGCTAATGCTCTAATTGCAGTTGGAGCAGTATAAAACTGCGTGACTTTATGTTTCTCACAGATTTCCCAAAATCTGCCGTAGTCGGGGTAGCTAGGGACACCTTCAAACATAACTGTGGTGGCTCCCGTTATTAATGGACCATAAACAATGTAACTATGACCTGTGATCCATCCTATATCTGCTGTACACCAATAAATATCATTGGGTTTATACTGAAATACATTTAAAAAAGAGTAAGCACTATAAACCATGTAGCCGCCACATGTGTGGACCATTCCTTTGGGCTGTCCAGTAGAGCCAGAAGTATATAATATGAATAACATATCCTCCGAATCCATCATTTCTGCAGGACAGGAATCATTGACTTTTGTCAATTCTTCATGCCACCATACATCTCTACCTTGTGTCCACTCAATGGATTGCTTCGTTCTTTGAAAAATAATTGATTTTTTAATGGAAGGGCAAGTCTTCAGAGCGTCGTCGGCAATGTCTTTCAATGGTGTTACCTTATCTCCTCTAAATCCTCCATCAGAAGTCAATAAGACCTTACATTTAGCATCGTTTATTCTTGCCGCCAACGCCCTTGAAGAAAATCCTGCAAAAACTACAGAATGAATAGCGCCAATTCGTGCACATGCTAGCACTGCTATGGAAAGCTCAGCAACCATTGGCATGTAAATACAAACACGATCACCTTTAACCACGCCATTGTTTTTTAAAACATTAGCAAAGGCACAAACTTTACTATGGAGCTGTCTGTAGGTAATGTGCTGTGCTCTATCCTCGGGATCATTTGGCTCCCAAATAATGGCAGTTTGGTCTCCTTTTGAAGCTAAATGACGATCCAAACAATTTTCTGTAATATTTAATTTACCTCCTAAAAACCATTTTGTTTCAGGAACACTCCAATCATAACTTAATGTTTGGCCCCATTTTTCTTTCCAATAAAAATTTTCAGCAATTTCATCCCAAAATCCCGAAGGATTTTCAATACTTTTTTGATATGCCTTATGATAATCTTCGATCGTTTTTATTTGTAATGACATAGTATTTTCTTAATGGTTATTGGCAGCTCCTGCACCACTCGGTATTCTGATGTTTTCAACAATTTTTTGAACTTCTTTTGGCGGATCAGGAGTAAACTTTGAAACGATGATTGAAGTTACGAAATTGGCTATCATGGCAATGCTTCCAAATCCTTCAGGGGATACACCAAGCCACCAATGCTCTTGGTTACCTCCAAGCCACCAGCCAAACTTGAATTTGGTCATGTAAAAGAGCATCATTAGAATTCCGACAACCATTCCAGAAATAGCTCCTTGCTTATTCATTTTTTTATAAAAAATCCCTAGAATAATCGCAGGGAAGAAAGAAGCAGCTGCCAACCCAAAAGCCAAAGCGACCACAGCCGCAACGAAACCTGGTGGATTGATTCCAAAATAACCTGCGACACAAACAGCTACCACAGCAGCGACTCTTGCAGATATCAATTCTCCCTTTTCCGAGATCTTCGGATTGATCATCCTTTTTATTAAATCGTGGGCAACAGAGGAAGAGATAACTAATAATAACCCTGCTGCGGTAGACAAAGCGGCAGCTAAACCCCCAGCTGCTACCAAAGCAATTACCCATTTGGGAAGACCAGCTATTTCTGGATTGGCTAAAACCATTATGTCACGATTTATTTCGAGTTCATTTAATTCTCTGTTAGCTACATATTGAATCGCTTGGTCCTGGTTTTTGTCAGTAAAAGTAATTAAGCCAGTGGTCTCCCATTTTTTAAACCAATCAGGCATGTGTACATACTTTTTATTGCTGACCGTTTCTATTAAATTCGTTCTTGAAAATACGGAAATAGCTGGAGCAGTAGTATATAATATCGCTATAAACAGCAATGCCCATCCTGCTGATTTACGGGCATCGGATACTTTTTTTACTGTGAAAAATCGTACAATAACATGGGGTAATCCCGCTGTGCCGACCATTAATGCTGCAGTTATACAGAAAACATCTATCATAGATTTTTTCCCCGTTGTGTAAGCTGAAAAGCCTAAATCTTTGTGTAGACCGTCTAGTTTATCTAATAAATAAATACCATTGTCATCTGTACTCCCGAAACCTAATTGTGGAATAAAATGTCCTGTCATCTGTACAGAAATAAAAATAGCAGGCACCATGAAGGCAAAAATTAAGACGCAATATTGCGCTACTTGAGTGTAGGTAATTCCTTTCATTCCTCCTAAAACGGCATAGAATAATACAATCACCATTCCTATTATCACACCAGTTGTAATATCTACTTCTAAAAATCGTGAAAAGACAATACCAACGCCTTGCATTTGACCGGCTACATAGGTGAACGAGACCAATAACGCGCAAAAAACAGCAACGCTTCTCGCGGTATTGGAATAATATCTGTCCCCTATAAAATCAGGAACCGTAAATTTTCCAAATTTTCTTAAATATGGGGCTAATAATAACGCTAATAAAACATAACCGCCAGTCCAGCCCATTAAATAAACAGAACCATCATATCCCTCAAAAGAGATAATTCCTGCCATCGAAATAAACGAAGCTGCAGACATCCAATCTGCGGCAGTAGCCAATCCATTTGCTAAAGGTGATACGCCACTTCCTGCTACATAAAATTCCTTTGTGGATCCTGCTTTTGACCATATGGCAATTCCGATATATAAGGAAAAGGTAATTCCTACTAAAATCCAGGTCCAGATTTGAATGGTCATTTTGTACTTATTTCAAAAATTATCATCTTCATGAAATCCGTATTTTTTATCTAATTTGTTCATAAGTCTGATGTAGACAATAATTAAGATGACAAAAGTATAAATTGCTCCTTGTTGTGCAAACCAAAATCCGAGTTTAAAGCCACCTATTTTTATTTCATTTAACTGAGCTATAAAAATGATGCCGGCCCCAAATGAAACAATAAACCAGATTGTCAATAAAAAGACCAAATATTTGAGATTGTGTTTCCAGTATTCTTTCATCCACTTTAAATAGGTTGCTAATATATTGAGTTACAATTTAAAAAGCCGCAAAAACCTAATATTCTATATTTATTAGGTAATGATAATAAAAAGAGGATCACTTTTTTAAGAATTGCATTTTCTACTAAGTAAACAAAAAAATCATGAAAAAAGATATACTGAAGATTGATTTTTTTATACAATTGTTGAGCTTGTTAATAGCTTAGATGAGGTCTATTTTTTCGAATGTGGCAGTAAAGATCGATGTAAACAGATTTAGTGGGATCCAAATTTAAAAATACAATTCTGTTAAAATAGCCATTAGGGAAGCTAGGATACTGATGGCAATTTTATTAATTTTAAATCGGTGCCCCGGGCTAGATTCCACAAAAATAGTAGTCGAAATATGTAAAAAAGCTCCGCTCACAAAAGCAAACAAAAAGCTTAATTCTTCTTCGGATAAAGCCAAATAGTTATTGGCTATAGCCCCGATAGGCGAACCCAGACTAAAAATAGTTAATACCATCCATTGCAGCCGGGAAAACTTTGATTTTCCCTTAAAGACTGCCATGAGGGCAAAGGCTGCAGGTGCTTTATGTAGAATGATACCAAACAGCAAGGTATAAGAACTGTTTTGTTCATGTAATGGTGAATCATGATTAAGTAAAGCACCTTCCATTAAAGAATGAACGACTAGAGCAATAAGCACATAATACTTTGATCTTATCGATTTTTGTTCATGAATATGACCATGTTCCACACCCGAAGTAAAATACTCTAAAAATTGTTGGAAGAAAAAGCCTAGCAATATGAACAAGCCAATTTCGGTAGGATTCGAAGATAAGGCAAAGAGCTCAGGTAAAACATGCATGACGGTTATAGAAAATAGATAGGATCCTCCGAAAATTAAAGGCAAGAAAATATTGTGTGGTTTGTACTTAAAAGGAATTGTTGCCCATCCTCCGATAAAAGTTCCTATGATTAATAAGATGATTGTGAGAATCACAGAGTTTCTTTTTTCATTACAATTGTAGCTGATTTAATGCCATCGGTTATAATATGTTCAGGACCTGCTTCACCCTGATATATCAGCAATGCATCTAGGCTGTCATCTGCTTTGAGAATAGCCATCGAAGTTTCAATATCTAGCACCATGAAGGCTGTAGCGTAAGCATCAGCTAGCATGCAATTGGGTGCAAAAACAGATACGCTTAGAATGCTTTTTTTACCAATATTACCCGTTCTGGGATCAATGATATGAGTATATATTTTATCACCTAAACGGTAAAAATTCCTATAATTACCCGAGGTGGCGACAGATCGATTCTCTAGACTAACCGCTGCAAAGGGGGGTTGATAATCTTCAGACTCAATTAATGGGTCTTGAATGCCAATTTTCCAAACTTCACCTCGGTCATTAGTTCCAAAAGTTCTCACTTCTCCCCCAATTTCTATCATCGCATGTTCAATATTTTTGGATTTAAGATAATCAGCGATAACATCCACAGCATATCCTTTAGCTACGGCACTTAAATCAAGATAAGCTCCCTTGGGCATGGTAATAAATGAAGAATTAAAATTAATTTTTGAGAAACCTACGAATTGAAGCAAAGAATCAATGTAGTATCGATCAAATATTTTTGAAATTTTATTTGGACCAAAACCATAGGCATTGACAAGGGGACCAATGGTAGGGTCAAAAGCTCCTTTGGTAGCCGAATGAACTTTTTTACAGGCCAGAAGGACGGGATAAAAAAAAGGATTTTCGAAGACTAAACTACCGGATTGATTTAATCTTGAAATTTCAGATTCAGGAATATAGGTAGAAAATGATTGATTGAATTTTTTTAGAACAGAATCTATCTGGGTTTCATAATCAATGGGCTCTTTAGTTTTATATTTTACATTATAGGTAATGGCACCCATGGTTGATCCTGATATTTCATTCATCAATAAGTCATCATTTTCATTTTTTATGAGCTTTATGAGTAGTATGATTGCTGCAAAGAATAAGAGTATTCTTTGAGTTTGTTTACGTTTGTCAATATTCAATTTGATTTTTTTTACAATATTAGTAAGACCTAATTAGAATATTCAATCGTTATATTTGTTTTCTATTGATTATATATGAGAGAAGATTATTTAAAATCAGATGATGAGGAATTTTCATCTGTTGACAAAGAGATAGAAAAAGCTTTGAGGCCACTCAGTTTCAATGACTTTGCTGGGCAGGTAAAGATAGTTGATAATTTAAAAATATTTGTTCAAGCAGCCAGTCAACGATCGGAACCGCTCGATCATGTGTTACTTCATGGACCTCCGGGACTTGGTAAAACTACACTTTCTCATATTATTGCTAATGAGTTGGGCTCCAATATTAAAATAACGAGCGGTCCAGTACTAGATAAACCAGGTGAATTAGCAGGCCTTCTAACAAATCTCGAGGAGCGAGATGTATTGTTTATTGACGAGATTCATCGATTAAATCCGGTAGTTGAAGAATATTTATATTCTGCTATGGAGGATTATAATATTGATCTTATGTTGGATTCCGGTCCTAATGCGAGAACCGTACAAATTGGACTAAATCCGTTTACACTTATCGGTGCGACGACTCGTTCAGGATTATTGACTGCACCCTTGCGAGCGCGTTTTGGAATAAATGCAAGGCTGGAACATTATGATTCTAAGCTCTTGACCCAGATTGTCGGAAGATCTTGTGATATTTTAAACTGTAAATTCCATCCTGACGCTACTTTTGAAATAGCAAGAAGAAGTCGAGGAACCCCTAGAATTGCTAATAATTTATTAAGACGGACTCGAGATTTTGCCCAAATAAAAGGAGACGGATCTATCACACTTACCATTGCTAAGATGGCATTGACCGCATTAAATGTTGATAATCATGGGTTAGACGAAATGGATAATCGTATTTTATCTACTATTATTAATAAATTTAAAGGAGGACCTGTGGGCTTATCAACCATAGCAACGGCTTGCGGTGAGGAGGCGGAAACCATAGAAGAGGTGTATGAACCTTTTTTAATTATGGAAGGCTTCCTAAAGCGTACGACTCGAGGTCGCCAAGCAACTGAATTGGCTTATAAGCATTTGGGAATGATACCTCCAGCACAAATGAATACGTTATTTTGAGGTTGCTTAGTTTTCCATTTCACTCGATTATTGTGGAAATAGCTCATAGGGGTTTCACTTATAATTTTTTGAGCTTATGAAGTCTCATCGAGATCTTGTTAAGGAGATTGCATTGGATTTGGGTTTCTCCTACTGTGGGATTTCAAAGGCTGATTTTTTATCTGAGGAAGCTAAGCATCTCGATACCTGGTTAAAAAGGGGTTATCAAGGTCAGATGGATTATTTAGAGCGTCATTTTGATAAACGGTTAGATCCTCGCAAACTTGTGCCAGGCGCTCAATCAGTGATATCTCTTTTGTATAATTACTCACCAAAAAAGGATGAAACCGATAAGGCACCATACAAAATTGCTCGTTACGCCTATGGTAGAGATTACCATTTTGTTATCAAAGATAAATTGATTCAATTTATGGATCGAATGAAGGTAAATATTGGAAATATTGAGGGGCGCGTTTTTGTTGATTCTGCACCTGTTCATGAGCGTGCATGGGCTTCAAAAAGTGGTTTGGGTTGGATCGGTAAAAACACATTACTGATCAATAAAGAGTCGGGGAGTTACTTTTTCTTGGCAGAGATAATTTTAGATTTAAAATTGGAGTCCGATGGGCCTATCAAAGATTACTGTGGCACCTGTACCAAATGTATGGACGCTTGTCCAACAGATGCGATTGCAGAGCCTTACATAGTCGACGGAAGTCGTTGCATTTCTTATTTAACCATTGAATTGAAGGATGAAATACCTATTGAGTTCAGTAATAAAATGGAAGGATGGACATTTGGTTGTGATATTTGTCAAGAGGTTTGTCCTTGGAATAGATTTTCGCAACCACATAAAGAGTCTCAATTCGCTCCCCAAGGCTGGGAAGAATTATCAAAAACTGAGTGGGAGGAAATGACGGCTGTAGTTTTTGGTAATGTTTTTAAAAAATCACCTGTTAAAAGAACAAAATTCAAAGGATTGAAGCGCAATATTTCATTTATAAAGACCGCAGATAGATGACTTATAATGACAGAAGTTTTTTATCAGGATGGATTAACCTCGTAAAAGAGCCATTAGGATCAACCGCCACAGTATTCCATGATTCCTTCTTTAATGCGGAGAAAGATTTCAAGTTGATCTTTTAAGTTTTCTTCTAAAAGGGTAATTCTAAATCCTAAAAGTGGAGTGTGGAAAGCAGAGATAGGAACTACGCAAACTTGTTTTGCAGCTAATAAATAATATATAAAGCGCTGGTCCAAGGGCATCGCTGGGGTTATCCAAGTTGTCAGTAACTGTTTAATTTTAGGATCTATTATGCTAAGTTGCTGTTCTGGATTAAGTACACCCTCTTTAAAGATGATTGTATTATAAAAAGCTCCGTTGGTTAGATTGAAATTGACATAGGGGATCTCAGAAAAAAAATCATAAAGTTTTTTGCTTCTCTTAGCAATATCTCGATTGGTTTTTTTTAAGAAAAGTTCATAACGAGGATCAGTCATGATCTTCGGAATTGCCCGTTGTGGCAATGTTGTTGAACTGACCTCGATCATTTTGGCAGAATCTATAGTTTGACAAAGCTTATTGAATTCATCGTCCTGATCTCGATTATAGTATTCTGCCCATCCACATCTAGCTCCTGGCCAAGGAACTTCCTTAGAAATCCCTTTCAGCGATATACCAGGAACTTGTCCAATAACTTTTGCCATCGGAGCCGTAAGTGCATTATTATAAATGATATTTTCATATATTTCATCAAAAATCAAGAAAAGACTGTGTTCTTTGGCAATGGTTACCAGAGCTCTCAAGATTTTTTCAGGATAAACCATGCCGGTGGGATTGTCAGGATTTATTACCAATATACCCACGATATTTGGGTTGTATTGTACTTTTTTACTTAAATCTTCAAGATCTGGATACCATTCATTTTCTGGATCAAGATTATAAGTAATTGGTTGGTTATTGGCATGGGCTGCTTCTGCAGAGGAATGAGTTGAATAGGCGGGTGAGGGGCCTATAACCCGAGCCGTAGGCCGCAGGTATTGGTAAATTTTCGCAATGGCATCGCCAAGTCCATTAAAAAAGGTGATGTCCTCTGCGTTGATTTGGACACCGTTTAATTGGTTGGTTTTATGAGCAAGAAAAGTACGCGTTTCTAAAAGCCCTTTGGAATGACTGTATCCGTAAGTAGTGTTATCTTTTGACAGGTTAATAATGATATCTTTGATCCATCCAGGGAATGGTCGATGCTTCTGAATGGGATCACCTATATTTTCCCAATAAATTCGGTGACCAAGTTGTTCTAGCTGCTCAGCTTTCCGTACAATCCCTCGAATTTCGTAGGTGAGTTCATCAGCACCTTCACGAAGTAATTTCTGCCTCATACTAAAATAAAACTGCTAATTTATTAATTTTTTTTTTTTTTTTCATAAATATAAAACTTTGGATCTTGAATAATTCGTTATTCCTCCAGGTATTCGCCTTCTTGTATGTCGTATTTGCAGAATTGTACCTGCAAGGCTCCATTGAACAAAGCAATTTTTTCACTGGGTTTCAAATGTAATTTTCTGAGTGCTGGAAAATTTGAGCTCAATACCCAAGCATTGAAACCTGAAAAATTCTTTTTGAAGGTATCTCCTATTTTTTTATACAGATTATCGATCTCTTCTCCAATTCGCTCACCATAGGGAGGATTAGTGATGATCATGCCTCTTTGAAATTTTGGAATAAAGTTTTCAAAGGCTATATGTTTGATCTGAACATCGCGTCCCATTCTCAGTTTTTTCAAGGCTCTTTTAGCAATGGCTACTGCATTACCATCTATATCTCCTCCAGCGATCATCAAGGGAGCACTTCTGATTTTACTTTGCGCTTCTGCTTTGATGCGATTCCACATTATAGGTTGAAAGTTATTCCAATTTTTAAAACCAAATTCGTTTTGATTTATTTGAGGAGGGATATTTAATCCCAGAAGCACTGCCTCAATAATGATCGTCCCTGTCCCACACATAGGATCGATTAGAGGTATACTTTTATCCCAGTTTGCGAGTTTTAAAAGGCCGGCAGCCATTACTTCATTCAGTGGTGCTTGATGTCCACGGTCCCTGTATCCACGTTGATTGAGTAGTCGACCAGAACTATCCAATGAAATCGTGAATTTATCTTGATAAGCATGTAAGTTGAAGAGTATATCCGGTTTCTCAGTATTTACAGATGGACGTGAATTAAACTTTTCTCTGAACTGATCTGCAATAGCATCTTTCATTTTGAGTGCAGGATATTTCGAGTGCGTAAAATACTCTGAAAAGATAGTATTGTCGATAGCATAAGTTTTACTAATATCAAGGAATTGGGACCAGTCAAATATTTTGACTTGATTGTAAAGTTCTATTCCATTGCAAGCAGTAAATTCATAGATGGGAACTAAAATCCGCAAGGCAGTCCTTAAGTTTAAGTTTGCCTCATAAAGGAAAGGTAGCTTTCCTTCACATTCTACAGCACGTTTTCTTTTTTTAATGTTTTGTCCGCCTAGGAGTTCAACCTCCTTCATGAGGACTTCTTCGAGTCCGTGTAGGGTTTTGATTACTATTTTCAATGAATTTCTCTTTAGGTATGTGAAGTTACTTCAATATCTTTCATTATTTTTTGTTTAGCGGTCACGGACTTTTAAAAAAGAATATATACTCAGCCTCGTTATTTGAGGATGAGATCAATCCAATAAATGGGGTCGTCTATCTTTAGTCCTCTTGATCGCTGCTTCATGCCTCCAATTGTTGATTGCAGCGTCATTACCTGATAATAGAATTTTAGGTACTTCCCATCCTTTGTATACGGCAGGTCGCGTGTAAACAGGTGGAGCTAACAGGCTATCTTGAAAAGAGTCGGTTAAAGCAGAGCTTTCATCATTAAGCACACCTGGGATTAATCGTATTAAACTGTCTGCAACAATCATGCCCGCTAGTTCTCCTCCCGAAAGGACATAATCACCGATACTGATTTCTTGGGTAATTAAATGGTCACGTACACGTTGATCTATTCCCTTATAGTGGCCGCAGAGTAAAATAATGTTTTTTTTGAGAGATAATTGATTACATGTAGATTGGTTTAATCTATCACCATCAGGTGTCATAAAAATGATCTCATCATATGTTGAGTGATTTTTTAGATTATTGATACACCGGTCGATAGGCTCTATCATCATAACCATTCCTGCTCCTCCTCCGTACGCATAATCATCAATGGATTTTTGTTTGTTATTAGAAAATGGCCTTAAATCATGAATATAGATTTCTACCAGTTCTTTTTTTTGAGCTCTTTTCACAATGCTTTGATTCATAGGCCCATCAAAAATCTCAGGTAGGCAGGTGATAATATCAATTCTCATTACTAAAGTAAATTTCCATAAAACCATTGGGAAGTTCGATATGAGCTTCTTTTTTTTTTAGATCAACTCTTTTAAATACGGCGTTTTCAATTGGAATTAATAGTTCTTGTTCTTTATGCAAAACAGCTGCGAGGTATTGAGAAGAGGGTTGATAAATTTGTACAATTGTTCCTAAAAATTGCCCTAAGTGGAACACCTTAAAATTGATTAGATCATGGAAAAAATATTCACCCTCGCGAAGTTTTGGTAGTTGGTCTAAGGGTAGAAAGAGTACTTGACCCACCAAATCCTTGGCCAGATTGACATGACTAATTCCTTCAAAATGGATGAATGTTTTTGTACCGTTCATCAAGATTTTTTTAATAAAAAAAGGAATTAAATTTCCAGATTCTTCAAGAAATACGAATTTCAATTTACTGTAATCGTTTGGATGGTCAACGTCTAGTTCAACGTTTACCATACCTTTTAAACCGTGCGTTTTGATAATATGACCTAACTGGTAACATTCATCTTTACGCATCGGGGATATTATTTCGAAGCTTCTTCAGGTGCTTCTGCTTCCATATCACTTCCTTGAGTTTCTGTATCTGCTTTAACTTCTTCTGCTTTATCTTCTTCTACTTTAACTTCTTCTGCTTTAACTTCTTCTGCTTTAACTTCTCCTGCTTTAACTTCTTCTGCTTTAACTTCTTCTGCTTTAACTTCTTCTACTTTAACTTCTTCTGCTTTAACTTCTTCCAATTTGGCTTCCACTACTTTAGCTTCTTCTACTTTAGCTTCTTCTACTTTAGCTTCTTCTACTTTAGCTTCTTCCACTTTAGCTTCTTCCACTTTAACTTCTTCTGCTTTAACTTCTTCCAATTTGGCTTCCCCTACTTTAGCTTCTTCTACTTTTTCAGATTCTTGGTGATCAGAAATAGGCTCTTCAGGCTCTTGAGTAATTTCAGCAACAAGGGCCGCTTCTGCATCTTGTTTCTTTTTCATAATGGCAGCCGCGCGAGTCTCATTAACCTTCTTTTCTGCCTCAAGTTTTGTCTTCGCTAATCTTTTGCTAGTCTCAGTAAGTTTATTTAAAGTTTCTTGATTCTGTTTTTCCTTATTTTTGAACCATTCGTCAAATTTTTTATCCGCTTTCTCCCGTGTAATAGCACCTTTATTAATACCTACTTGTAGATGTTTTTTAAACATAACTCCCCTTTCAGATAGAATGGCTCGTGCCGTATTGGTTGGCTGAGCGCCTTTCATGATCCAGTCTAACGCTTTTTCCTCGTTGATATTGATGAGTGCAGGATTTACATTGGGATCATAAGTCCCAATTTTTTCAATGAAACGACCATCTCGTGGTGCTCTTGCATCTGCAATGACCACATCATACATGGCCAATTTTTTACGTCCTCTACGCGCTAACCTTATTTTTACTGACATTAGTTATGTTATTTCTGGAACTCGTCCATGTGAAAATTAAAAAATAGAGCGCAAATATAAAACAAAATATACATTATGATGGTGAGAGTGAGATAATTAAAGTTAATTAGATCAAATTTAACTTTTTGATCTAATTTATTTGTTTATTCGTTTATACAATTTTGTATTAATAAAAACAATCCATATATTTGAAATATTAATAATTAGGGTCAAAAATGGATGAATATTCTTACATTGGAAATGCAGATGTAGCGCACATCAACAGTCTATATGAATCTTATAAGCAAGATCCTGAAAGTGTTGATGCCTCTTGGAGACTATTTTTTCAGGGGTTTGAGTTTTCCACCAATACTTATGATACTGATGTGGAACTTATTAAGAGAGATTCAAAAGAAACGGCAGTCAAAAATTTGATACATGCTTACAGATCAAGAGCACACCTAAAATCAGACACCAACCCTGTACGGAATAGAAGAAACCATGACATTAAATTAGATTTAGATCATTTTGGATTGTCATTAGCTGACTTAGAAACTTTTTTTCAGGTAGGGAAGGAAATAGGTTTAGGTTCTGCCAAATTAAAAGACATTGTCACTCGGTTAAAGAAGATTTATTTAGGATCTATTGGTTATGAATTTTCTCACTTGAGAGAACCACGTATTTTAGCATGGTTCCGTTCAAAATGTGAGACCGAGGGCGCCGAAATCAACCCTTCTCAAAAAGAAAAAGAACATATCTTAGGTAAACTGAATGAAGCCGTTGTCTTTGAAAACTTTCTACATACCAAATATATAGGTCAAAAAAGGTTTTCATTAGAAGGAGGAGAAAATACCATCCCAGCACTAGACAAAATAATAAGAAGGGCAGTTGAATTTGGTGTTCAGGAAGTAGTTATAGGGATGGCTCACCGAGGTAGATTGAATGTTTTGGCCAATATAATGGGTAAAACCTACGATGAAATTTTTAATGAATTTGAGGGGGGGTCTGATCCTGATCTTACGATGGGTGATGGAGATGTAAAATATCATTTAGGTTTTTCAAGCCAATATGTTTCAGATTCTGGAAATATGGCTTACATCAAACTGGCGCCCAATCCCTCCCATCTCGAAGCGGTGGACCCTGTGGTTTTGGGAGTGACCAGAGCACAAATAGATGACGAATATGAAGGAGATATGTCAAAATGTCTTCCAATAGTAATTCATGGAGATGCTGCGGTTGCAGGTCAAGGATTAGTTTATGAGTGTGTTCAAATGTCTAATTTAGATGGTTATCGTACTGGAGGAACCATTCACTTTGTTATCAACAATCAAGTAGGGTTCACAACGGATTATGACGATGCTAGGTCAAGTATTTATTGTACGGATTTATCAAAAATAATAGACGCACCAGTATTACATGTCAATGGAGACGACGCCGAAGCAGTCAATTTTGCAGTCAATTTAGCTGTTGAATACAGACAGGAGTTTGGTAAGGATATTTTTATTGATTTGTTGTGCTACAGAAGACATGGTCACAACGAAAGTGACGAACCTAAATTTACACAACCCAAACTCTACAATATTATTTCCAAGCACCCGAATCCACGTGAGGTATACATAAAGAAACTAAAACAAAGGGGCGATGAGGCTGGAGAAATTGCTGAAAAATTAGATAAAGAGTTTAAAAAATTACTTCAAGATAGACTAAACTTTGTGAAGCAAAAGCCGCTGCCATACAAGCCACAAAAAATTGATGAAGAATGGAAGTTTTTAAGAAAGTCTAAACCTGAAGATTTTCATTCGACTGCGCAAACGGCAATTTCTAATGCATTAGTTCAAAAAATAGCTCACGCGCTTACGACCCTTCCGAATGGGTTTAAGCCTTTAAGACAAATAGAAAAGCTTATTAGAGATAGAAAAGCCGCTTTTTTTGAAAAAAAAGAGTTGGGGTGGGGAGAGGGAGAATTACTTGCTTATGGATCGCTATTGGCTGAGGGAAAAATCGTCCGAATGTCAGGTCAAGATGTCAAGCGCGGTACTTTTTCACACCGGCATTCTTATGTGACTGATTCAGAGACTAACGAATCTTATTGCCAACTAAATTATATAGATGAGGGCCAACAATCTTTTAAAATTTTTAATTCTCTTTTATCAGAATTTGCTGTACTAGGGTTTGAATATGGCTATGCGATGTCAACGCCCAATGCATTGGTTGTCTGGGAAGCTCAATTTGGAGATTTTGCCAATGGGGCACAAGTCATGATTGATCAATTTATTTCAAGTGCTGAGACTAAGTGGCAACGAATGAACGGTCTGGTAATGTTACTACCTCATGGCTATGAAGGACAAGGTCCTGAGCATTCAAGTGCTAGGATAGAACGGTTTCTTCAGATGTGTGCTCAGGATAACATGATTGTAACAAATATCACAAGTTCGGCCAATTTTTTCCATTTAATGCGTCGTCAAGTGGCTTGGGAATTTAGAAAACCATGTGTCGTTTTTTCTCCTAAATCTTTGTTAAGAAGTTCAAAAGTAGCCGCACCGATAAAGAATTTTACTAAAGGTAATTTTTGTGAAGTTTACTCAGATGATTATGTGGTTGATAGTAAAGTTAAAAAAGTAATCATGTGTTCTGGAAAAATTTATTTTGACCTTTTAGATGAACAACAAAAGCAAAAGGTCAAAGAGGTTTCCATTATTAGAATAGAGCAATTGCATCCTTTTCCCAAAAAGCAATTGGCTGTTATTTTGAAAAAATACAAGAATCCTAAATTAATTTGGGCGCAAGAAGAACCTGAAAATATGGGACCTTGGTCTTATATTCTTAGAATAGCAGAAGGTTATGAATTTGCACTAATAGCAAGAAAAGCAGCTTCTTCGCCTGCGACGGGATTTAATAAAATACATAGAATAGAACAGGAAGATTTGGTTAATAGAGCATTTAAATTATAAGTATATGAGTCTTGAAATGAAAGTCCCATCGGTCGGGGAATCAATATCGGAAGTTGTTGTTTCACAGTGGATGAAAAATGACGGAGATCTTGTAGAAATGGACGAGGTTATCTGTGAACTCGAGTCAGATAAGGCTACCTTTGAGGTAGGTGCTGAAATCAAGGGTGTTTTGAGGCTTAAGGTGGGTACGGGCGATACCGTTGAAATTGGAGGTTTGTTATGCGTTATTGATCCAAGAAGTGAAGATAAGGCAGCTATAACTCCTGAGGTGAAGTCAGAAAAAGTATTTGGAGGAGTTGTAAAAACAATTCAGATGCATGTGCCAACGGTAGGTGAATCTATCAATGAAGTGACCATATCTAACTGGACTAAATCATCTGGTGACTTAGTGGTTTTAGACGAGGTCATTGCAGAGATTGAATCTGATAAGGCTACATTCGAATTAACAGCAGAAGCCACAGGGGAATTAGAAATTTTAGCTCCTGATGGTACAACTCTCCAGATTGGGGATTTAATATGCCAAATTGCCGTTACTGATGAGGCAGCTTCTAAACCGTTGGGGGATAAACCTTCTGAATCCGATGACATCGCAGTACCTTCGGCTTCTCAAGGCTATGCGGCAAGTCACGCTCCCCCCGCTGCTGCCAAAATATTGGCGGAAAAAGGGATATTAGCAACTGCTGTTCAAGGATCAGGAGTGGGCGGAAGGATCACCAAGGAAGATGCCTTGAATGCCAAATTACAAAAAGAAGATGCATCCTTAAAAGAAAAAGAGAAATCAGTCATAACTGATTCGACAAAAAAAGAAGACGAAAATGATCGGTCTGAGAGAAGACAAAAAATGTCCCCCTTGAGGAAAACAGTAGCAAAGAGATTGGTTTCGGTGAAAAATGAAACAGCTATGTTGACCACTTTCAATGAGGTTAACATGCAGCCAATAATGGAGTTGAGAAAAAAATACAAGGAATCGTTTAAAGTAAAATATGAAGTTGGTCTTGGTTTTATGTCTTTTTTTACAAAAGCTTGTTGCGTGGCTTTACAGGATTGGCCAGCAGTAAATGCCAAAATTGATGGAGATGAGATTATATATAGTAATTTTTGTGATGTCTCTATTGCTGTTTCAGCACCAAAAGGACTTGTTGTTCCCGTGATAAGAAATGCCGAAACCCTATCTTTTGAGCAAATTGAAAAGGAAGTGGTGAGGTTAGCTACCAAAGCTAGAGAAAATAAATTAAGCATTCCAGAAATGACTGGGGGCACTTTTACTATTACCAATGGAGGAATTTTTGGTTCAATGTTATCCACCCCTATCATCAATGCCCCACAGTCAGCTATTTTAGGCATGCACAATATTGTTCAGAGGCCGGTTGTGGAGGATGGAGAGATAGTGATAAGGCCAATCATGTACATTGCGCTTTCGTATGACCACCGAATTATTGACGGCCGGGAATCGGTAAGTTTTTTGGTAAGATTAAAAGAGCTTTTAGAAGATCCTTCTCGATTATTATTGGGAGTTTAAAATTAAAATAATGCTATATAACATAATGAAATAGAATCATGGATTATCAAGTAATTATTATCGGATCGGGACCTGGTGGGTATGTGGCAGCTATCCGGTGTGCCCAGCTAGGGTTTAAAACAGCTATTGTTGAAAAGTATAGCTCTTTAGGAGGTACATGTCTTAATGTAGGGTGTATTCCATCCAAAGCGTTACTGGATTCTTCAGAACATTTTTATAATGCGACCCATACTTTTAAAATACATGGTATTGCTATATCAGAGGCTAAAGTAGATTTCAAACAAATGATCGCACGAAAGTCGGATGTGGTGAGTCAGAATACAGATGGGATAGAATATTTGATGAAAAAAAACAAAATTGATGTATTCAACGGCTTAGGATCTTTTTTGGATTCCCATACAATTGAAATTGCAGGTAAAGAAACCCAAAGCATCACGGGGGAAAAAATAATTATTGCTACAGGATCGAAACCTGCCACACTTCCTTTTATCAAAATTGACAAAAAGCGCGTCATTACCTCAACTGAAGCCTTAGAATTGAATGAGGTTCCAAAACATCTTATTATTATAGGTGGAGGAGTCATAGGTTTGGAGCTGGGCTCTGTCTACGCTAGACTTGGGGCAAAAGTGTCCGTAATTGAATTTTTAGAAGGAATTATCCCCAATATGGATAAAACTATGAGTAAAGAACTGCAAAAAAGTCTTAAGGGGATTGGTTTTGATTTTTATCTCAGTCATAAAGTCACTGGTGTCGCTGTAAAAGGGAAAGAAGTAACGGTAACTGCAGAAAATAATACCTCTGAAAACATTAGTATAAAAGGAGATTATTGTCTGGTATCTATTGGTAGAAAAGCCTACACTGAAGGCTTAGGATTAGATAAAATAGGAGTTATTTTGGATGATAGAGGTAGAGTAGAGGTAGACCAACATTTAAAAACAAATATTGACCATATTTGGGCTATTGGCGATGTCGTGAAAGGGGCTATGCTGGCTCACAAGGCTGAAGAAGAAGGTGTTTTTGTTGCCGAGCAAATGGTAGGTCAAAAACCACATATTCATTATAATTTGATACCTGGTGTTGTTTATACTTGGCCGGAAGTAGCCAGTGTAGGGGCAACAGAGGAAGAATTAATTAAAGAAAAGCGGCCCATCAAAATTGGAAAGTTTCCCTACAAAGCACTGGGCAGGGCTCGTGCTTCCATGGATACTGAAGGATTAGTGAAAATTATTGCAGATGCGAGTACCGATGAAATATTAGGGATTCATATTATCGGAGCTAGGGCGGCAGATATGATTGCAGCTGGCGTGACCGCGATGGAATTTAGGGCTTCTGCTGAGGACGTAGCTAGAATGTCTCATGCACACCCTACTTATATGGAAGCAGTTAAGGAAGCTTGCTTATCTGCTACAGAAAATCGCCCTATTCACATGTAATTTATGATTATTTTTTTGTTTTGCTAATTTGAAAATTATGTACTTGAAGAGATTCAATGAAGTTATTAATTTGAGTATTATTTTTAAGAATAAAAATGGATCAAGCTCATATTTCAGGAACAGCGGTTATCATTACTGGAGGACTCATAAATGATAGTCACGCCAAAACCGCACATGGACTTCTTCGCTGGAGCAAAAGGTTTAAAATTTTAGGCATTATCGATGAAAAACATGCAGGTTTGGATGCTAGTTATTTCGTTGAGGATACGCCAGAAGGCATCCCAGTAGTACAAAGTATTGATGCTTTTATTAACATTTATGGTATGCCGGAATTTGCCATTATTGGCATGGCTACTAAAGGAGGATTACTGCCTCAAAAAGTTTATAAAAGTATCCAAAATGTCTTAAAAAATGGGATTCATTTAGTAAATGGGCTTCATGAGCCTCTCAATGATTTAGATGAACTCCAGCCTTTTCTCGGGGGTGTAGCCAAAATATTTGATATTAGAAAGCCCAAACCCTTCAAAGATTTACATTTTTGGCAAGGGAAAATAGCACAAATTACTGCTTTAAAGATAGCTGTTTTAGGCATGGACTGTGCTGTAGGAAAAAGAACCACTTCTAGATTTTTAGAAGAACAACTTAACATGCAAGGATATCTTGCTGAAATGATATACACAGGACAAACAGGTTGGATGCAAGGGGCAGATTATGGCTTGATATTGGACGCAACTCCCAATGATTTCATTCCAGGAGAATTGGAACATGCTTTATACTCATGTTGGAAAGAAAAAGGGGTAGATGTACTGATAGTTGAAGGTCAATCTGGCCTTCGTAATCCCAGCGGGCCTTGTGGGTCTGAATTTATTATATCTTGTGATTTAGATGGAGTGGTCTTGCAACATGTCCCTATGCGCAAAAAATTCAGTGGTTTCGATCAATATTACACTCATATTCCCGATGTCTTGGATGAGGTCGATTTAATCGAACATTTAGGAACCCAAGTTTTGGGAATAACTTTAAACGGTGAAGGTTTAGAGGCCATACGACTATCAAAATATCGTGATTTTTTGGCTAGAAAAACAAGTATACCAATAGTAATACCAATGATTGAAACCATGGATCCAATCATATCAAATATATTTAACCAGAAGCTATGAAATTAAAAACGTAAGAGTTTTAGGTTGTGATTTAAGTACTAGTCATTTCTATTTATATGGTCTAAAAAATGGTGAATAAGTTTTATTCCATATGGATGCTTTTTTGATGGATATGCGGATAAATTAAGTTTTATTGGCGACCAGGTGAGACTTATTTATCAAACCACTAAAATTTAAGTCTTGATTACCATCAATTATAGTGAACAAAAGTTAACTTTACGTCATTTTGTTTATCAATTTAACAATAATTACAAATGCCAAGAGACCTCAACATAAAATCAGTGCTGATCATTGGAAGCGGGCCTATTGTGATTGGCCAAGCATGTGAATTTGACTATGCTGGGTCACAAGCTGCTCGATCACTGAAAGAAGAGGGTATTGAGGTAACCCTTGTAAACTCCAATCCAGCCACCATTATGACAGACCCGGTTATGGCTGACCATGTTTATTTAAAGCCCCTGACCAAAAAATCGATCCGTCAGATATTGGAGGAGCGTCAAATAGATGCTGTCCTACCTACCATGGGAGGACAAACTGCTCTAAACTTAGCCATTGAATGTGAGGAAGCAGGTATTTGGGGGAAGTATAATGCGAAAATGATTGGTGTTGACATCGATGCAATAGAAACCACTGAGGATCGAGAAAAATTTAGGATTAGAATGTTGGAACTTGGAGTCGACGTATGTCGAGGGGAGACGGCAACTTCATTTTTGAAGGGTAAAGAAATAGCGCAAGACATTGGTTTCCCATTGGTAATTAGGCCATCCTATACCCTAGGAGGTTTCGGTGGTGGCTTTGTAAATAAACAAGAAGATTTTGATGATGCTCTTAATGCAGGTTTGCAAGCATCTCCTATTCATGAGGTATTGGTCGAGCAAAGTATTATGGGTTGGAAAGAGTTTGAATTGGAACTGTTGAGAGATAATATAGGCAATGTAATCATAATTTGCTCTATTGAAAATTTTGATCCGATGGGCATTCATACGGGAGATTCTATAACCGTGGCGCCGGCAATGACTTTATCGGATACAGTTTATCAGCGTATGCGTGATTTAGCCATAAAGATGATGAATGGTATTGGACAGTTTGCTGGGGGGTGTAATGTTCAATTTTCAGTGCATCCTGACACTGATGAAATTATTGGCATTGAAATCAATCCACGTGTCTCCAGATCTTCAGCATTGGCTTCAAAAGCAACGGGTTATCCAATTGCGAAAATAGCCGCTAAATTGGCCATAGGTTATAATTTAGATGAACTTCAGAATCAAATCACTAAAACTACATCTGCTTTTTTTGAGCCGGCCATTGATTATGTTATCGTCAAAATCCCAAGATGGAATTTTGATAAGTTTAAGGGTTCAGATCGACGTTTAGGTTTGCAGATGAAAGCGGTAGGTGAGGCTATGGGTATTGGACGTAATTTCCAAGAAGCATTACAAAAGGCTTGCCAATCGCTTGAAATTAAAAGAAATGGATTGGGCGCTGATGGAAGAGAACTTATCGATCAATCTGAGATACTTAATAGTTTGGAAAATGCAAGTTGGGATCGACTTTTTCATATTTACGATGCCTTTAAATTGGGGATTCCTTTTCATAAGATACACAAGTTGACGAAAATTGATCCTTGGTTTTTAACTAAGATAGAAGAATTTATTTCATTGGAAAATGAAATTGCACGATTTTCTTTGGATAATCTACCTGCTGACTTGCTTAGAAAGGCCAAACAGAAAGGGTATGCCGATAGACAAATTGCCCACTTACTCAATTGTCTTGAAAGTCATGTTTTTGATAAAAGAGAAGCACTAGGAATTAAAAGAATTTTTAAAATAGTAGATACTTGTGCAGCAGAATTTGAAGCTAAGACACCTTACTATTACTCAACTTTCGATCAAGAAAATGAGTCCATTTCATCAGAAAGAAAAAAAATAATTGTTTTAGGTTCAGGACCCAATCGTATTGGACAAGGAATTGAATTTGATTATTCATGTGTTCATGGTGTTTTGGCAGCTAAAGAATGTGGTTATGAGACTATCATGATTAACTGTAATCCTGAGACGGTATCTACTGATTTTGATGTGGCTGATAAGCTCTATTTTGAGCCTGTTTTTTGGGAGCATATTTATGAAATCATCAAATTGGAGAATCCGGTGGGAGTTATTGTTCAATTAGGAGGCCAGACTGCACTGAAACTTGCAGAAAAGTTGGAGCGATATGGGATTAATATTTTGGGCACTAGTTTTGATGCTTTAGATCTTGCCGAAGATAGGGGAAGATTTTCGGATCTTCTGAAAGCACAAAAAATACCTTATCCCGAGTATGGAACTATAACGAGTGCCGCCTCAGCAATTGAACTATCAAAAGAAATAGGGTTTCCTTTATTAGTTAGGCCTTCATATGTTTTAGGGGGTCAGAGTATGAAAATAGTGATCAATGAGGATGAATTAGAGCACCATGTAGTCGATTTGTTGAGTCAGAAACTTGACGGGAAAATACTGCTTGATCACTTTTTAGAGGGTGCAATTGAGGCTGAGGCGGATGCTATTTGCGATGGAGAAAATATTCATATCATTGGGATCATGCAACATATTGAGCCAGCAGGGATTCATTCTGGGGATTCATACGCAGTTTTGCCACCTTATAATTTGGGAGATTTTGTCATCCGACAAATAGAAGATTATACAACTAAAATTGCCGTTGCTTTGAAAACGGTTGGCCTCATAAATATTCAATTTGCCATAAAAAATGGTAAAGTTTATATTATTGAGGCTAACCCTCGAGCTTCTAGAACTGTTCCTTTTATTTGTAAAGCTTATCAACAACCCTATGTTAATTTTGCTACAAAGGTCATGTTAGGAGAGAAAAAAGTTACAGATTTTGATTTCAAACCGGTAAAAGTAGGCTATGCAATTAAAGAGCCGGTTTTCTCATTTCATAAATTCTCTAATGTCAATAAAGAGCTTGGACCTGAAATGAAATCAACAGGGGAATCCATTTATTTTATTGATGATTTGATGGATGATTATTTTTTAAAAATTTATAATGACCGAAATTTTTACTTGAGTAGATAAACATTTCAAATGATAAAGTTTCTTCTAATCATAAGTTTTATGGTATATCTTATTTATAGAATAGGTGGCCTACTATTTAAAACGTTATTTATTGGATTTAAACAGTCTAAACGATCATCAAATCCAGGAGGATGGCATAAGCATTCTGTGCCAGGTAGCAATGTTGACATCCAACATATTCCAAAAAAGTCAAAAGGGTTTAAGGGAGGTGATTACATTGATTACGAAGAACTTAAGTAAGAGAAATCGCCCAAATGGAGATCCACTATAATGTTAATATATATTTTAATAAAAATTTGATATTCACTCCAATTTATTATGGCTTGGTTTAACAGAAAAGATAAGGGTATCCAAACCTCTACAAAAGATAAAAAGGATTCACCTGGTGGTCTTTGGTACAAGACTCCAAATGGGCATATTATTCACATGCGGGAGCTTAAAAAAAACGCCTATGTTTGTCCTGAAGACGATTTTCATGTAAAAATCGGATCTAAAGAATATTTTGAAATATTATTTGATAATAATAAATTTGAAGAAATGGATTCACTAATGTCGTCGGTAGATCCTCTGAACTTCAAAGACACAAAAAAATATTCAGATCGTATTGCGGATAGCCAAAAGAAGACAGGTTTAAAAGATGCCGTAAGAACGGCTCACGGTATGAGTAATGGAAAACCAATAGTTATCGCCTGTATGGATTTTAGCTTCATAGGGGGTTCGATGGGAGCCGTAGTTGGAGAGAAAATTTCTCGAGCGATAGATTATTCTTATCAAAATAATATCCCTGTCGTTATCATATCCAAATCGGGTGGCGCAAGGATGATGGAAGCTGGAATTTCTTTAATGCAATTGGCAAAAATTTCAAGTAAGTTAGCTTTGCTCGAGAATAGAAAAATTCCATATATTTCATTGTTAACTGACCCAACCACAGGAGGCGTAACGGCTTCTTTTGCCATGTTAGGTGATTTTAATATTGCCGAGCCAGGAGCACTTATTGGTTTTGCGGGACCAAGGATTATAAGAGAAACTATTGGTAAAGATCTCCCCAAAGGATTTCAACGATCAGAGTTTGTTTTAGATCATGGGTTTTTAGATTTTATTGTTGATCGTCGACAACTTAAAAATAAGCTATCAACGCTTTTAACATTGATTTTTAAAACAGCATAAAAAAATTGAGGGATTAAGTTTTAAGGTTAAATGGGTTTACCGTTTACGGATATCTTTTATATTTGCATTGCTTAGAAATAAATTCAAGATTATCAGATGACATCCATAGTTTTAACATCTATTATTGCCTTTACTACAGTGATCTCGCTATTAGTTTTCATCCTACTTTTTGCGCAGTCTAAATTGGTACAAGCAGGTCCAGTGAATTTGATCATAAATGGAGATAATGACAACCCGGTGGTCACTTCTGCAGGAACGTCATTGTTGAGTTCGTTGAGTTCTCAAAAAATATTTTTACCTTCTGCGTGTGGAGGTGGGGGAACTTGTGCAATGTGTAAATGTCAAATTCTTGATGGAGGGGGAGATATCTTACCTACGGAGGTTGGTCATTTATCGCGAACTGAGCAAAAAGAAAAGGTACGTTTGGCCTGCCAAGTGAAGGTAAAGGGAGATATGGATATAAAAATTCCTGAAGAAATATTTGGTATTAAAAAATGGGAGGCAACAGTTGTTAGGAATCACAATGTCGCTTCTTTTATCAAAGAGTTTGTGGTGCAATTACCTGAAGATATGAATTATCGTCCTGGGGGATACATTCAGATTGAAATCCCTAAGTGTGAAATAGATTTCAAAGATTTTAATATTGATGCTCATCCAGATGAACATGATGAGGTTGACAAGTTTCAATTAGAATGGGACAAGTTTGGTTTATGGGACTTAAAAATGAAGAATGAGGAGGTAATTACAAGGGCCTATTCCATGGCATCTTATCCCGAAGAGGGCCGTGAAATCATGCTCAATGTACGTATTGCTACACCTCCGTTCGATAGAGCAAAAAATGGATGGATGTCTGTTAATCCGGGAATTGCTTCTTCATATATCTTTTCAAAGAAAGTAGGTGATAAAGTGACTATTTCAGGTCCTTATGGGGAATTTTTTATCAATGAAACAGAAGCTGAGATGCTCTATGTTGGAGGAGGGGCAGGGATGGCTCCCATGAGATCTCATCTCTATCACTTGTTTAAAACCTTAAAGACTGGCAGAAAAGTGACTTATTGGTATGGTGGACGGTCAAAACGTGAATTATTCTATCTCGACCACTTTTATCGCTTAGAAAAACAGTTTAACAACTTTCAGTTTTTTATTGTTTTATCAGAACCGCAAGAAGTTGATAATTGGAAAGTAAAAAAGGATATTCAGGATGAAGAAGGGGATGGATTCTTAGGATTTGTACACAAGGCAGTCATTGATGAATATTTATCTAAGCATGATGCCCCCGAAGATATTGAACTTTACTTCTGTGGCCCTCCGTTGATGAATGTAGCAGTTCAAAAGATGGGTGAAGATTTTGGAATTCCAGATGAAAATATCCGATTTGATGATTTTGGAGGTTAGATTGGAAATTAATTAGGAAAAGGGAGAATAAAGATATTTCTCCTTTTTTTTGTCATAAATATTCTCATGGATTTAAAACTTTTTTTTGACCCTATCGAGGAATCAATTTTGGATTCAGCACTCAGTCCTAGTGCATTCCAAAACATTGCATATCTCCACACAGTTAAAAAAATAAATTTGAAGGGTATACGTGTCGCTTTAATAGGACTAAGAGATGGTAGAAGTCACATGATAGATTATGATATTGCACAGGTTCCAAATCGTATAAGAAAATGCCTTTATCCGCTTACCATGGGATTGGACCATGATGGTATATTAGATTTGGGAGATTTGAGAGAAGGCCCTTCTTTCGAGGAAACCAATTTAAGACTCAAGGAGGTATGTGAATATTTATTAAGTCAAGAAATAATACCTGTTATTTTCGGAGGGCTCCAGAATTTTACAGTCGGTCAATATTTAAGTTATGAGTCCACAGGGAAATTGATCACACTCCTTAATATAGATTCTAAATTAGATTTAGAAGAGTCTGAAAATCCTATAAATTCGTATTTGGGAAATATATTTAAGCATAACCCTAATTATTTATTTAATTACATTCATTTGGGTTATCAATCTTTTCTTTTAAACGAAAGCAAGTTAAATATTCTAGAAACGTTGGGCTTTGATGCCTATCGCTTGGGAGAATTTAAGGATAATATAAAAGAGATCGAACCCATAATACGGGAGGCAGATCTCATCTCATTTGATTTGTCGGCAATTCAGAGTATTTATTGTCCAGACACTACTAATCCCAATGTTTTTGGCTATTCTGGAGAGGAAGCTTGCCAATTGTGTTGGTATGCAGGTTTAAACAGTAAACTAAGTTCTATTGGATTTTATAATATAACTACAAAACTGTATGAGAATATCAAAACATCTCAAGTAGTAGCTACGATGGTTTGGTACTTTATTGATGGAGTTTTTAATAGGAATGGAGATCAATATTTTAAATCGAGTGATTATCTAATCTACGAGGTATCACTTAATGAAGGGGTGAATAATATACGATTCTATAAGAGTAAATTATCAGAAAAATGGTGGATGGAAATTGAGGAGACTAATCAAAAAAGCGTTTTCTTAAGAAATAAAATGATACCTTGCAGTTATAATGACTATAAAACGGCACTTAACGGGGAACTTCCTGAGCGCTGGATAAAAGCCAGTTCAAAATAGATCATGCGCCTCATTGCATTTTCACAAGATCTTTAAGTAAGATTTTTTTAATGAATTGTAGGAGTTGTCTTAATTGAGTTGTTAATTTTTTTTTTTTGGCAGATAGAATTTTTTTCTTTAGCTCATTGATGATTTTAATGGCAAGATCAGGTTCAAGATCTTTGATCAATTCACGGTATATAGAAGGGAAGGATTGTTTCTCATTATTAATTTTTTTGCATTTCTCAGATATCATTTTTGCCTTAGGTTAGTGTTTTTCATAAACTATCCAGCTTTATTCTTAAAATGAATATAATTCGAGTAAGGGGGAAAAAATCAAAAGATGGAGTAATTTATTCACTTATACATTACTTAAAGATGCGGATAATTGGTTAATATCATTGAAATAAAGGCTCATAAAGATAAACCTAAAATATAATGAAACAGATTTGTTTTTGATATTGTAATAAGCATTTAATAAATAACTCTACTTTTCGTCTAAATTTCAGATTTATTGAAATTTAATAATTCGATTTACTTTTTTGAACAGGATTTTTATATCGAGGGTAATCATTAAGGATCCCAATGCATGGTAATATCTTGAGGTATTTTAGACGGATAGGTGTTCGGGATAATTGATAAAGATATGCATACATGTACTTATACCCGTTGAACTCATTTTTTAGATACAACAATATTATTAGGTACCAAGCGATTATCTAATTAAACCACAAAACTTCCTTTATCCTTTTTGGTATTCTGGATAAATATTTGAGCATTCGCTTTGGCCTATTAAGAATATTAACCTAAGTTTTAATTTTTATAAAAAGTCATTTTTAAGTTAACAATAAGGCGACACTCTGAATAATTTAATTCTATTATAATGAAGCTCCATTTAAGAATTATTGAAGCAAATAGCCATTGAGCAAAAGCTTTATGAACTAAACTTGAAGGTTTTACTTTTTTTAGTTTATACCTAAAAATTGCTATCTTCGATAAGTTCCATCTGGAAGGGATTTAGGAAATATATATTCAGGATTTGATAGCAATGAATATATGGCCGTATCTGTATTTTTAACGAGATCACTTGTATTTAAATCCCACTCATCGGATATCTCATGGAGTCTATTTTCTTGCGCACCAAGTATTGAGGTGAGTCCCCAATAAATATATTCGCCTGCCATACAATCATACTTACAAGTTCTGTCATCATAAGTGTACCAAGCAATTTCGGGATATTTATGAGGGATTTTGGTGAAATGACCTCCTCTTGCTATATCCATTGCATTAGTCAGCGAGGTTCCCTTAAATTCACCAAAAATAGTTGGATAAGCATGAGCATAGCCTAAATGACTAATTACATGCCAAACTTCCTCTAAGGTGGCATCAAAAGGACCTGTATGACAATTAATATGCCATTCGGGATGTGATTCGTCAGCGCCTAAATCTTGCGCATTTAGATTTACCTGAGCCATTTTTTTCCACATAAATAATGCTGCTTGATTCTCGATGAGCGTTTTAAGTAGCAAAGGATTGTCAACGATTCCATCTTCATCATTATCTAAATATTGTGCCATTATGTTTGCTGCATGCAGTAATTTGATATCTTCAACCTCTGCATAGGCATAAATAGGGATCCCAAAAACATTAACTTTTCTATTGGTGGGTTTAAAACCTCGATCAGAATGGCGAATGATCTTGAAATTAGGATCATTACCTTGAAAAAAGGTATCTGCAATCAATGTAGGATGTTTGTAACAGTTAAATAAAATTAACCAGTTTATTATCAAGTATATAGGATTCATATTGGCTTATATTTTGAATTTTATCTTTATCAATAAGATCAACAAGTTATTAAAAAAATTGAGGACAGATTTAAAAAGCAGTTTTCCTACCTTGAAGATTATGGTGGTACTCTTTTGTGTAAAAAGTAGAAAATCATGCAAATAATTTATCATATGACCTTAACTCTATATAATTCTAAAAAAATGAGAGTGCTGCAGGTGATTATTTTTAGATATGCAGATTTTAAATAATGCAATTAAATATTTTTTATATCTAGTCATAAAAAAAGCCAGCTAATTTAGCTGGCTTTTTTTAGTGAACCCGGCAGGATTCAAACCTGCAACCTCTAGAGCCGTAATCTAGTGCACTATTCAGTTATGCTACGGGTCCTTATTGTTAAATCGGTCAGTTAAACAAAAAACTTTGACGAAAATAGTTAATTTGTTAAATAAACTCACGTCAAATGAAGAGATTTAAAATTGCGACTATCTTTGCGCATGTTTTAGAAGTCCTTTTATGAGACTTAAGTTGCGCAGACAAATAAATTTAATATTGAAATGAAAAAAGGATTTGGTTTAATCATATTATGTATCAACTATTTTTTTGGTTTTGGACAAGAAGAAAAAAGACTTCAACAGCCAGACATACCTGGAGATATAATGTTGGATCTTGGCTTTAACTCATTGATGAATAACAATGAATTAATTAATACAAAAATATTTCCTTCACGCTCTTTTGGTATTTATTATATGGCTAAGCGCTTATTAAGCGATCAGTTTCTTTTTAATCCAGCTATAGGATTGACGTTTGAAAAAATTGGATTTGCAGATCGAGCTAATTATCAGTTAAATGATTTGAAAATTATTTCATGGGACACCGTAGGAGTAGGAGTATTGAAAAGGAATAGATTGGCTATTACTTACCTAGAAGCCCCATTAGAATTTCGATTTTATCCCAAAAAAACATTGAATGGAGAAGGTTTTTTTGTAAGTTTTGGTGGAATATTAGGACTTAAAATAGGTGCTAAAACTAAGATAAAGTATAAATTAGGTGGCGTCAATTTGAAAGAGATTAATGCAGCTAATTTTGGTCTATCTGATTTTAGATATGGTATTGTGGCTCGTGTAGGGTTTGAGAAAGTAAATGCTTTTATGAAGTATTATTTATCCGACGTTTGGCGTAAGGCACCCATCGCTCAGGGAACGTCGAGTCAATTTACTTTTGGAATCAATTTAACTGGATTTTAGTTAAAGAATTTTTATTTAGGTGAGTGTGTGAGATTGGATTATATATTTTCCATTTCAAAAATTGAAATTATTCAAAATTTGCATAACAAGTAATCTCTACTTAAAATTAAATTTTTAAGGGAGTTGACGTGTTAAAGTTCCTTTCTTAGCCGAGCTACGGGAATATCCAATTGTTCACGATATTTGGCTACAGTCCGACGGGCAATGTTATAGCCTTCAGTTTTCAATAATTTTTCAATTTTATCATCGGACAAAGGTTTTACTTTATTTTCCTGATCAATCAATGTGCGTAATTTATTCTTAACCTCTCTACTGCTTACATCTTCACCTGATTGGGTTGAGATACCCTCTGAGAAAAAATGTTTAAGAGGATATATTCCGAAATCAGTTTGAATGGATTTGCTGCTTGCTACTCTCGATACGGTGCTGATATCCATGCTGATGCGCTCAGCAATGTCTTTAAGGATCATCGGTTTTAGTTTATTTTCATCTCCTTCTTGGAAATAATCATATTGGATATTTATTATAGCTTGCATGGTGTTCAATAGGGTAGTTTGTCGTTGCTTAATAGCATCTATAAACCATCTTGCGGCATCTAGTTTTTGTTTAATGAAAGAAACTGTTTCACGCAATTTTTTATTCTTTTTTTTACTGTTATCATAAGTGTCAAGCATCTCAGAATAAGATCGACTTACTCTTAATTCTGGAGCATTTTTGGCATTTAAGGTTAGTTCTAGGGAACCATTTATATTTTTTAAAATGAAATCAGGGATTAAAAATTGTATTTTTTGGTCTTCATCTCCTGATCCTCCAGGTTTTGGATTGAGACGGGTAATAATACTAATGGCATCTTTTAATTCCACACTAGAGATACCCAATTTATGCTCTATTTTTTCATAATGCTTTTTGGAAAATTCTTTGAAGCATACTTTAAGTAACTGATGGGCTAAATTATTTTCAAAGCCCTCAGGATCTCTTCTTTCCAACTGAAGCATCAAACAATTTTGCAAACTTTGTGCTCCTATGCCCGCAGGTTCAAAGGTTTGAATCTTTTCAAGTATTTCACTTAATTCAAGTCTATCTGTTTCAATACCTTGAGAAAAAGCAAGATCATTTACAATGGCATCTAAATCCCTTCTAAGATATCCATCTGCGTCAATACTACCTAAAAGTTGTTTTCCTAAAATATGCTGATGTTCATTGAGTTTAAGAAATCCGAGTTGTGTCAATAATTGTTCGTGAAGTGTAGCGCCAATGCTGATAGGATATTCTTTGTTATGATCCAAAAAGTTATTGCCATTTCCTGTCATTTTGTATCCTGTGTAGTCATCAAGAAGATAATCTTCTGTGCTATTATCGGAGTCCTCTTTTTCCTCAAATTGATCTTTATTATCTTCACCTGAGGAGGATGCATCACCTTCTTCTAGTGCAGGATTAATTTCCAACTCTTCTTCAATTCGGGTATCAAGTTCAGCGGTAGGCACTTGTAATAATTTAATAAACTGAATCTGTTGTGGAGATAATTTTTGCTGTAAGGATTGAGAGAGAATGAGTTTTTGCATAATAATCTATGTGAATTCAAAATTATCTAAATATTATAATTTTTTTAGTTAAAACAAGTAAGATTATGATACTAACAGTTACATAATTTCTAAGACAAATGTAATTGGAGGTTAGTTTATATTTCCATAAAAGTAATCTATTCCTCATTTGATTTCCTCATTCCATTTATTTGTGGTTTTTTTGCTAAATACATTAGGTTAAATTATTTTGGAGAGTCAAAGAAGAACAAAAGTCAAAGTTTTACTGGGATTAAAATCATCGAATAAGGAAATTCTCATTAAAGGATGGGTACGCACAAAAAGAGGGAGTAAAAATGCAGTTTTCATAGCCGTTAATGATGGTTCTACGATACATAATATTCAAGTCGTTGTAAGTCCTGAGCTTTTCAGTGAAGAGCTAATCAAACGAATTACCACAGGTGCAAGTATAGCAGTTACTGGTCTTTGGGTGGCCTCGCTTGGGACAGGTCAGACTAAAGAGTTACAAGCTAAAACGTTAACAGTATTGGGTGACGCTAATCCAGATACATACCCTTTGCAATCTAAGAGGCATAGCTTAGAGTTTCTTAGAGAAATAGCACATCTAAGGCCTAGAACAAATACCATGGGTGCGATTTTTCGAATTAGGCATGCAGTAGCATTTGCTATCCACCAGTTTTTCCATGATAAGGGGTTCTTTTATTTTAACAGTCCTTTATTAACTACTTCAGATGCTGAGGGTGCAGGGGAGACTTTTAAGGTTACCACCTTAAATCTTGAAAAAACTCCTATGAATGAGGTTGGTAAGGTCAATTATCGAGAAGATTTTTTCGAAAAAGAAACTAATTTGACTGTTTCTGGGCAATTAGAGGGGGAGTTGGCAGCATTGGCTTTATCTGAAATTTATACTTTTGGACCTACATTTCGTGCTGAAAATTCTAATACTACAAGGCATTTGGCAGAGTTTTGGATGGTTGAACCTGAGATGGCTTTTTATGATCTTAAGGATAATATGGATCTTGCTGAAGAAATGTTAAAATATTTAGTAAAATACACACTTGAACATTGTAAAGATGACCTCACTTTTTTAGAAAAAAGAGAGATTGAAGAACAAAAAAATAAGCCAATTGCGGAGCGAAACGAGCAGCCACTTTTAGACCGTTTGCGAGTTATTTTAGCAGGTGATTTTGAAAGAATTTCTTACACTGATGCTTTTTATATACTACGAAATTCAAAGCCTAATAAAAAGAAAAAATTTCAATTTCTAATAGATTCTTGGGGTAGCGATTTACAATCTGAGCATGAAAGGTTTCTTGTAGAGAAGCATTTTAAAAAACCGGTTATTATACATGATTATCCAAAGGAAATAAAGTCTTTTTATATGCGTTTAAACGATGATCACAAGACAGTAGGGGCCATGGATGTTTTGTTTCCGGGTATTGGTGAAATCATAGGTGGCTCGCAACGCGAGGAACGTTTAGATGTTTTAATGGAGCGGATGGAGGAAAAACGGATACCCGCCTCCGAAATGGATTGGTTCTTAGATACTCGAAGATTTGGCACGGTAGAACACAGTGGGTTTGGTTTAGGTTTTGAGCGTATAATTCTGTTTTTAACTGGTATGTCTAATATTAGAGATGTGATTCCATTTCCACGAACGCCAGGCAATTGTGAATATTAAGTTATCATTTATCTGGTGATTTTTATGTTTGAATGCCATATCTTTGGTTTTTATCATTTCTTATACAATGCATTTCATCGAATTTTTTGAACAGATTACAACCCTTCAAAAATTGAGTTGGGTTTTCGGATGCCTATTTTCTTGTTGGCTTCTTGAATCTGCAATACCCTTATTTAAGCATTCTTACAATAAATGGAAGCATGATGGTATCAATCTGATGTTTTTTTCCCTTTCTGCGCTCATTAATTTGATTATAGGTTTGTTGGGTGCAGGTATTTTTTTTTGGATTGAAGAGACCCAGTTCGGACTGCTGAATTGGGTAGCATTACCTGTCGGATTCGAAATTCTCATTGCAGTGATGGCTTTAGATTTATTTGGACAATATGTTATTCATTTTATGTTACATCGTGTTAAATGGATGTGGAAGATGCATATGGTTCATCACAGCGACACCCAGGTAGATGCCACAACAGGTACTCGACATCATCCTGGTGATTATCTCACTCGCGAATTGATGGGTTTGTTGACGGTTTTCTTTTTTGGTATTCCCATTGCTTACTGGGCTTTTTATAGGATTTGCTCCATATTTTTTACTTATTGGACCCATGCCAACATTACCCTTCCTTTGCGGTTAGAAAAATTACTGGCTTTGGTCTTGGTGACACCCAATATGCACAAGTTCCATCATCATTTTGAGCGTCCTTGGACCGATCGTAATTTTGGCAATATATTCTCTGTTTGGGATCGTATTTTTGGGACTTTTATTTATGGAAATCCCAAGACTGTAAAATTCGGACTGGATACTTTGGATGGGCATCGTGATGAAGACCTCGCGTATCAATTGGGACTTCCATTTAATAAGCAAATAAAAACTGATTATTAATTTTGCCTGGCTTTGGCTAACTGTGTTTTGAACAAATTAATTTTATTTATCCAAGATTCTACACTCTCAGCATCTTCGTACAGATCGCTTGCTTCTGCGTGAGCGTCACTTATTTGCGTTACCCATAAATCAATTTGTTGATTAATTTGTGATATTGATAGGGGTCCATTAATAAATTTTGTTTTCAATGACTCATAAATCTCGGTATATTTCGTCAATCCCCTGGTTAGTTTATCACATGCAGCAGATTTTTGTGGTAAATTCCATTCCCCGTATCCGAAAGGTTGACAATTGTTTCGGGAATTTCCCCATTGATCAGCAATGGGAGTCACTGGGTTGGGATTGGAAGAACCAATATTTTCAAATGCATTATCAAGATCCCACGGAATGAGATGAAGTTGCGCAGTTGAAGGCTCTTCATACCAATAATAATTGTGGTTATAACAATCATTTCCTTCACAATACCAATGAAAGGCTCCATCGTCATTACGAACAATTCTATCTACAACTGCATATGAGATAATTTCATCTATATTCATATGTTCGGAAATGATTTCTTGTAGGTTTTCTTCACTGGCATCAGCTATTTTTTGTCCAAAGCCACGAATTAATTGAACACTTGGATTTTCATTTTCGTTGGTTTTAAGTGCATTGATATAATCATCAATAGTATAGGGAGCACCAGCGGAATTAAGGGGCCAAATTTCTTTGTATAAATTACCGTCATCGTCATCAAAATTTTCTTTGATAAAACGACTGTCGATTTGTTCTACTAAGGAATAGAGGCCCGTGTAAGTTCCATTGATAGTTAATTTAGCGTGAACTGCCCTCGGGGCAGGAACCCCCATTTGTCTAAAAAGCCAATAACCTGCCCTATCATGCATTTGAGAAAGATCATTGTTCATTGAATGGAATTGAAGTTTTTTGAGTCCAAAAAATTTTTCTTTTCTTCCTTCCCAATTAATTTTAATTTTCATGGATAACTTAGTACAAATTTTTGCTCCTGAGGGTTCAAACATATTAGGTCCATCTAGGCATCCTACGAATGCACCAATCGAACCCTTATATCTGATTCCTA
>CAJWQD010000019.1 GCA_913045135.1 uncultured Flammeovirgaceae bacterium | reverse complement strand
GACCTCCTGAACCACAATCAGGCGTTCTAACCAACTGAACTACAACCACCATTTATAAAGAAACGTAAATTTAATCTATGAATAAAGATATTAAATGTTTTAAGGATTAAAAGATAGACGCTTGCCTTTTATTTTCTCATCAAACTGACCTGAATCATAAGCAAGATGTCCAGAAACAAAGGTTTTTTCTACTTTGGAGCGGAATAAAGTCCCCTCAAATGGACTCCAACCGCATTTGGCAAGTATGTTATTTGTACCCACTCGCCAAGGAAGATTCAAATCCACAATGGCCAAATCCGCAAAATAACCTTCACGAATGAAGCCTCTTTGCTGGACTTTATAACAAACTGCTACCGCATGACTCATTTTTTCTACGATTTGTTCCAATGAAATTTTACCTTGATGATAAAATTCCAACATCGCCACTAAACTGTGCTGAATCAATGGTCCTCCTGATGGTGCACTCTCATAAGTCTGATTTTTTTCTTGCCACGTGTGTGGGGCATGATCTGTAGCTATCACATCAATTTTGTTTGACAAAAGACCGTCCCAGATTTGGGCCCTATCAATAGAGGTCTTCACGGCAGGATTCCACTTAATCAATGCGCCTTTTTGGTTATAATCTTCATCACTGAACCAAAGATGATGAATACAAGCTTCTGCAGTAATCTTCTTAGCTGACAACGGAATATCACTTTCAAATAAATCCAACTCCTTGCCAGTAGATATATGAAGAACATGAAGTCTAGTACCATGTTTTCTTGCCAAACTAACAGCACGTGATGAAGAAAGATAACACGCCTCAGTTGATCTTATGTTGGGATGTTGTTCGAAGGGGATCTCCGGACCGTATTTTTTAAGGGCATTTGCCATATTACTTTTGATAGTCCGCTCGTCCTCACAATGTGTAGCGATCAACATGGGCACACGACTGAAAATGCGTTCTAAGGTCTGGTTATCATCCACTAACATGTCCCCAGTGGAAGAGCCCATGAAAACCTTAATCCCACAAACCTGTAGAGGATCTGTTTTCAATACTTCTTCTATATTATCATTAGAAGCCCCCATGTAGAATGAATAGTTGGCCAAACTCCTTTTTCCTCCTATTTCGTATTTGTCCTCCAGTAAGGTCTGAGTCAATGTTTGGGGTTGTACATTGGGCATTTCCATAAAAGAAGTCACGCCCCCAGCAACAGCCGCTTTGGCTTCTGTATAAATCTCTCCCTTCTGAGTGAGCCCAGGTTCTCGGAAATGCACCTGGTCATCGATTACTCCTGGAAATAAATGCTTTCCAGATGCATTAATTTCCGTATAATTCATCTTGGGCTCCAACAATTCCCCAATCTGCTTGATACACTCATTTCTGATCAGTATATCTTTGTACGAAACTGTTCCTTCATTTACAAGGGTCCCAGCCTTAATCAAATAAGTTTCACTCATATAGGATTTTTCTTTTAACGTACCCTGTAAAACTACAACTAATCTTAGTAATGGTCAACGAAGTTAGCCTTATTCAAACTTTCACATATTAGTAACCTTAGAATTATTTTCTTATCCCATTATTTTAAAAATATATTACTTTTTTTGTTTCAAAATTTAGCCGAAAGGTAAATTTTTCTCTTGTAAAGACATGTGCCTTAAACAATCTGTAATACTCATCGCACTTTTTAAGAAGAAGATGTGTTTTCATTGTAAATTTGTTTAAAAAATAAAAGATCTAAAATAAAGGATCTAATATATCAAAAAAATGATCATAGATTTAAACGACAAAGATTCTTTTCAGCACCGTCACAACGGCCCTTCAGAAAAAGAAATCGAAGAAATGTTAACCGTCATTGGAGTAAACTCTATGGAAACCTTAATTGCTGAAACCCTTCCCCCGCCCATACGCTCTGAAAAAAAACTAGTCTTACCTGCTGCTAAAAGCGAATACAATTATATCAAGGACCTTAAAACAACAGCACAAAAAAACACAGTAGCCAATTCCTTTATTGGTCAAGGTTATTATAACACCATTGTTCCCCCAATCATTCAACGAAACATCCTAGAAAACCCAGGATGGTATACGGCTTACACTCCTTATCAAGCTGAAATTGCACAAGGAAGGTTAGAAGCCCTCATCAACTTTCAAACAATGATTGTTGAGCTTACCGGCATGGAAATTGCAAATGCTTCCCTTTTAGATGAAGCTACTGCTGCTGCGGAAGCCGTTTCGATGCTTGCACAAACACGATCAAGGCATAAAAAAGAAGCTAACAAACTTTTAGTAGACAAAAGCATTTTTCCACAAACTCTTGAAGTATTGACAACAAGAATGACACCTATTGGTATCGAAATAACGTGTTTAGATTTATCAAAAGCAGATCTATCGGATTCTTCTATATTTGGTGTTTATGTTCAATACCCAAATAATGAAGGAAGTTTAATGGATTGGCATGTCTTCAGCGAAAAAGCCAAGTCTTGTGATATTAAAATTGCCGTTGGTACAGATTTATTAGCGTTAACCTTATTTACTCCACCGGGAGATTGGGGAGCCGATGTGGTCATAGGTACTTCACAGCGCCTGGGAGTGCCTATGGGTTTTGGTGGACCTCATGCGGCTTTTTTTGCCACGAAAGAAATTTATAAAAGAAACATTCCAGGAAGAATTATTGGTGTCTCCAAAGACCGTGAAGGCAATAAGGCTTACCGAATGGCTTTGCAAACAAGAGAACAACATATCAGAAGAGAAAAAGCTACTTCCAACATTTGCACTGCACAAGTACTTTTAGCAGTTATGGCTGGTATGTATGTGGTCTACCATGGCCCAAAAGGCCTCAAAAAAATTGCACTTAAAGTACATGGCTTAGCTAAGTCTTTCGAAAAAGGACTTCACGAGATCGGGATTGCTACTTCGCAACATACATTCTTTGATACCGTTTATTTCGCAGTAACTGATGCCAACAAACTGCGTAAACTAGCTGAAAAACAAAATCTAAATTTTCGTTACCATCAACAAAACAATTTAAGCATTTCCTTTGACGAAACCCATGATCAGTCAGATTTAATAAGGGTACTCTCGGTAGTTGCGCAATCCATGGAAGAGGAAGTCCCATCAGTTACCGCGTCTTTCGACATTCCTATTAATAGTTCCCTTCAAAGGAAAGAACCTTTTTTGGAACATGAAGTTTTTAACAATTACCATTCGGAGCATGAAATGTTGCGTTATATGAAGCGTTTAGAGAACAAAGATTTATCATTGGTCCACTCCATGATATCATTAGGATCTTGTACTATGAAATTAAATGCCACCACAGAAATGCTCCCGGTAACCTGGCCAGAGTTTAATCAAGTCCATCCTTTTGCTCCGGAACATCAAACCCTAGGATATCAAATTTTGATAGGAGAATTACACAGTTGGTTATCAGAAATTACAGGTTTTGCAGGTGTTTCTTTCCAACCAAACAGCGGGGCACAAGGCGAATATACTGGTTTAATGGTTATTCGTCAATACCATTTCAATAACGGTGATTCGCAAAGAAAAATTGCTTTAATCCCTTCTTCTGCCCACGGAACCAATCCTGCAAGCGCAGTAATGGCAGGAATGCAAGTGATTATTGTAAAATGTGATCATGAAGGTAACATTGACTTTCCTGATTTAGAAGAGAAAGTCATTAAATACACTCAAACCCTTGCGGTTCTCATGATCACTTATCCTTCCACTCATGGTGTTTTTGAGCAATCTATCATAGAAATTTGTGACTTAATACACGAACACGGTGGACAAGTTTACATGGATGGTGCCAATATGAATGCCCAAGTGGGACTTACCTCACCCGGTATAATTGGTGCCGATGTCTGTCATCTTAATTTACATAAAACTTTTTGTATCCCCCATGGAGGTGGTGGCCCCGGAATGGGGCCCATCGGCGTAGCTCAACATCTGGTAGATTTTCTGCCACATCGAGGGGATAAAAGCATTAAATCAATCTCTGCTACCAAATTTGGAAGCGCTAGCATTTTGCCAATATCCCATGCCTATATTGCCATGATGGGAAGTGAAGGTTTAGCAGCTGCTACTAAGCTGGCCATTATTAATGCAAATTATATAGGGCAAAGATTGGCCGATCATTATCCAATCCTTTACAAGGGGAACAAAGAACGCAATGCGCACGAACTTATCATTGATTGTCGCCATTTTAAAGAGGTAGGTATCGAAGTAGAAGACATTGCTAAAAGGCTAATGGACTATGGTTATCATGCGCCCACTGTATCTTTTCCAGTAGCCGGTACCATGATGATTGAGCCTACTGAAAGTGAAACCAAAAAAGAATTAGATCAATTTTGTGAAGTAATGATTTCCCTTCGCTCTGAAATTGCCGAAATTGAGAATGGTTTAGTCGACACTAAAGATAACGTTCTCAAGAATGCACCCCACACCCAAAGAGTAGTCCTAGATGAGTCATGGAAACACTCCTATACAAGAGAAAAAGCAGTCTTCCCAATCGCGGGACAACGCTTTCACAAGTTTTGGCCCTCTGTTAGCAGAATAGATAGTGCTTTTGGTGACAGAAATTTAGTCTGTAGTTGCCTTCATGCTGAAAGCTATGAATCTACGCCATTCAGTTCATAATAGAACAAAAAGCCAAATCCCCCAAGATCAATAGCACTTATCTAAAATAAATGTACCTTCAACCCAATTTATAGAATCATAATCCGCTTCCATATAGGCGTTGATGCGACCCAGATTAATACCTATCACTTCAATAAAACCAGAGGTAGCATGATAACTTTCATCTGTGATCCCTGGCAAATGAAAGATAATTGAAATGTCTGATGGTACTTGGTAAAAGCCTTCCTCAAAGGGAAACTGAACAGAAATATAGCCTCTCGGTGAAAAGTTTATGAGGCAAGGGTCCTCTTCAATCTGACCTTCACTAAACAGCTTACTATCATATAAATTAGTAGTAGCAACTGGCTGAGCCTTTCCGTACTTATAACGGTAAGACGATCCAGCAATCGAGCCCTCCAAAAGAGATGGCTGGACGTTGGTGGGATTACAATATTGTAAAAAAATCATCCCTAAAAAAAACACCTTCAACAACTTATTCATACTATTTTAAAAATAAAATGCTTTCGATTGTCTTTTTGCATGGGAAAATGGGTAATTTCTGTGAAATCGACAACATCATGATTGTCGATAATGATTAGAGCCGTACTTCGTGTACCATATTTGGAAATATCTATAAAAATAGAAGATAAACCACGCTCCATCTCTTGCGTCATTCCCGTCTCTGGAAGCAATTCATCCTCAACTATTTGTTTATCCATCATTAAGTTTAGTAATTCTTCCTTGTCAAATTCTTTTTCAATGGTCAATTTTAAACATTCTTTTAATTTTTCTAATTTAGGCCATGAAGTATTTAAACTAGCATTGCACAATCCATGAATTCCTGGAGACACCTGATTAATGATTCCTAATTGATTATTAAAATGAAATAAATTATCCTCTTTTCTGGTCAAAAGATTAAATCCATTATACATTCTTCTTTGAGTAAGTAACTTCCGCATATATGCTTCACTTGTTTGGGAGGATTTCAAAAAATCTATAGGTAAAGATCCTCTACTTTTGGCATGCGGTTGCACAACGGACATCCTGACGTTGGTCACGGCTGCGAAAGCACCCGAACGATTCATAGCCAGCCAAGTGCCCCCAGATCTCAAATCACGCCCCCCTATAAGGTCAGCTTCCTTATCCCAAAAACCTAACTGCTGAGTAGGTCTTTCATAATACTCATCCCGATTGGCCAATAAAATAAATGGATATTTGGGATGAGCATAGTGAGCGAATACAATCAAGCACATATATTTAAGTTCTTTATGAAGGCATTATACCAATACATCGTCAAATATCTGAATGAATATTTTGATTTGAGACTATATACAAGCATTTTATGCTTTTTACTTATTTTCATTATGATCAATTACAAACTTGACTTTGAAGCCAAATATATTAATACCCTCTCAAATGTTTGGATAAGATCCTCGATAATGTCTCTTTTTCACGGTTTCCCTTTTTTGGCTACCGCTTTACTTCTCAATCTCTTTGGGAAAACTCAAAAATGGCAGAAAGAACCTAAATTTTGGATTACTTTCTTATTGGGATTTTTAATTATTGGTCTCTCCAGGGGTATCCATTGGGGAATTTTAATGCGGTGGTCCATGGCACCAGAAGATTGGTTTCTTCTTAGATCAAGTATCAATTGGGCTATGAAATTGATAATGGTCATCATTTTTTTTGGCGCTTTCTATCAGACTTTCGACACCTCTTTGGGCCATTTTTATGGTTTCACCTTTCAAAAATTTAATGTTGTCCCTTATTTACTACTCCTAGGAATTGCCATTATATTTATCATTATTGGCTCTTTTTTTGGTGATCTTCAGAACTATTATCCACGATATAAAGTTGCCCATGGTTTAGCCTTTGCAACCCATCATGATGTTCCTACATGGGTTTCCATTTTTATTTATGAAGCAACATACGCTTCTAGTTTTATAACTGTAGAATTCATTTATAGAGGTTTTTTAATCTACGCTTTTATCAAATATTTTGGTTCTTACGCCATATTACCTATGGTTGCTACTTATTGTTTTTTACACTTTGGAAAACCTGCTACAGAAACACTTAGTTCAATTATTGGAGGTTATATCTTAGGTATCATCGCCCTTAAAAATAAAAATATATGGGGAGGTGTTATGGTCCATGTGGGTGTGGCTTGGTCCATGGAATTATTTGGATATCTACAAACAAGATTCTAGAGTTAGTTATAAATTTGAGTTATGGAATTTAATATAATTTTATTATTGCTATTTGGAATGGGCGCAGGAGTTGCCATTGGATATTTAACTGCCTTGGTAAGATATAAAAAATCTACTCCAGATGTGCAAAAAGCTCACTACCAGCTCAAAATGGAGCTCGCTCAGACCGTTTCACTAGAAAAAAATTTAAAAGAATTAGATCTGTTACTAAAAAACGAGCGTACAAAAACTGAAAAATTAAATACTGAAAATGCTACCCTATCTGCCAATTTCGCAAACCTTCAAAAAAAATTGAACACAGAGAAAAAAGAATTAGGCGAACTTCAAAATAAATTTTCATTAGAATTTAAAAATCTTGCGAACGAAATTTTTGAAGAAAAATCAAAAAGATTCACGGATCAAAATAAGAATAATTTAGGTGAAATTCTCACTCCTTTAAAAGAACGCATTCAAAAATTTGAGCAGCAAGTCACTATAAATAACAAAGAGAGCATTCAATGGAATACGGCACTTCAAGAACAATTGAAAAATATGGCCACTCTAAGTAAGCAAATGACTTCAGAAACGGAAAATCTTACCCGAGCACTGAAAGGAGATGCCAAAGCACAAGGAAATTGGGGAGAAATATTACTGGAATCTATTTTAGAGAAAGTAGGTCTAACAAAAAATGTACATTACTTCAAAGAACATAATTTAAAAGCAGAGAACGGTAGCAATCAACGATTGGATTATATACTCAAACTCCCAGACGACAAGTGCTTAGTGATTGATTCTAAAGTATCATTAACTGCCTATACTCGATACACCGAAGTGGAGGAAAATGAAAAAAAAGGAGAGCAGCTAAAGCTTCATATGGATAGTATACTCGCTCATATCAAGACTCTCAGTGCTAGGAACTATCAAAACCTACATCAAATTAAGCAACCTGATTATGTGATGATGTTTGTGGCCAATGAACCTGCCCTCGTAATTGCCTTGCAACAAGATAATCAGCTTTACGAAAAGGCCTTGGACAAAAATATTGTATTAGTCTCTACCAGTACCTTACTAGCAACACTTAGAACGATTTCTTATATCTGGAAACAGGATTCTCAAACAAAAAATGCAATAGAGATTGCAAGACAAGCAGGAGCTATGTATGATAAGTTTAGCGCTTTTACAGATGACCTAATCAAGGTGGGTAGTAATCTCAAAACTACGCAATCCAATTATGAAGAAGCCATGAAAAAACTTAGTGAAGGAAAAGGCAATTTGGTCAACCGGGCTGAAAATCTCAAAAAACTAGGTGCTAAATCTACTAAAAATTTGGACTCTAGAATGATTTCGAGGGCAAATGATGATAATACGGATCTCCCTGCCCCTAATTTGTTTGCAAACTAAGAAACCACATTATAACTTTATAATCTATACTTACTTATGGAATTAACTGCAGAAAATAAATTGAAAAAACTGATCGTAGTCGGAGATCGTGTTTTAATCAAACCTTTAAAAGAATCTGACAAAACGGCCAGCGGCATTTTACTTCCTCCGGGCGTAAGAGAAAAAGAAAAAATTCAAACAGGTTTCATCGTAAAAGTTGGTCCTGGGTATCCAATCCCAGTGCCTTTGGATGAAGATGATGCCTGGAAACAAGAAGAGGATCAAATGAAATACGTCCCTTTGCAAGCAAAGGAAGGAGATAAAGCAATTTTTCTCCAAAACGGGGCTTTTGAGGTGGTATATGAAACCGAAAAATATTTCATCGTTTCACAAGCTTCGATACTTATGCTTGAGCGTGAAGAAGATTTATTTTAATGGGGAAACAACCTTTGATTAACTTTCTAAAGCAATCTGAAAAAGCTTTAAATAACAAAATTCAACATATGAAGCTGCCAAATAGTCAGAAACCTAAACAACTTAAGAACCCTATAGCACCAAACAATTGAAGTATTAAAACCTCGGTCAAGCACAATGGATAAGGAAAGATGACGTCAAATATTAACATCAAATATTTAAAAAATAATCTATCTATGAAATCGAGTCTGGCTTCTTTATAAGGAATCCCCATAAGCTCGAAATAAAGTTGAAAAGGTTTATCTCCTAACTCCCAGGTGCTAAATTCTTAAGCCAAATTCCAATCACAATATGCTGAAGCGCCAATCATCTTAAACTTTTTTGAGGTTGATAAACAGTATTTTCGTCAGGATATAAAACCGCTTGTATATCTCGCCATTGGATCAACTTGATATTGTTTTGCTTTAGCAAATCTTGAAACTTTCTACTTGATACAATCTGATAATCTTGTGCACGCCACTTGGCTCCATAAGCTTCTCGATCTTTTGTGATAGCATTCATTTCCTCATCATCAAAAGCCAAATGTATCAAAAGCTGATTAAGCCCTGGTTTGATGGAAGAAAGAACATCTTGATAATACTCTTCCATCGCATTTAATTCTGTCCCTTTCAAGGCCATAAACATTTGATCTACCAATACCACCTGTGAGGGCAAAGGGAATTGTTCATCAAAATGTGGAGCCAAAAGGTTTGGTACAAATACAGGTATTTGATTTTGATGTCCTACTTCTATGTACGTTCTTAAAAATTCTGGGTCAAAAAATAAGGTGCCTTCATGACTGTCCATATGTGTCGGCGCAATTCCCAAAGCGCGTGCATAGTCAATTTGAGCCTGTAGTTCAATCTTTATTTGGGAATTACTCCCCTCTTTAATGACCGTTACTTTATTTTGATGCAGAAAGCCTTCCTCGTCTAAAAGAGTTTCGATCTCATCAGCAGACGCAACTCCAGTCCATTTGTAACCAACCCATTCCGCAGTAAAAGTTAAATGAAGTCCCAAATCAATATGTGGATTTTCAAGATAATAAGCGGCTACTTCTTCGGCAAAAGGTGATGGCATCATAACACTAGCAGAACTCACAAATCCCTTTGAGAGTGCTTCAAAAGAGGCTTTATTGACCGAACGCGCAAGACCTAAATCATCGGCATGTATAATTAGTAGCTTATCTGAAGACGTATAACCTAGTTTTTGGGCTAAATTTTCATATTGCTTCAGGGGTCGGTCTGAGTGAAAGATAAAGTTGTAGATCAATCGAGCATCATAAATGGGGATCTCATTGAAATGGAAAAATAATCTTAACCCGCCCCAAGCCATTAAAAGGAGTAGTAACATTCCCAGCCCAAATTTTAATAAAATACTTCTTGTTTTATGTTCCATCCAGATTGATTAAAAACTAAAATACCATATTTATGGACAAATAAAAGTAACACTAGCTTTTTCCTCTTTAAAATTTGTTTGCTTTCGCCTTTGTTCTGGAGAGGATTATAAAGTGTAACTAAATAATCCTCTTAAATAAAAATATGAGCCCAGAAGATAAATGCAAACTGAAAATGAACTCTAATGGCCATAGCAACCTTATGCTCGTAGTTTTGTTTAAACTTTTTAGAAATAATAATCATTAATCGGAAAATTACCAATAATAATATAACACTGATCTCCGCCTAATAACATATTTCACTCCTCCTTAAAGCCATATCCAGTAATACGTTAACAAAACACGCTAAAAAGTCCGTTAACATCAAATTAAATAAAAAAATAGCCTCTGAAACGCTATTGAAAGAACTGAAATAAAAGCGCATCAAAATAAAATTTAAAATCAATAGCCATTGGGGAATGTACTCCATTCGTTATGTTAATTTACATAAGTATATTACTAGAAGAAGGTCTTTTAAATTAGCTTTTCTTGATTTCGGTCAAATAGGCGTAAAAGTTAAAATGATTTTCACTAGGCGAAGAGGTTAGCTACAAAAGAGTTAATATGATTTTATTCTGAATCCTGTTGTAAACGATTTTGTCCGTGATGACATTGAAAATACCATTACTTCAATTCGATGTAAAAGCATTGCTCGATATCTTATTTCTAGAGGGTCAATCATCCTTAATAAAGCCATGGGAACCTTGTATTTTGAAATTAATCCTAAGTTGAAACGCTAAGGCTCTTATCTCAAAATAGTCACGGATATAAATAGTTTAAAAATTTAGGGAAAATTTGATTAGAATCAAGGAATATATAGAGTATATAGAACTGGGCCAACTCTACAATTAAAGAATAATTGTAGTAATTTTAAAAATAATGGAATCCAAATTATATGGAAAAAATTGAGCATCGCTTACATATACAACTCAATATCCCTTTATTAAAGTATAGGAAAATGATATAGATGAATTGATACCATTAATAAAAAACTTCATCGAAAAATATAAAAAGGTATGAGAATTAAATCTGTAAAAAGTTGGAGAGAAAATTTTGGATTACTTCGCCCCTATGCCATTGCTTCAAAAGGCACTACATATGATGTTTCCAATATCATTGTAGAAATTTCCTTGGAAAATGGCTTAAAAGGATTAGGTGCTTCTGCACCTACAAAAATAGATGAAGGAGAGACTTTTGCAAAATGTGAAACTGTATTGAATGAATTTAATTTAGAATTTTTGGTCGGAAGAGAAATTGAAGCTATAAATGAAATAAGTAAAGATCTTCGCAATCAAATGTTCATGACACCAGCAGCTCGTGCAGGAATCGACATTGCATTATATGATGCCTTAGCTTTACATAAAAATGTTCCATTAGTTGACCTTTTAGGCCGTCAACATGAAGCCTTACCCACTTCAATAACTATCGGTATTAAATCTATAGAAGAATCCGTAGAAGAAGCTCACGAGTATGCAAAAAGAGGTTTTAAAATCATCAAGCTAAAAACAGGCGCTTCTGTCGAGGAAGATGTAGCACGAATAAGTAAATTGAGAGAAAGCATCGATCAATCCATCGCTATCAGGGTAGATGCCAATCAAGGTTACGATACGAATGACTACAAAAAATTCATAAAAAGTACGCGAGAACTCAATGTTGAGTTTGTTGAGCAGCCTTTTCCGAAAAAAAATATTGACCAAATGCGTAGTTTAGAAGAACAATATAAATCACATATTGCAGCAGATGAAAGTTTACAAAACGAAGAAGATGCGGCCTTAATCGCAAAACCCCCTAGGGCTTGCGGAATTTTTAATATCAAATTAATGAAGAGTGGTGGCATTTATTCGGCTATGAAAATTGCTGCTATAGCCAATAAAGCCAATATCAATCTGATGTGGGGCTGTATGGATGAAAGCAGGATCAGTATTGCTGCCGGACTTCATGCGGCATTCTCTTGTCCAAATACAAAGTATATTGATTTAGATGGTAGTTTAGATTTGGCCAGAGATTTAGTTTCAGGTGGTTTTGAAATCAAAGACGGAATAATGCGAACCCTTAATGCTCCTGGGTTAGGGGTTCAAATGCTCTCTTAAATGGAATAAAGTGAAATTCACATATTTTGGTTACACATTTTAGAATGAATAAGCTCACTTTAGTTTAATAGAATTAATTAACTCATAAATTATTATTTATAACTAGACATTGATTTAATTAAAATTATCTATGCGAAGCATCTAAATCTAATGTGTTAATTTATTTCTTTTTTTATTGCCATGAACTTATACTCATTTCCTCATTCTGAAATTGAAAATAATTTGATTTCAACAAAGATTTTACACGCGTCGCCCTTTTTTTATTAATTTTAAAATATACTCAGAACTCTTGTGAATTTACTCCCCACTTAATACGACTCCATTTTGGTGATTATCCTTTAGAAAATTAATGATGCCTCCACCATCCTATGACGCCTCGTATTGACCAATGCCTAGTTTCTAATGTAGATCGGGTAATTAAAAATTTGGATTGTTCGTTCAATTTATGGAAAGATTACAGTGCCTATTATTTCATGTTACACCAAAGCGCCTTCATCAAGACGCAAATATAATTGTCCAATGTAAGTAATATCAATACAGTAAAACATAAAACTTGATAAACTCCTCTTTATACAAATTCTTAAATCAAAAACTATTTTACCTTCTACTCACTTCGGCAAACTCCTTGGCAAAGTATGTCAAGATAATATCGGCCCCTGATCGCTTGATGGCGGTCAAAGACTCCTGCATGGCTCGCTCGCTATCTAACCACCCCTTTTGTGCAGCAGCCTTAATCATAGCATATTCTCCAGACACGTTATACGCTGCAATGGGAAGTGGAAAATTTTCTTTAAAATCACTAATAATATCTAAGTAGGTCAATGCTGGTTTAACCATCAATATATCAGCCCCTTCTTCATAATCAAGCTGTGCCTCCACTAGGGCTTCTCCACGGTTGGCAGGATCCATTTGATAGGTCTTTTTATCACCGAACTTAGGTGCTGAATCCAGTGCATCTCGAAAAGGACCATAAAAGGCACTGGCATATTTAACCGTATAGGACATAATGCCTACCTCCTGAAACCCTTCTTGATCCAGAATTTCACGCAAATAGCCAACACGACCATCCATCATGTCTGAAGGACCAATCATATCGATTCCTGTCTCCGCCTGTGCAAGTGCCATTTTCCCCAAAATCTCTAGCGTCGCATCGTTAAGTATTTTGCCATCTTTAACCAAGCCATCATGTCCATCACTACTATAAGGATCCATAGCAATATCGGTGATGATATGAGATTCAGGTAACCTTGCTTTAATTTCTTTAAGTGTCCTGAGATAAAAGGAATCTTCGCAATACCCTCCACTGCCCTCTGGGGTTCTGTCTTTCTTTGAAATAATAGGAAAAACATCAAACGACCTAATCCCCAAACCCATACAATATTCTATCTCTTTAAGCATTAGGTCTGAAGTCAGTCGATAAATACCCGGCATGGATATCACTTCTTGTTTCTTATTATAGCCTTCAATCAGAAACAAGGGAAATATCAAGTCATCTGTTGTAACCTTTGTCTGTCGTATCAAAGATCTTATTCCTTCAGTCTTACGGTTTCTTCTAGGTCTTCGGAGCATAATAACAAAGATAATTAATCGATTGAGTTGAACACAATTATGATTGACACATCATTAATAAAGCTGCCAAAATAGTCATAAGAATAATAAAACGACGATAAATTTGCTCAGAAATATGCTTAACAATCTGAGCCCCCAAAAAAGATCCAAAGGCAATAAATGGCAATACCAGTGAGTCCAAAAATAACGAACCCCAAGTAATGGTTTCCCAACTGTAAACATGGAAAGGTACCTTTGCCAAATTGATAATTAAAAAAAACCAAGCTGCTGTACCAATAAACTGGTTTTTTAGTAAATTCAAAGACAATAAATAAACAGCCATAACAGAACCCGCCAAATTACCCACCATCGTTGTAAATCCTATAGCTATCCCCAAACCAGCGATCAATAACCAGTTCTGCAAGATCATTTGGCTTTGGTACCTTTCATTAAATAACATGATCCCAGAACTCAAAAAAATAATACTAGCCATCACTTGACGAAATACCACATCATCAATAAATTTTCCTACATAGGCTCCTAATAACACTCCTAAAAAAGCAAAAGGCAGCACCAGATTCAAATGTTTCCATTGGGCATACCTGTGAAAATAATAAACAGCCATCAGATCTCCTAAAATGAGAATCGGCAGCATTATACCACTCGAAGTCCTTCCTCCAAAACCAATTGCGAGCAAAGGTACAGCAACCATACCCGCCCCGTGAATCCCTGTTTTAGCCATTCCCACCAATATGCCAACAATAACCACAATAAACATTTGCTGGTGGTCTAGGGTAAAATTAAAAAGGTCCATCATGTCCTTTGCTGCATATTATCTTTTCATCATCCCCATTTTTAGACTCTAATAGAATTGGAAATACAGAAATTAACCAAAATTAAACTCGGTAATGGTTTGTTTAATGATTTCCAAGCAATGATTTAATTGCTCCTCAGTAATGACCAAAGGAGGTGCAAATCGAATTATATTGCCGTGAGTGGGTTTGGCTAATAATCCATTCTCCTTTAGACATACACAGAAATCCCATGCGGTAGTGCTCTCTTCCGTATCATTGATCACCAAAGCATTAAGCAATCCTTTACCCCGAACTTTTTGAATCATTTCATGAGTCGCCGCAAAATCAGTCAATTCCTTACGAAATAAATCTCCAAGTATTAGAGAATTTTGTGCAAGATTTTCGTCAACCACAACTTCTAACGCAGCTTGCGCCACCTTGCAAGCCAACGGATTGCCTCCGTAAGTTGAGCCATGTTCACCCGGCTTTATCGTCAGCATAACCTCATCATCAGCCAATATTGCTGACACAGGAAGAATGCCTCCAGAAATAGCCTTCCCCAATATCAAAATATCCGGTCTTGCGTCTTCATAATCACAAGCCAACATTTTACCCGTCCTTGCTATCCCAGTTTGTACCTCATCAGCTATAAACAAGATATTGTACTGCGTACACAATGCCCTAACACCTGCAAGATAACCAATGTCAGGTACTACAACACCGGCTTCTCCTTGAATTGGCTCAACCATAAAGGCCGCTATCGTTGGATCTTGAAGTTGCCGCTCCAGAGCTTGTAGGTCGTTATAAGGAATGAGCTCATATCCAGGCATATAAGGACCAAATCCCCTGTAAGAAGCCGGATCATCAGAACTACTAATTGCCGCCAAAGTTCGCCCCCAAAAATTCCCTTTTGCAAAAATAATTTTAGCCTGATTTTCAGGAATCCCCTTATGCTCATATCCCCACTTTCTCGCCAGCTTATTAGCTGTCTCTCCACCCTCTACCCCGGTATTCATCGGCAGCACTTTGTCGTAGCCAAATAAATTGGTAATAAACTGCTCATATTCACCCAACACATCATTATAAAATGCACGAGAAGTTAATGTCAAAATTGACGCCTGATCTGTTAATGCTTTTAAAATTTTTGGATGACAATGGCCTTGATTCACAGCCGAGTAAGCTGATAAAAAATCAAAATACTCTTTCCCTTCTACATCCCAAACCTTTGCCCCAAGCCCTTTAGCTAAAACTACGGGTAAAGGGTGGTAATTGTGTGCCCCATACTGTGCTTCAAGAAGTATAAGCTCATTGCTCTTTGTTGTGCTTTCTATCATAAATTCTAAAATCTTTGTACTGGGAACCAATTCATTTGTTCCACAGTTTAGGTAAAATTAGTAGATAAATAAGAAATTGACATCAAATAAAAAAAAGAAGGAAAAAACTTCCGCAAGAGAAAAGGCAGATTATTATTATAACAGAGAAGGTCTTATGGTCTTTACGGCTTCATTCCTTATGAGGCAGGGATTTTGCTGTTCCTCTGGATGTAAAAATTGCCCCTATCCAACAAAATAAATTAAAAATGCGAGCTCAGCATTTGGTAATAAAACAATTATGATCATATTTGCATTTCGTTTTCAAAAACGCAATAATTATGTCAAAAGTTTGTGATATTACGGGCAAAAGAGCAAGAAGTGGAAATAATGTCTCTAAAGCCAACAACAAAACCAAAAGAAAATTTTCTCCTAATCTGCACAAAAAAAGGTTTTATATTCCTGAGCAGGATACATGGATCACACTTAAGGTTTCATCAACTGCCCTACGCACGATTAATAAAAATGGTATCAATGCCGTGCTCAGACAAGCAAAAGCTAAGGGAAAAATATTAGCATAAAGAAAGGAAAATGGCCAAAAAAGGTAATAGAATACAAGTGATTATGGAGTGTACAGAACATAAATCTACGGGTAAACCCGGCACCTCTCGCTACATCACTACTAAAAATAGGAAAAATAGTCCTGAAAGACTGGAAATGAAGAAATACAATCCTATTCTCAGAAAACAAACTATTCACAAAGAAATTAAATAGTCATGGCAAAAAAAGTAGTAGCAACATTAAAACAACCCGGAGGTGCAAAGTTCGCTAAAGTTATTAGATCTATAAAAACTGCTAGCGGTGCCTACTCTTTCAAAGAAGAAATGGTCGCAGAAGCAGACGTTAAAAAAGTTTTAGCTAAATAACCCAGCACACTTTTTAAAAAAGTCGAGTTTTTTTTAAACTCTATCAGAAATTTCACAAACTAAATTTTAACATGGGATTATTTGATATTTTTTCAAAAAAGAAAAAAGACAATTTAGAAAGAGGTTTAGAAAAGTCCAAAAAAAGCTTTTTAAACAAGTTAAATAAAGCTATCATCGGTAAATCTAGTGTAGATGAAGCAGTTTTAGATAATCTCGAAGAGGTACTTATCAATTCTGATGTAGGTATCAAGACAACCCTTAAAATCATTGATAAAATTGAAACGCGTGTATCCAAAGATAAATACATCTCTACTTCGGAACTTAATAAAATATTAAAGGATGAAATTGCCCGTTTACTCACAGAAAACAATACTACTGACCTTTCTTCTTTTGAAGTCCCGATAGTCAAAGGCCCCTTTGTAATTTTAGTTGTCGGCGTAAATGGTGTTGGTAAAACAACAACAATTGGAAAATTAGCCGCACAATTTAAGGCCCTAGATAAAAAAGTTGTTTTAGGTGCCTCGGATACCTTTCGCGCCGCCGCTGTTGAACAACTAATTTTATGGGGTGAAAAAGCTAACGTACCTGTCGTCTCAAAGGGTATGAATACAGATCCTGCTTCTGTTGCTTATGAGGCGGTCAAAAAAGCTAAGGACGAGAACGCAGATGTAGTAATTATCGATACAGCCGGCAGATTACATACCAAAATAAATCTCATGAATGAACTGAGTAAGATTAAAAATGTTATTAAGAAATTCATTCCAGACGCTCCTCATGAAGTCCTCCTGATTCTTGACGGAAGTACAGGCCAAAATGCTTTTGTTCAAGCCTCAGAGTTTACCAAAGCAACTGAGGTGAGTGCCTTGGCAGTGACTAAATTAGATGGTACTGCCAAAGGAGGTGTCGTTATAGGGATATCTGATCAATTTAAAATACCTGTAAAATACATTGGTATAGGGGAAGGGATTGAACACCTACAGGTATTTAATAAAAAAGCATTTGTGGATACCTTTTTTGAAAAATAATCAAGCCCCACACTGAAATTGCCCCTTATCTTTTATATAATTTTTGCAAATAACTACTACAAAAAAATCCCTTTTTTACTTGAAAGGTCTCATCTGTTTCGTGAAGAATCTGGAATATTGACAATTAAATAACTTTCAGGCCTTAAATTAAAATATAAAGTTCCAAAATCTCGAATTACAGTTACCTCAGTACAGATCCCATTTTCATATCGATAATAATTCTCTCCTTGAGGTGAGGTCAATAAATAATAATGGGGACCGACTTCTTCAAAATTTAAATAAGTCGCAAAATGTTGAGAAAAGACCCGCTGTTTATCTCTTGGTTCCTCAAAATGAATTTTAGCAGCAGAATAAGTAATTGTTTCGAAAGGTATACTTTGAGGAATTTCTTTGGTAAGGAGTACATAGCCCATCTCTTTTTTGAAAATATTATAAGTCATTTTCTTCGATCCATTTAAACTGCTAAATCCTTCTCCCCAAATCAACACACCATCCTCAAAAGATTCCTTTAACATATATTTGACCTCCAATTCTATTAGAATTTTATATCTTACTTCAGTTATATTTTCGTAAGTGACTTGACTCGAAGAGCTAACCCGACTAACTATCATTGTACCTATTTCTTTCTTAGACTTAAATACACTATAACTAAGAAGTTGTCCTTGACCCGGCGAATAGCATAGAATAAAAAAGAATACTATTATAAATTTCAATGTCAACAAAAAAAATTAAATAAGTTATAAAGTTGATTAATTTATACTATTTCTTCGGTTTTTTAAAGACTATTAATTCCTATTCTTAGGCTTATATTTACTTTTCACGAAAATTTCATGATGATTACGATTGGTCATTAACTCTTGCATCGTACTTTCGGTCTCATCCATATAATGTTTGACAATTTGCCAACCAATCCAGGCACCTACTCTACCAGGGCACTCATTACCCAACTCTATAGTTTTCGGTCGCTCTCCAAGTATTTTTTTCTTGGTGAATTCATCTGTCACGTAAAGCCATTCTTTTTCGATAATTCGAGACCAAATTAATTCTTGATAGGCATATACATCTCGAATTTCCTTTGGTGTAAACCCTAAAATTAAATCATCTGGGGTGCAAGGCATGATACTTCCAAGTAAATAATAAATCTTCCCATAATCAACCATTTCAGATAACAGAGTCTCCTCATCCCCACTCGAGCAATAATCTGCGATAAAGAATTTCAAAATAGTTGGTATCATATATTTAGCTTCATACCTCCTTAAAATATACCGCGGAACTTCTTTGGGCCTGTAAGAAGCCTTCTCCCCAATAAAAAAATCCAAGCCAATAATTATTAAATCTTCAGAGACGGCCAAATCATTATACAATCCGCTTACTATGGTTTGTATTTTAGGCACCTTCATCTCAGGGAAATAATATTTCAACAGACCTAGAGATGTATTCATCCTCTCTTCAAATAAAGGCTGTTCGAAGGCTTCATCTGCCTCTCTATACAGGGTATCTATAAATTCATTTTGCACCAAGCCGAGAATGCGCTCTGCTAATATTTTTTCATTAGGATACTCATTAATATGAAAAATCCTCGCGGCTATTTCTCCGTAATTTTGAAGAAATATTTCTACGTCACGGATATCTTGGGAATCAAATAGCTCTTTTTCAAGCCTATTTACCCTAATTTTTACCTCTGGAAGCTCGACATCGGGATGATGCCGACAGGGATCTTCACTACACCCATTTAACAAAAGACAAACAAACAGTAGACAAACTATCCTCATAAATACTATTTTTGGAGAAAATTAATATAATTCCAATGAGAAAGTTGCTTCTTTTCCTATCATTTATTTTAGTTGGATCCCTTACTTGCTTTTCGCAAACCAAACTCGGATTGAAATTTTCCCCCTTATTTTCAACTCATAAAATCTCATTAAAATCGGATCAATTAGACATTTCCTCAGGAAAAACATCTACAAGAATGTCCATAGGACTTATTGTAGACCATCCTCTTACTGACACTTACTTTTTTAACTCAGGTTTAATTTATCTGCCTAAACGAGTTAGCATCGATTTAGTCAAAGAAGGAAGCGGCTCTACGCCTAAAAATCCTTTTGAATCCTACGATCTTAATTATCTTCAAATACCCTTGTCCCTAAAACTCTTCACTAATGAAGTCTCTCCAGACATAAGTATCTTTTTTCAAGTTGGCTTAACCCTTGAATTCAAAATCTTCGACCAAGCGCTTAAGGAAGACTATGAATTTATCTCTAAATTTCGCTTTTTTGATACCGCTGCCATCATTGGTGCAGGTGCTGAGTACCGACTAGGGGTGAATACATTATTTTTCTTAGGCAGCTCCCTCCAAAAAGGTTTAGTTAACGTGATTAGTCAAACCAGTCCCAATTATCCTCTTTTCATTCGCAACCAAATTGTGTCTATTGACATTGGTATGAAGTTCTAGGTCTTAATAATTTCATCATTAGTATTTAAAAATTGGTACTCATTCAAAGCTAAGGAAGAGTCTGATACCACATTGACCCATTTCATCAAACTCAAAAACCATTTAAAACGCCTGGAAACAAATCCTTCAGTAAAGTAAGCTTTTAAATAAGGATGCACCACTAAGGACACTTTTTTCTCATTCTGCTTTTTAAACAAATGCATCAATGTCTCCTCAATTTGATCTGCCACTAAAATGGATGCCATTATTTTACCTGTTCCCGCACATGACGGACATTGCTCCTTAGTTATTATATTTACTTCTGGCCTTACCCTTTGTCTGGTAATTTGTAATAGACCAAACTTTGATAACGGTAAAATGGTGTGTTTCGAACGATCCATTTCCATGGCTTCAATCATTGTCAAATAGACTTTACGCTTATTTTCTACTTTTCGCATGTCTATAAAATCAACCACAATAATCCCTCCCATATCACGTAAACGCAATTGACGAGCGATCTCTTTAGCAGCCTCAACATTTACGGTTAAAGCGGTAGTTTCTTGATCTTCCTCGCGATTAGATTTGTTACCACTATTCACATCAATCACGTGCAGTGCCTCCGTATGCTCAATAATCAAATATCCCCCACCAACTACCGTTACCGATTTACCAAATGAAGTTTTTAACTGTTTCTCTACCCCGAAAATTTCAAAAATTTTTGCCTTTGACTGGTGTAGACGTAACAATTTCTCCTTGTCTGGAGCAATCGTCTTGATGTAACTTTTTATTTCTTCAAATAAATCTTTATCATCAATAGTAATGCTATCAAAAGTCTCATTAAGAACATCTCTAACAATAGAGTTTGTGCGGCTGACCTCTCCAATGATTTTATCCTTTGACTTTGACTTTTTAAGCTTTTCAATCCCTCTCTGCCAAATTTGCACTAAATTTTGAAGATCTGTATCAAGCTCCTTTACATCCTTGCCCGTTGCTACAGTACGAATAATCACTCCAAAATTTTCTGGCTTGATTGAACTAATCAATCGCGCCAAGCGCTTCCTTTCATTTGAATTCCCTATTTTCTTTGATACATTAACTGCATTCGAAAATGGTACTAAAACTAAATAGCGTCCTGCTATTGACAACTCACAAGATAATCTCGGGCCCTTTGTTGATATGGGTTCTTTTACAACCTGAACAAGAATGTTTTGGCTCTTTGTCAGAACCTGTCCTATTTTACCAAACTTATCAATATCGGTCTCATTTCTGAACCCAATAAGCTTTGTACTGATCCCTTTTTTACTTTGAATCAGCTGTGTAAATTTATTCAGTGACTGGACTTGTGGTCCTAAGTCAAGATAATGTAGAAAGGCGTCTTTTTCATATCCAATGTCAATGAACCCAGCATTGAGACCTTGAACAACTTTTCGTACAGTACCTAAGTAAATATCCCCTACATTGAATTGAATCCCTCCATCTTCCTGATGGAATTCAATCAATCTTCTATCATTTAAAAGTGCTATTCGACATCCGTTTTGAGTTGAATTTATTACTAATTCATTACTCACAATTTTTCAGATTAAATGTCTACTTCTTTTTATGTCTATTCTTTCTTAACCTTTTTTTTCTCTTATGCGTAGAGATTTTATGTCTTTTTCTTTTTTTACCGCAAGGCATATTTTTTAGTTTAAATGTTATTAATTCTTTAAATATTCTGCTGCCGCAGACTTTAATGCTGGATCAACATTTTCTGCAGCTACAATTCTTGTAAATAGTTCTGAAGATCTCTCAAGTTTATTAACCTCTAACAAACAAACGCCCATATATAACATGGCTTCATAATCATCTTCTTTTAATGTAAGCAACTTTTCAAACCTTTCAACGCCTCGCTCATATTGTCCTGATTGAATGGACAAAAGACCTAAGCTTAACAGAGCCTCTCTGTTTTTTGGATCTTTTTCTATCACTTCCCTTAACATCATAATTCCTGACATAGGGTTTTCTGTTATCACTAATGTCATGGCCAACTTTGTCTTGGCAGATAAATTATCTAGCTCTCTTTGAGTGATTAAAGACAGAATTTTCCTAGCCTCTTTGGCATACTCTCCAGCTTCTTTTATACTGGAAGCGCGCTCGTATGAAGCATATAATAAGGCTGCTGCTTTCTTCTGTGTCTGTAAAGAACTATCTCTTTGCAAGAATTTCATCGTAACGACTTTGGCACTATCCAAAAATCCATACTTTAAATAATATCTCGCTAGAGAGTCTGCAAAGATAATGTAATTTTCTGATATTCCCTCCTTAATAAAATTCTTCAGAGAGGTGATTGCAACTGCATCTTCATTAGTAATGTTGAATGAATGTGTTTCGAGACTGCTATCCCCCTCATTTTTAACTACTGTACGTGGGAGTTGGTATAGAAAAAAGATGGCGACCATCCCTGCAATTGTCAATGAAAGAAGATATTTTTTCATCTGCTGTAAATATTCGCTTTAAGGCGAAAATACATTCCTCTTGATCTTTTCAATAAAAATCTTAGACGGCTTAAAGCTGGGAAAATAATGTTCTTCAATGACAATTGCCGTGTTTTTGGATATATTTCTGGCAATCTTTTTTGCCCGTTTTTTATTTACAAAACTACCAAACCCTCTCACATAAATGTTCTCTCCATCGGCCATTGACGTTTTCACCACAGAAAAAAAAGCTTCTACCGTCGCTTGAACATCTAGTTTATCGATTCCTGTCTTTTCACTTATTTCATTTATTACATCTGCTTTTGTCACAATAATAGTATTTTAGTGGTCAACCATTCTTTTATATAAGAACTTCAAATTTAGCTTTAACATTCTGTAGTGCAAATTTATCCTCTAGAAATTCAAAAAACCCAAATAATATCATCAAAATTCAAATAACGTCTTCATTAATGAATTGGTATTCAAGGGAAAAGAGATATTTACCATGGCGGGTAACACGTAACCCTTATGCAATCTGGCTCTCTGAAATTATCTTACAACAAACCCGCGTAACACAAGGTATTCCTTACTACGAAAAATTCATCAAAACTTATCCCACGATTCATGCCCTAGCGGTGGCCTCTGAACAAGAGGTCTTGAAATTGTGGGAAGGACTTGGTTATTACAGTCGTGCTAGAAATTTACACAAAGTAGCAATACAGGTCTCCAAAGAGTACGGTGGCATCTTTCCAAATTCGTATATTGAACTGCTCAAATTAAAAGGTATTGGCCCCTACACGGCGGCGGCAATTGCCTCTATCTGCTTCCATGAAAAGGTACCCGCAGTCGACGGTAACGTTTTTAGATTAATCTCACGCCTTTTTGGTATCCATGAAGACATCAGTAAGCCAAGTACACGCAAAATTTTTGAAACAACAATCAATTTGATCATGCCTTCATCTGTACCTGGTGATTTTAATCAGGCAATGATGGAGTTTGGAGCCCTAATTTGCAAACCCCGTCCCCGATGCGAAAACTGTGATCTACAATTTAATTGCATTTCCTTTAAAGAAAAAACACAACAAATTTTACCCTTTAAAGAAAAGAAAATTAAAATTAAAAAACGTGCATTTTATTATTGGATCTTTACACACCAGCACAAAATCTGCTTAAAAAAAAGAATTAAAGGAGATATTTGGGAAGGGCTTTGGGACTTTTATTTAACCTCCACAAGTCTTCTCAATGTGGAATCATTTGACCGGAATCATTCCAAAAAAGTCGCCTATGGCCCCATAAATCAAAAATTAACCCATCAAAATATAAAAGCCTGGTTCACTCAAATTGAAATTTCAACCCCTTCTCAATTTAACGAAATTGCGAAAAAATTAAATTTAACTGTTTTCAATCTTGACGAAATTGTAACTTTACCGAAACCTAAACTCATTGTCAATTATTTGACACAAGTAAAATTTTAATTATTTTTATATAATGGCTGGAGTAAATAAAGTAATTCTCGTTGGTAATTTAGGAAAAGATCCTGAAGTAAGATACCTTGAAAATAATAAAGTAGTGGCCAATCTGACCCTCGCCACTACCGAAAATTACAAAGATCGTAACGGCAACAAAGTTGAAAATACTGAGTGGCACGATTTAGAACTTTGGGATGGTTTAGCAAAAATTGCTGAGCAATATTTGACCAAGGGGAAAAGTATTTACGTAGAAGGAAAAATAAAAACAGACAGTTGGAAAGATGATCAAGGAAACAACAAATACAGGACTCGGATTAGAGTCCAAAATATGACTATGCTCGGTGGTGGTACTGGAAGCAGTGGAATAGCTCCAGAACAGCGTAATCATATCGAAACTCCCGATTCTGGAAGCCCGACCTCTAGCCTAAATATGGAAACTGAGTCCGATGATCTTCCTTTTTAATATTCACCAAACAAACACTACTTGGTATCCCCAATAGATGAACCTCCTTCGATATTTTTGATGGAATTTGTATCACTATCAGGCTCTTTTTATTGGAGCTTTAGCCTATTAATTTTAATTTTATTATTATGCTCCGGCCTAATTTCTGGTGCTGAAGTTGCTTTTTTTTCACTTGATAAGACCGAATTAAGCAAAGAAAAGGCCTCTGATTTAAAAATTAAAATACTATTAAAATCCCCGTATCAATTACTGGCCACCATCCTAATACTCAATAACCTATTCAATGTATTCATTGTAACTCTATCCACCTACGCCTCATGGAAAATTGTAGGCCAAAAAGAAGCTGAAGGCGTTGTATTGGTAGTGTTAACCGCTGTCATTTCAATATTAATTATTTTTTTCGGAGAAATTGTTCCTAAAATTTCTGCCGCACATCAACCACAAAAGTTTGCCCGCTTCTGTCTCCCTTACATTTGGTTTTTTAATCGCCTATTAAAACCTCTCTCTTGGCTACTCATTGGCTTAAGTGGTTTTTTTGAAAAACGGGTTAAAAAGAGAGGTTACAATCTCTCTGTTGAGGAGCTAAATCAGGCGTTAGACATTACCTCAGAACAAAACGTGAGTAAGGAAGAGAAGGGTATTCTGAAAGGAATTGTTAATTTTGGAACACTTTCAGTAAAACAAATCATGCGTTCTAGAGTTGATATTTCTGCAGTTGAAAGATCTAGCGATTTCCATGAATTAATGGATCAAATAAATAAAACAGGCTTTTCAAGAATTCCCGTTTATCGCGAAAACATTGATAGAATTGAAGGTTTATTATACATCAAAGACATGTTGCCCTTTCTTCATGAAAAAGAAGATTTCCATTGGCAACAGTTTTTACGGCCTGTCTATTTTATTCCTGAAAGCAAGAAAATCGATGCTCTCTTCAAAGATTTTCAGCAAAAACAAGTTCACATGGCTATTGTTGTTGATGAGTATGGCGGTACCGAGGGCTTAATTACAATGGAAGATATAATCGAAGAAATTGTAGGAGAAATCAATGACGAATTCGATGAGTCTTTGGATGCAGATTACAAAAAATTAGATAATGATACTGTCGTATTTGAGGGCAAAACCTCCCTTAATGATTTTTGTAAAATAATGTCAGAGGAGGCCGATGTATTTGACGATATTAAAGGAGAAAATGAGAGTTTGGGAGGGTTGTTGTTAGAAATAAACAAAAACCTCCCTCACTCCAATGAAAAAATTGAAGTTGGTAAGTTTTTGTTTTCAATAGAATCCGTCGACCAAAAACGTATCAAAAGAATACGTGTGTTTAGGAAATCGTGAAAAAATATTTAGTGCTGTTTATTTTTTTTATTTTTTGGTCTTGCGAAACCCATTATCTACCAAAGCCAAAAGGATACAACCGCATCCTTTTACCTACAGTTTCCTACACCCAATTACTGGGTAAATTGCCATATACTTTTGAATATTCTTCTCATGCCAAAATCTTAAAAGATACCAGTTGGATCGCAGAGCCACACTGGATTCATATTTATTACCCTTATTTTGATGCCAATGTCCAACTCACCTATAAACCGATTAATACTGACTCCTCAGTTCAAGATTACCTAAACGATAGTTTTAGGCTTACAGGCAAACATCAAGTTAAAGCAACAGCTATTGATGAAAAAATCTTATTCCTTAAGAATGGAAATATCGCTACGGTCAGTGAATTAAGTGGAGAAGTACCCAGCCCCTTTCAATTTCACATAACCGATAGCATTACACATTTTCTGCGAGGTGCTTTATACTTCAACATGAGTACGAAAAATGATTCCTTGGCCCCAGCTATAAAATTTATTAAATCTGATTTGGTACATTTACTGAATACCTTAGAATGGAACGAATAATCATTACACGCCTTCAAATCATCCCACCCTTTTCAACACAAAATTCAAATGACTTCCTTTTTTCATAAACCAATTGAGTCCCTAAAAGGAATCGGTCCCGAAAAAGCCGCTTTAATTAACAAAGAATTAGGTTACTTCAATTATGGAAACTTACTTCAGCATTACCCTTTTCGCTATGAAGATCGGACCTCTTTTCACAAAATTTCATTACTAACTGACGAGTTAAACAATGCGCAAATAATAGGAAAAATAACTCATTTTGAAACGATTGGAGAGGGTCGAAAACAAAGATTGATTGGAAAATTTCAAGACGAAACAGGAGAAATGGATCTTATTTGGTTTCAGGGAATCAAATGGATAAGAAAAAAAATTAAACCTGGAGTGGTTTACACCGTTTTTGGAAAGCCCTCCCGATATGGTCAACGCTTTAACCTTTCACATCCAGAAATAGAACCCTTGGGAAATAACCCTAGCAATAAGCAATTTCTACATCCTGTTTACCCCTCCTCTGAGAAGCTCAAAAAAAGGTTTTTAGATTCCAAAGCCTTTAGCAAAATTATAAAATTACTTTTAACAGAGGCAATTCCACACATTCAAGATAAACTTCCCTCATCCATCAAAAAGGAATTTTCTTTAATGGACAAAAAGTTTTCTCTTATTCATATCCATTTCCCAAAGGATCAAATTTCACTCAAAAAAGCACAATATCGATTAAAATTTGAAGAGCTTTTCTTTATTCAATTGCGTCTCATCACACTCAAACTGGCACGAATAGATAAGTTTAAGGGGATCGTATTCAAAAACAGCAAACTACTAAACAATTTTTATCATGCTCATCTCCCTTTCAGTCTGACCTCTGATCAAAAAAAAGTAATCAAAGAAATCTACTCTGATTTTCGGTCTGGTAACCAAATGAATCGATTGGTTCAAGGTGATGTGGGAAGTGGAAAAACTATAGTAGCATTCATGTCTATGCTCATTGCTGTGGGAAATCATACTCAATGTGCATTTATGGCTCCCACAGAGATTTTAGCAGAACAGCATTATCATGACCTCAAAGAATTTGTGGATCCCCTAGGCATTAAGACTGCATGTCTCACAGGCTCAAGTAAAAAAACCGAACGTACATCAATTCAAGAAGGATTGAATTCTGGTGAATTAAAAATACTCATTGGGACCCATGCCTTGATAGAAGAAAAAGTCAAATTTAAAAATTTAGGTTTAGCGGTCATTGATGAACAGCATCGCTTTGGCGTTGCTCAAAGAGCCAAGCTCTGGAATAAAAATAAACCTTATTACCCACATATTTTAGTCATGACCGCAACACCCATTCCAAGAACTTTGGCAATGACACTCTATGGAGATTTGGACATCTCCACCATAAACCAACTACCGTCCGGTCGAAAACCAATTATCACAAGACACATGAGAGACGCCCAACGCATTCAACTCTTCGGCTTAATTGAAAAAGAAATTGAAAAAGGCCACCAGGTGTATATCGTATATCCACTTATTGAAGAGTCTTCCACCATGGATTATAAAGATTTAATGGATGGTTATGAAAGTATTGCTCGGAGATTTCCCCAGTTACATTTATCAATCTGTCATGGAAAAATGAAATCCACAAATAAAGATTATGAGATGAAGCGGTTTATCAAGGGAGAGACTAACATCATGATTGCCACAACAGTTATCGAAGTTGGTGTAAACGTACCCAACGCGAGCGTTATGGTCATTGAAAATGCCGAACGATTCGGTCTTTCACAATTACATCAACTAAGAGGCCGAGTCGGACGCGGAAGTGAACAATCTTATTGTTTTTTAGTGACAGGAATGAAGCTGACCTCAGAGGCAAAAGCAAGGATACAAACCCTAGTGAAAAGTAATGATGGATTTAAAATTGCTGAGACCGATTTAAAACTTCGAGGCCCCGGAGACCTAATGGGTACCCAACAAAGCGGAACCTTAGATCTAATCATTTCTGACCTAGCTACCGATGGGGAAATTTTAAACTTGGCCAGAAATGCCGCTACCAATCTACTAAAAAAAGACCCCTTATTACGTGCCCCTGAAAATCAAATACTCAAAAAACATATCAACTCATTTAACAAGAATGTGGTCAATTGGAGTAAGATCGGCTAACTCACCCCAATTTATAAGTTACCTTCTTCTAAAGTCTTCTTGAATATTCTCGCAATGCATATGCCAATTAAACCTTAACAAAATGAAACTTATATTTATCTTTTCAATTTCCATACTTACCGCTTTTTATTCGTTTGGACAAAAACCAAGGGCAAGAGGTATTGGTATCCCTTTTGATGGAATCCCTGGCCAATATAATTCCATTACAGATATTCCAGGTGTTGAAGTAGGGTACAGCACAATCATTTCTGGTAAAGGTACCAACAAACTTGGATCAGGACCAGTAAGAACCGGGGTAACGGCCATTTTTCCCAGGGGTAAAGCCCAAAAATTCAGCCCGGTATACGCCAATTGGTATAGCCTCAATGGCAACGGAGAAATGACAGGCACCACTTGGGTGACTGAATCTGGATTTTTAGAAACTCCCATAATGATTACAAACACTAATAGTGTTGGAATAGTAAGAGATGCTGTATTAAAATGGTATTTAAAAACCGATTGGTATGGCAAGGAAGACTGGTGGTACACCTACCCTGTAGTAGGCGAAACTTACGATGGATTTCTCAACGACATTTATGGTTTTCATGTCAAAGAAACCCATGTTTTAGAAGCAATTAATAATGCGACGGGAGGTAAAATTGAAGAAGGAAACGTAGGCGGGGGTACTGGAATGAAATGTTTGGGTTTCAAAGGAGGTACAGGAACTGCATCCAGAAAAATCTTCCTAGATGGGATAAATTATACTCTTGGCGTCTTAGTTCAGTCAAACTTTGGTTCCAAAAAAAACTTGACCATTGCTGGTGTCCCAGTGGGCGTTGCCTTGAAGGATACCCTAAATTCTGAGTTTTACGGTGCTCCACAATCAAGACATGAAGAAGGGGATGGATCAATTATTGTCATTGTTGCAACAGATGCCCCTTTACTTCCTCATCAACTCAAAAGAATTGCTCAACGCGTACCAATAGGTATTGGCGTTGTCGGAGGGCGCGGAAGCAATGGCTCAGGTGATATTTTTCTCTCCTTCTCAACGGCGAATCCAGAGGCCTTTGACCGTTTAAAAACGACTCAAGTAAGTACCCTTTCCAATGATCAAATGACGTATTTTTTTGAAGCAACAGTTCAAGCAGTCGAAGAGGCCATTATTAATGCTATGATGGCTGCTGAAACCATGTCAGGTATTAATGGTAATAAAGTTTATGCCTTACCTCACGATCTTCTTATTCAAGTACTTAAAGATTACAACCGATTAGCAAAATAAATATTCCTCTTTTTAAAGTTTTATTTAGAAGAATCTACTTATTCAAACGTCTTTAAATCCTCTTATTTATATTATTTTTTTCAAGGTCTGATTTGGTTTAAAATGCTGCCTAAAAAATTCTTCTTAAAATAAAAGAACTCATTTGAATTTTGGATCTCTAATTTTAAGGGATTCTGTTTGCATCTTCAAAATTAAGGCTAAATTTTTATACCCAATAATGTGATGAAAAGTATCCATTAATTTAAACTTATTCTGAATAGTCTGTTGGTAATCCCAAATATTCATATTGATCTATTTCTGCATGGAATGCTTCCAGTTTTAATCTAATTCTATTATATGCAGGTCTCCCCAGGGGTAAATGCACGGGAGGATGTTTTAATTGCGTTAATGTATACATAGCCTGAACAGCCTTTATAGGGTCCCCTATTTGATTTCCACTGACTTTCTGAATGGCCTTTGCGTTTTTTCCAGCAGTCTCAGTATAATCGGATATCCTCCTAGGCGCATAAGTCGCTGAAGTTCCCGCCCAATCTGTCCTAAAAGGGCCTGGTTCCACATTAGTAACTTTAATCCCTAGGTGTTCGACTTCTTGAGCCAGAGCCTCACCAATCCCCTCCAGAGCAAATTTTGATCCATTATAAATTCCTATCCCCGGGAATCCATTAAGCCCCGCAATAGAAGTAATGTTTAAAATATGTCCTGTTTTTCTGGCTCGCATGAAAGGTAATACCGCTTTGATCATAGAGATAGATCCAAATACATTTACGGCAAATTGCCTTTTAATTTCCTCATCATTGATTTCCTCAATAGCTCCAATGGATCCATAACCTGCATTATTGACCAAAACGTCAATCTGACCATCAAAAAATCTTTTTATTAATCTATTAATCCGCTTTTCCGCTTCCTTTTCAGTAACGTCCAATACGCAGCCTTTAATATCTCCTTCAGAAAGGGCTTCAAGTGCACTTATCTCTGCTTCTTTGCGAACCGTTGCAATCACTCTATGTCCCTTATCAGCCACCAACTTTGCCAATTCACGGCCAAAACCTCTAGAACAACCTGTAATAATCCAAACTTTTGCTTTCATGTGATACTAATTAAACCCTATTCTCATTAAAAAAGCCCCTTTTTTGAAGAATTTCTCATCTTTTTTCTGGCATACTAAACCTTTTATCCTTAACTGAATCTCCCAAAGTAATTTTATTAAAAACATATTCAGCAACCATCGTCGGAGTTTTAAATTTTATATGCGTCGGAAAAGAAACGCCTTGAAAATTTCCATATTTTACCACTTCTCGGGTAACAAATAGAGGGTCTCCTATTTTTTTTGTGAAAATAGTTTTAGCCAACAAAAATGTTTTAATTGAAAGGAAATATTCAATCAATACATGACCCTGATCTTCAATTAGCCAATAATGCGGCACGTGGTCTAAATAAATAATCCCCTTATTTACTATGCCCTCAACACCATTCAGCGGTGACCCAAAACTGAATATCAATTGATTAATCAGGGTCTCTTCAGCAGATAACTCAGCTATCGATGATTTTGTCCATTTAGCGATGGTCCAAGAATGAACACCATCCCAAGCTTCTATAAACCTTGACCTTTGATTGATCATTAAATATTTATCTGGCTTTTTAAAGTAAAAAGTAGCCGGATAAGACCCATGTATACTCAACCAATTTCCTTTCGCGGATAGAGTCTTTATTCCCTCCCAAAACCTTTGTTGATGGGCCTCATGATGTTTGTCCAAAATATACTTAATTGAGTCTTGTGCCCTCATATGAGTACCGCCAATCAAAAGAATCAGTGACATGATAAATTGTTTCTTCATCGGGGGAAGTAATTTGTCAGATAAAAAATTAAACTTAGACTTATCACAAAGAAATAAATGTTTTGGGAGGCACTGATGATAGCACAGCCACATTGGTAAGATTTCTCCATCCTCGACCGGTAGCCAACAAAATTTCTCCATACTCTTTATAGTCATTCCAAGGTGATACAAAATAGGGTATTGAGTCAGTAAAATGCCTAAAATAAGCCCACTGTTTGATCAAATCTTGATCTTTAGAGACCCATACCCAATAAGCATTATCGGGGGTAGCCCCTACATCTTTAAAGGTTAGTTTGAGAACATCACTCAATTCTCCGAATTGTGTCATCCCCTCTTTTACGTAATTAAGTGTCACTCCAGTATCCTTTAGCTTGAAGGGCATAAAGAGCCAATAAGAATCATTCATCCAAATTTCTTCGCCTTTCGATAAATAAAAAGCCACGCTATCCGGATTCGAAAATTCAACACCTCGCTGAAAAACTTTACCTGCTGATTTATTCAGATCTAACAAAATAACTTGATCACTTTTTTGGATCTCTATACGTACCTTGGCTTCTTCTTTATCCCATAACAAAGACCGTCTACCAAAAAAATTCCATTTTATGTATCGCGTTTTATCCCAGGCCTCTCTACCCCCCATCGCTGACATGATTCTGTCTGCCAAAACAATAGCCAAAGGATCGGAACCCTCTAAATCAAACCCAGGTAATGGATAATTTAAGTTGGCAGTTTCCAAGTCATCGGAATCAAATTGCTCTTTTTCGCTACAGTACACGCAAAAAAAAAGGGAAATAATCCATAAAAAGGACTTGATAAGTTGTCGTCTCATTTACTCTTTTTTAAAGGTATTTTTAATTCTTGATTGATTTAAACTTATCAAACTTAGATTCCATAATTACATTCGGGTACTGGTTGTTTCCTGTATTAACATCAGCAGTTTCCTTATTAGGATCAATAACTATTCCTACAACTTCTTTCTCTTTTATAAAGACCTTAGTAACTTTTTTTTCGTTTTTTCGCCAAATTTCAGCAGGTAATTTTTCTAGCTCCGTACTTCCGTCGGCGTAACTCCACTCAATAATAACAGGCATAACTAAACCTCCTTTATTTAATAGCTTAACTTCATAAAAGTTTTTATCAACAAATTCTTCTTTCATTGCGATCTCATTAAATTTATTTACGAACTCTCGATATTCCTTCGCATTCGTATTTTTAAAGACAAAAGTATTTACTTCCTCAGTGAAGCTCTTTTGTTCGGTAGTCAATGTTTTATCTCCCCCCAAGATAAGTCGTTTTTCTAATCCCCTTTCCTCAGTCTGCATGCGAAAATGCCTCACTTCTTCCACCCCAATGTCTACATAATCCGTAGTGTAAAACCAACCCCTCCAAAACCAGTCCAAATCTACTGCAGAAGCGTCTTCCATAGTTCTGAAAAAATCCGCGGGAGAGGGACTTTTAAAGGCCCATCTTTCTGCATACTTCTTAAAAGCATAATCGAACAACTCGGGACCCATAACGGTTTCTCTTAGTATAGTCAACGCCGTAGCTGGTTTCGCATAAGCGTTATTTCCAAATTGAAGAATTTGCTCAGAATTAGTCATGATCGGTCTTTGAAACCCTTGCTCACCATTCATATAAGGAATAATCTTCTCAGGAGCTCCTCGACCCACAGGAAAATCAGCATCATAATCTTTGGTAGCAATAGACTGAATAAAGCTATCTAATCCTTCGTCCATCCAAGTCCATTGCCGTTCATCTGAATTAATAATCATTGGAAAGAAATTATGCCCCACCTCATGAATGATCACGGAAATCATCTTCCACTTAGTCTCATCGGTATAACTACCATCGGGTTTTGGACGCCCAAAGTTAAAACAAATCATAGGGTACTCCATTCCCAGACTGGCCGTATGCACTGATATCGCCACGGGATAAGGATAGTCGATGGTATGCCGTGAGTAAGTGATCAGGGCCTGACGTACCGCTCGCGTAGAATGGTCCTCCCAAAGCGGATTTCCTTCCTTAGGATAATAAGACATCGCCAGTGATTTTTTCCCATTCAAATCTACCGCCATAGCATCCCAAATATATTTTCTAGATGCTGCAAAGGCAAAGTCTCTTACGCTATCTGCCTTAAAAATCCAAGTAATTTGACCAGACCTTTTTTGCTGCTCTTTTTGAACGGCATCATCTTGGGTCACAATAATCACTGGATCTACAAAGGACTGCTTAGCTTTTTTAAATCTCAACTGTTCCACTGGAGTCAATACGTCTTTAAAATTTTGTAATGTTCCAGTAGCTCCGACTATAAAATCTTCAGGAACAGTAATGGCAACTTCAAAATTTCCAAAACCCAAGGTAAATTCTCCTCGTCCTAGAAATTGTTTATTTTGCCAGCCCTCCATGTCATCGTAAACTGCCATTCTAGGATAAAATTGAGCGATGGTATAAGAATAATTATCATCTTTTGGAAAATATTCGTAACCCGAACGTCCACCCAAACTCATTCGATCATTTATACTATAATGCCAATCAACCTGAAAAGTCATTTGCGATCCTGGTCTCAAGGGATGCTTCAAATTAATCCTCATCATAGTTTTATTAATGATATAAACAAGAGGATGGCCAACTTCATCTGAAACTTGATCAATGTGAAATCCGCCTTCAAAATTATTTTGTATAGTAAATAATTCTTTTGAACTTAAAGAATCCTTCATCAAATTCGCCGTCACTAAAGGTGTTTCAGAACTTTGAGCTCGAAAGTTTTGATCTAACTGCAACCATAAATAATCCAATGGATCAGGTGACTGGTTAAAATAAGTAATAGCCTCTGTTGCTTTAATCTCCTGTTTTACATCGTCCAGTATCAACTCAATTTTATAATCAGCACGTTGCTGCCAATAATCCTTCCCAGGAGACCCTGAAGCGGTTCTATAAGTATTTGGTGTAGGTAATTCCGGACCTAATTGCTCAAATTTCTGGCCCCATTGTGAGGATGGTTGGCCCCATGCTGCCAAAATAGGCGTAATTAACACTCCTAAAAATAAAAAACTTTTACTCATCATATTCTCAATTTAAAATAAATACTTGGTCCCCAAAATTAGTGTTACAGAAATGCCGAGAATGATGGATGAAATAATAATTTTCCAATCCCTTCGATCCACCCTAAAAAAATCAACAAAAACAGTGCTTATGGTCAAAAAAGCGATCATAATAATCATTTGCCCGATTTCAAGTCCAACATTAAATGCAAACAAGGGCTTTAAAATATTTTGCTCAGCTCCCAATAAAACTTTTAAATAACTAGAAAACCCTAAACCATGTATGGTCCCAAAAAATCCAGCAAAAAAATAATTAATGTATCTTTTTCGCTGAGTAGCCTCAAATCGCCGTCGATCTTTAGTAAGCAAATTGGCTAAAGCTGTTATTGAGATAGTCAATGGAATTAAGAATTCAATCAACGCCACGTCATATTCAATCAACTCTGATGTTGCCAAAGCCAAAGTGATGCTATGACCAATCGTAAAGGCCGTAATTAAAACTAAAACTTTTCGCCAATCGTTGAGCAAGTAAATCGCTGAAATAGCAATCACAAATATCATATGATCATATCCTGAAAAATCTAGTATGTGGAATAATCCTAAATCAATATATAATCTAAACTCTGACATTATATTTACATTAAAATTAATTCTTGCTAATGTTCCTGTGGTTTGTTTTTGCAAAATTATACCTTTTCCATCCTTTTCATGTAAGTATTTGTGATGTCACATATGATTCTAATGATAAACACCTTAAAATCAGTGTTCGCCTGTTTGCAGATGATTTGGAAATTGGACTCTCTGGCTACACAAACACGCCCAATCTGGACCTTTTAGAATTAGACTCCACCAAACTAAATGTTTTATTGAAACAATATCTTTTAGAAACCCTCCACTTTACAATCAACAAAAAAAAACTCTCTATTCAATATCTTGGTAGCCAAAAAGAAGATAATGGTATCTGGTGCTTTCTAGAATGTGAAAACTTAAGTCCCTTCAATGAAATCTCTATCTTTAACAGTTTATTGGTTAATTTCTTTAGTGACCAGGAAAATTTAGTCCATTTCCGAAAAAATAAAACAATCAAAAGCCTCAGGCTAAATCAAGAAAATAAAGCCGGAACAATCAATTGGAATCCATAAAAGAGAAACTTCCTATTTTATTTCAATTGTCTAATTGGTATTTAAGTAAAGTAATTTCACCAACGGAAAAGGTTCTTTCATTTTTTTAGTGTTTAAAAGACTGCCATGTCACAAAAAATTTTGCCTTTCTCAAATTCCTAAAAGCAATGGTTAATGTGAGGTTGAAAACCTAAGTTTTTATATTCCCCATAGAATACATGCCTTTTTCTCATTCCTGTAAGCACTTGATCTCCTTACGTTCTTAGGAAATTGTTTTCGACAAATTTACATAAATCACACGAGGCTCAAAAGCACCAAATTTTTTAAGAACTAACTCAAAGGATCTCATACCCGTTTTAATCTCAATTAGCGCTTGATAGGGCTCCCCTTCTTTTGTACAATTTCACTTGAAAGGCATGTGCAGCGTGATATGAACTGGTTACTTAAAAACATGGCATACTTGATATCTTTCTTCCATGATTTTTTTAAAATTGTATACCTCGTCCCGAATATCCAGAGGTAATACCACTGCAATAAAATAACGTTCTTTGAAAATTCATTTTAAATATATTTACATGTCATTTTGGTTGAAAAACCTTTTACTAAATTAAAATAAAAATATTATGAAAAATATTTGGGTCATGATACTATTGATAGGAATACTTCCAAATGCGAGTGCGCAAAGAAAAAAAGGAATTAATGGAATAATCTCCTCCCTATCAAAAGAAGTTTCCATTTCCACTTTTACCAAAAATATGCATCATATGGAAGGTTACTTCCCTTCTTTCTACGATCCCTCTAATGACAAATTATATATTTCCGTAGACCTAAATACCCCAGAATTTTTATATGTCAATACTTTATCCGCAGGGGTTGGCTCCAATGACCTCGGTTTAGATAGAGGCAAACTCAGAGGAAGAAAAGTCGTTCAATTTAAAAAATATGGACAAAAATTAATGTTGGTCCAGCCAAATCAAGACTATCGTGCCATCAGTGATAATCCTTATGAAATAAACTCAGTTAAGGAAGCTTTCGCCTCATCCATTTTATGGGGATTTCCCGTTATAGCACAAACGGGAAACCTTTATCTCATTGAATTAAATAATTTTCTTTTACAAGATAGTCAAGGCATTGCTCAGACCTTGTCCAAAACCAAACAGGGCGAATTCAAAATCGATACATCTCGATCTGCCCTGTATTTACCTAATATACTCAATTTCCCCAAAAATTCTGAATATGAAGTCATTCAAACCTACACTGGGCAGGCTACTGGCAATTGGATACGATCAGTCGTCCCCACTCCCGATGCCATCACCGTACGAGTGCATCATTCTTTCATCGAACTTCCCGATGACAATTATCAACCAAGAATTTATGACCCCCGGAGTGGTTTTTACGCAAGCTCCTATCAAGATTATGCAACTCCTGTAGCTTCCTCTCTAGTAAAGCGATTTATTAATAGGCATCGTCTTCAGAAAAAAAATCCTGAATTGGCCAAATCTGAACCCATAAAACCTATCATATACTATCTTGATCGAGGAGCACCTGAACCCATTCGATCTGCTTTGATAGAAGGAGCCAAATGGTGGAATCAAGCATTTGAAGCTGCTGGATTCATCAATGCCTTTCAAATCAAATTGCTTCCTGTGGAGGCTCATCCTTGGGACATTCGTTATAATATGATACAATGGGTACATCGATCTACTAGGGGATGGTCCTACGGATCCTCTATTGTTGATCCTCGCACGGGAGAAATAATTAAAGGCCAAGTAAGCTTAGGTTCGTTAAGAGTCCGACAGGACTTTCTAATTGCACAAGGCCTCTTAAACATGTATGATGATGATATAGATCCCCTAATGACCCTCGCCAAATCACGACTAAAGCAACTGGCTGCACACGAAGTAGGTCATACCCTCGGGTTAGTTCATAATTATGCCGCGAGTAGTAACAACCGCGCTTCTGTGATGGACTATCCGCATCCTTTGGTTAAATTAGATGATACTGGGGAAATTGATTTATCTCAAGCCTATGATGTCAACATTGGTGAATGGGACATTGCTGCCATCAAATATGGGTACACACAATATGCTGAAGATATCGATACTGATGCCGCTCTAAAAACCTTGCTTGAGGAAACGTACAAAAAAGGTCTCCGCTTTATTTCAGATCGAGACGCCAGAGCTGCCGATGGTGCACATCCCATAGCACATCTTTGGGATGAAGGTACTGAAGCCGCAAATGAGCTGATTCGTATGATGATGGTCAGAGAAAAAGTACTGAAAACCCTATCTGAAAACAGTCTTCCTCTTGGGGCTCCATACTCCTCATTGGAAGAGATTTTAGTTCCGATGTATCTTTTTCACAGATATCAGATAGAAGCCGCCTCTAAGGTCATCGGTGGCTTAAATTATAGCTACTCGGTAAAAGGGGATCATCAATTAAAGACAACAATGATTCCGCCAAAAGCGCAATGGAAAGCTCTCGAAGCCCTAATTCAAACTGTGCAACCGAAAGCTTTAATGCTTTCAAAAACCTTACTGAACAAAATCCCTCCAAAAGCACCAGGATATTATAGAAGTCGGGAATCTTTTGGTAGTAAAATGGGACCTGTTTTTGACTATTATACGGCCATAGAAACAGCAAGTGAAATGTCTCTATCTTTTTTACTACATCCACATAGGGCCAATCGCTTAGTCATGTACCATGACTTAGATGAGCAGCAGCCTGGACTTGCTCCAATCATCCATCGTCTTCTTGACAGCACTTGGTACTCTCCTCATTTTAATGCTGATTCACGTGCCATTCAACGTATTGTTGAAAGAATAATTCTAGATAAATTAATATTGCTTAATGTGCACGAAGGATCTCAAACCGATGTTAAATCCATTAGTTATGCTTTAATTATTGAACTCTTGGACTACTGCAAAGGCATGAAAGCCAGCGTTTTCGAGGACGCTGCACATTATAAGAGCATGGCTAACCTAATTGCCCTTTGGTTAGAAAATCCTAACGAGATTAATACCCTCGAAACACTTAAGGCTCCTGATGGATCTCCCATTGGCAACGATGCTGAATTTTTACACTATTGTAGTTTTAATAATTACTAATTTTAAATAAGTCCCCTCTCATTTTTTTTGACTTTACACGATAACAGCATCCTTTCTAAAGAATGCATGTTCCATATAAATCAAAAGTCATGATCTCAGCTCTTCTTTTAACTATAATGAAAATAAGAACTAGAAAGAATTGGAATGAAAAACTAGAAATTAAGCTCCCTAAAAAACACAGTTATTTGAACTGATTTAAAAAATATTTGCACTGAATATTAAAAGATAAATTATATTCATTATTGTCCAAAATATAATATCGATTCATATAAAAACTATTCACTATTTTAGCTCCTATGGATCCTTTTTGAAAGTGTCTTTGATATTTAAGCCCTAAGCTAAACTCATTTTGGTGTCGATTATAAAGCTCCTGTTGGCCACTGCCGTGATCCATTTCTAGGAAATAATCATCATCAAACCTAATAGCCTGAAAATCGATCCCTAAAAGGCTTTTTTGATCATAAATACTTAACCCTAGAAACTGACTCATTGAGCCCCCACCAATCCCTGCTCCCAATATTTGCCCTTGATGAGTGTAGCCCTGATCTACGAATATATGTTGATAATAGGGTGGATTCGCTCGGTACAACCAGCTTTGATTTCTGACTAAATTACTGTGCTCCATTATAAAGTAAAAAACCTTTTCTGTAGGAAGATCAAATGCTTTTTCAAGGCCGATGGTATAGGCTCTGCCGTGCTCTGGTTCGGTAATAATTCGAGTAAAATCTCCACTAAAATCATTCTTTGCCCATTCCAAATAAATCCTCAAATCAGCCTCTACAAACTTCCAGTCTACAAAAAATGAAGCCATTTGATCAAAAGAATCTTTAACCAAAATGGAATCATTATTGATCCCTTGATCAAAAACCCAAAATAAAGCAACTAGGTCTAAAGGCTCAAAATACTTATTTTGTTTATATAATACTTTGTTAAAACCTAATACTAAATCTGGTAAAAAAGGAGGACTATAACCTATTGTCATGCCTGTAAAGAATAGCATATTGTTTTCCGGAAAAGAATCGAAATACTTTGACTCCGACAATTGACCAAAAATCATTTTAGTTTCAAAAATTCCCAAATCCCTGTTTTTAAAATGGAGTGGCAACGGTTGAGAAGTTCCTAGGTCTACACTAGGAAACCCCCCTGCATTACGACTCAAAATAATGGGATTTTTTATTGCGGGTCCTAATTTAAAGTTTTGAGTTCCAAAACCCAAAGTGAAAATACTGTCATGATATCTGAGCTCTGATTGTCCTAAATGAAAATTCCAAAACGCTTTCTCCCCGTACTGTTGAACCCAATCAATTCGATAAGAGACAGAAGCTTTATTAGCAAATTGATAAGAAAAAGGACTAACATCTTTTTTTATCTGAGGTGCAAGCTCAAAAGAAAGATTTTGAGAATAAAAAATATTGGGTAAAAAAGTCAATGAAAACCTTTCTTTTTTCAAACGCATTCCTACGTTGACCTCTTGCGTGAGGCCTCGCCCCAGCCAAGAGGGGCCGTCATTGTAACCTCGAGGGTAAGCCGAATTAATATGCGTTTTTAACCCTAAATCTA
>CAJWQD010000018.1 GCA_913045135.1 uncultured Flammeovirgaceae bacterium | reverse complement strand
TATTGATTTATATATGGTAGGATTAGAAACTTTAGATTGGCTCGTCATTAGTCTTTATTTTGTTGTGTTAATAAGTGTTGCAATTTGGGTAATACTCCAAAAGCAAAATAATACTGAAGACTTTTTTTTAGCCGGAAGAAATGTAGGTTGGTTTGTTATAGGATCCTCAATATTTGCTTCTAACATTGGGTCTGAACATGTAGTTGGATTGGCAGGTACAGGAGCAGAAAGTGGTATGCCTATGGCTCATTATGAACTGCATGCTTGGATCGTTTTACTTCTTGGCTGGGTATTTCTCCCATTTTATATGAGAGGAAATGTTTTTACCATGCCTGAATTTCTAGAAAAAAGATTTGACAGTAGATCTCGCTGGTTTCTCTCTATTTTCTCTATTATCGGTTATGTATTAACCAAAGTCTCCGTGACCATTTACGCAGGAGGAGTAGTTGTTTCCCAACTGTTAGGAGTCCCTTTCTTGACAGGTGCTTTTGGAATTGTAATTATCACAGGCCTTTATACCGTCTTTGGAGGGATGAGAGCAGTTGTCTACACAGAGGCATTACAGACCACAATATTAATTTTGGGATCTGTGTTGCTTACCTACTTAGGGTTCAATGCAGTTGGTGGTTGGGCAGAACTTAAAGCTACTGCCGGCTCAGAGCATTTTAATATGTGGCGGCCTATGTCTGACCCTGATTATCCATGGACAGGTATGCTCTTTGGTGGGACTATTGTAGGAATATGGTACTGGTGTACAGATCAATATATAGTCCAACGTACCCTCTCGGCTCAAAATATTAAAATTGGAAGACGCGGTGCCATATTCGGGGCCTATCTAAAGCTATTACCTGTTTTTATCTTCTTGATCCCAGGAATCATTGCTTTTGCTCTAAAACAGAAAGGGATCATTGATTATGAAAAAAGTGACGAAGTATTTCCTGTATTAGTCTCGACATTACTCCCCACAGGAATCAAAGGTTTGGTAGCAGGAGGACTCATGGCTGCATTAATGAGTTCTCTTGCCTCGGTGTTTAATTCAAGTTCTACGTTATTTACCGTAGATATTTTTAAAAAAATGTATCCACATTCGCCAGAGCTAAAATTAGTTCGAATTGGAAAAATTGCCACTATTTTTGTCGTAGCTGTAGGTATGCTTTGGATTCCTGTAATGGAGAAAATAGGTGGTGGTGTCCTTTACAATTACTTACAAAGTGTTCAATCTTATATCGCACCGCCCATCACAGCTGTTTTTTTATTAGGTATTCTTTGGAAAAGAGTCAATGCTCATGCAGCCATATCAACGTTGATATTTGGATTAATCATTGCCACCCTCAGAATATTCGCCGAGCTTTTCTACACAGAGGGCAGCTCACTGGCCTACCAATTTGCTACAATCAATTTCTCTCATATGGCTATTTTTATGTTCGTCGCATGTGTTTTTGTTTGCATCGCCGTGAGCATGGCCACTGATCCACCTAACTTCTTAAAAATAAAGGGATTGGCTTTTGGCAATTTGCATACCCAAGATAAAATAGATAGTAAAGGCAGCTTTGATAAAATTGATGCAATAGCTTCTTTTATTTTGGTCCTTATTATTATTTGTATTTTGGTTTACTTTTCGGGATAAATATCAGCAAGCGCATGCAAACTTTGGGAATAGATTTAGGAAGTTCATCGATCAAAATTGCTATTTTTGATAGTTCAAAACAAAGAACGTTAGCCAGAGCTTTCTTTCCAAAAAATGAACTCTCTATTGAAGTACCCTCCCCTAATTGGGCAGAACAACAGCCCGATGTCTGGTGGAATAGTTTGAAGGGGGCATTACACGACATCAAATATCAAATAATTCTAAAAAATATTCAAGCTATTGGCATCAGCTACCAAATGCATGGATTAGTCGCTATTGATAAAAATTTAACTCCCGTTCGCCCTGCTATTATTTGGTGTGATTCTAGAGCTGTGAAAATTGGAGAAAAAGCATTTGATGCGTTGAGAGATCAATATTATATGTCCCATCACCTAAATACTCCAGGGAATTTTACAGCTTCGAAATTGGCTTGGGTAAAAGAAAATGAACCCGAAATCTATGCAAGGATTTGGAAATTTATGCTTCCTGGAGATTATTTAGCCTTAAAATTAAGTGATAAAGCAACTACTACCGAAGCCGGTCTTTCTGAAGCTGCTTTGTGGAATTTTAAGAATAAAATGATCTCAACCCAGTTGATGGATCATTACGAGTTTTCTGAAACCTTGATTCCTGAAATTGTTCCTTCAGTTGGGGTACAATGTCATGTATCTAAATGGGCGGCAGAGGAACTCGGCCTCACTCCAGATATTCCAATAACCTACAGAGCTGGAGATCAACCTAATAATGCTCTTTCTTTAAACGTTCTCGAACCTGGAGAACTCGCGACGACAGCAGGAACCTCCGCAGTAATTTATGGTGTTACCGACAAGCCACTTTACGATGCTAAATCAAGAATTAATACTTTTTTACACGTAAACAACACGCTAAAAAATTCTAGAAATGGTGTTCTATTATGTGTAAATGGTTCAGGTATATTGTACAGTTGGTTAAAAAAAATGCTCAATGTAACAACTGAACTAATCAGCTATAATGATCTCAATAACATCAGTAAACAAGCCCCTCCGGGTAGTTTGAACTTGAAATTTTTCCCTTTTGGTAATGGTGCCGAAAGAATATTAGGAAATTTAAATTTGAAAGCTCAAATCAGTCAATTGGATTTCAATGTGCATGATCGAAGTCACCTTATTCGTTCAGCGAAAGAAGGCATTGTTTTTAGCATGAGGCATGGACTCGATTTAATCCATGAAATTGGAATCCCAACAAAAATGATTAAGGCAGGTAATAATAATTTATTTCAAAGCCCTCTATTTCGTACAATATTCGTGAATACCATGCAAATGCCACTAGCTTTGTATAATACTGATGGAGCAGAAGGAGCTGCTCGGGCGGCTTTGGCTGGTCATACCTCTCAAAGTCTAGAAAATACATTTAAAAATATGAAGCCCATTGCGACCATTTATCCAGAACAGAAACTTTCGGAAATTTATCAAGAGCATTATGCTCTTTGGTGCAAAGAGTTGACTGTTTTATTGGCAAATAATTAAAATGGAAACACGGTATAAAAAAATATTAATTATAATAAATAAATCAATTCGTAAATAGATAAAAAATGGCAATTATTGGATCAAAAGAATATTTTAAAGGAATCGAGGATATAAAATTCGAAGGTAAGGAATCTAAAAATCCTTTAGCATATAAATATTATAGCCCTAATGAAATGGTGCTCGGAAAGAAAATGAGTGAGCATTTAAAATTTGCCGTTGCGTATTGGCATTCATTTGGAAATACAGGAATTGATCCTTTTGGTACGAAGACCAAAAATTTTCCTTGGAATAATCATGAGGATCCCATTCAACGGGCAAAAGATAAAATGGACGCTGCATTTGAGTTTATTTCTAAGCTAGGCCTTGAATATTTTTGCTTCCATGATTTTGACTTAATTGAGGAAGGTAATACCCTTTTCGCTTCAGAGCATCGACTGCGATCAATTACTGAATACGGACAGCAGAAGCGTAAAGGAACCCCTATTAAAATTCTTTGGGGAACTGCCAATCTATTCAGTCATCCCAGATATATGAATGGAGCCGCAACCAATCCTGATTTCAATGTCGTCGCGTATGCTAGCGCTCAAGTAAAAAATGCCATAGATGTGACCATAGCATTAGAGGGAGAAAATTATGTCTTTTGGGGTGGGCGAGAAGGCTATACAAGTCTTCTCAATACCAAAATGAAAAAAGAAATTGATCACCTGGCTCAATTTCTACACAATGCAAAAGATTATGCGAGGAGTCAAGGCTTTAAAGGACATTTCTTTATTGAACCGAAGCCTGCAGAACCCAGCAAGCATCAATATGATTTTGATACCGCAACCGTTATCGGATTTCTAAATCAATATGAATTGACAGATGATTTTAGAATAAATATAGAAGTCAATCACGCGACGTTGGCCGGACATACTTTCCAACATGAACTCCAAGTGGCCGCTGATGCCAATATGCTAGGCAGCATAGATGCTAATAGAGGTGATTATCAAAATGGATGGGATACCGATCAGTTTCCCACAAATATTGGTGAAATTGTAGAGGCAATGTTAGTTATTGTTCAAAATGGTGGAATCCAAGGGGGAGGTGTTAATTTTGACGCTAAGACGAGAAGAAATTCTACAGATTTAGCAGACATTTTCTATTCGCATATAGGTGGAATTGACACCTTCTCTAGGGCTTTATTAATTACCGAAAAAGTAATTAATCATACAGATTTCTTAAATATAATCAACAAACGATATTCAAGCTTTGATACTGAGAAGGGAAAGGCCTTTGAAAAAGGTACTTTAGATCTATCTGACTTACATCAAATAGCACATGACAACGGTGAATTAAAACAATCAAGTGGTAAACAAGAGTTGCTCGAAAACATTATTAATGATTGCATATAAACTGAATTTATCAATAGGATAAAACCCTAGTATTATTTTCTTGTCCTTAAGGTATTGTTAATGTAACTACCAACGGCGTCTCCTTGATCCAAGCCATTGTCTATCGCCATCCTGTAATGTATCCCTCCATATAACCTCGAGAGAGCAGCCTCTTCCGAGGCCTGAAGAAAAGAGTCAAAACCCCTTGAAGGTAAGCCATACTCCATTTCACTAGTGTCTTCAAAAGAAAAATCATTACCTAATAACTCCGTCAAGGTGAGGGCAGCAGCTCTTGATATAACGCTATGCCCACTGGTGTACTCGGGGAAAGGAGGTGTTTGAAGCAAAGGAGCCCAATCCTCATCAATATATTCATTAATTAAAGTTTCAGGTCTTACCACCACCGACCTCCATTTTTCATCCCAACAACTGATAAATGAATCGAATAAGGAGATTGCTACTCGTGCATGTGTATGGATAGTCTCGGCATATGTAAAACCTGCTTGATGCGTTGCAATCGAAGAAATTTCCATCCAATGTCCTCCTGGTGTGATTTTTTTGGTAGCAAACATAGCATGACCTCTGTGATGTGATACATAGGGATTACAATCCCAGAATTTGGCAATGTCTTCTCCTTGATTTTCAACTTGACCTCCGATCGTATAAACTTCCATTAATTCTTTAAAGAAAAGACTGTTTTCATCCATACTAAACGACAGCGGTGGCTTGGGAACATATTGTTGTGCTGAATCCAATACCATCGTTCGTATTTTGTTCCAATGCGGCTCAATACCTTCCATATAATCAGGTGGTGTTGGTTTCCAATATTGCGGTTTTGATCTTATCAAATACTTCAAATCTGTTCTTGTTTCTTTATAATTATCACCATCCGCCCATTTGAGTATGTGACTTGCAACCCGATCGCCGTAACTCATAGAGCTCTTAAGTACCCGGCGAGATAAGCCATCTGCTTTTAAAGCTTGGTAGGTTTGATTCTGAAACTCATGCATTTTCTCCTCTGAAAAAATTAATTCAGTCCCTACCGTCAAAAATGCATGAAGTGCTGCTAAATGCATGTTTACCGTAGGGTCCTCATTTTTGGGAATTGTTATTAAATCGGTTAATTGCCCCGAAAAAGAAATGAAATCTTCAGGATAAGCCTGTGATATAATTTCATAAGCAGCAATATTAGGATAAGTGTATACACGAGAAGCCACCGGTGGAGAAAAAATATCATGGACAATAATATCGGTCAATTGCTTCATTGCGGCATTGTAGATTGCCGGGTCCTTTAATTTTTCTTTATAGTCATTATTCTCAAAACAAGCTGTTGTTGAAATTAATATAAGACAAAAATATATTGATTTTATACGCACAAATTTGATCTTTAAATCCTAATGCTAACTACTAAACAGATTTTTTAGATATTAAGTTTAAAATTTATTTAATGGGTAACAGCCATTTTTTTTGAAGTTATAGTTTGGTTTAAATTGAAAGTATATCAATAACCCTCATTTTGAATTAAATTGCTATTTACCCCAAGCTCTGAAGAAGGTATAGGAAATATTTCTAGATATGAGGGAACAGAACTACCGTTAATTGTTTGGCCCTTCCAATCCCATATCAATTCATCAGCCCCTGCTCTATCTGAAAATTTATTAAATCTGATCAAATCAATTCTTCGATGACCCTCAAAATACAATTCCCTTCCACGTTCCTCAAGAATATAGTCTAGAGTCAAACCAGCATCTGATATATTCGCACTAGCATCACCATAAGCACGCTCCTTAATTGCATTTAAATAATTTAACGAGGTAGCCCGATCACCATTTGAGGCTCCTCTCAAGATAGCCTCAGCATACATTAAATAAACATCTGCTAAACGGAACATTGGAAAGTCGGTATCCACATGATCCAAATTTGAACCTGCTTCACCATTTCTAGTTACATTGGTATACTTACCTGCCGCAAAACCATCAGTTAGGGTATTTCTGAAATTTTCTGTAATGGCCTCGATGCGTCCTGTTGTGAATAGGACATTACGCCCATCTTGGTAATCTAAAACCCCATCTTTTTCAAAGCGCTCATTGAATTGACTGGTAGTAACTATACCACTCCATCCACCCCCAACACCATATAAACTATCTGCTTCCATACCATCAAAAAGAGCAGCTCTCACCATAAATGTCGTTCCTCCCCAAGATTGACTGTAAGTACCATCATGTGTTAAAGCAAAAATTACTTCGTTTGAGGTATGATTGTCCGCATTAAATAAATTTAAATACTCTTCCTCTAAAGTATATCCTGAGTTTATGATTTGACTCAAGTCATCTACCACGTCATCATATAAAGCCGCCGATTCAGATTCAGTATAAATAACATGATTCAATTTAACTTTTGCTCTCAACATCCACAAAGCTGCCTTAGTTGCTCTTCCATAATATGGACCTCCAAAGCCAATCTCTGGATCTTCTAAATCCGGCTCTATCTCACTGAGTTCATTTATTATAAAATCATAAAGCTCCGGACCAGTACTTTGCATGGGCGTGGCAGAAGAGATCTTTGTGATGATGGGGATATTTCTATAAAAATCTAAGCCATGCCAATAAGCTAAAGCCCTCAAAAATCTGGCCTCTGCGCGATATGTCTTAATTCTTTGCTGAACCTCTTCTGAAATTCCATTAGCTTGTAAGCTTTCATCAGTACTCACAGCTAAGAAGTCATTACAAAGTGATATTGTATACATAATCCTGTAATAAAGTACTCTGACAAATTGATTTTCAGAAGACCAAGTCATAAAGTTTAAATCTTGAATCCCTGCATCAGTCCATCTGATCATAGCTTCATCTGTAGGCAATATCTGAGCCTTCCAATATGCTCTTATGTAAGAACCAAAACCCTCATCATTGATAATTGATATATCACCTGATCCATTAGGTCCATCTTGTCCTGTTAAGGTAAGGCTTCCATATAACTTTGCTAAATAAGAGATGTAAGAACCCTCATCTTGGAATAAAACATTAGGCAATAATGTATTTTTCGGCAATGTTTCTAAATCTGTACAAGAATAACTTGTAATCAAGATCAAAATAAACGTAGTTAATTTTAACTTTTTCATATTTTTTAGATTAAAAGGTTATAGAAATCCCTCCAATAAAAGTTTTAGGTCGGGGATATAGATTATTGTCTATTCCATTGGGTTGAATTTCAGGATCAAGACCTGAATAATTAGTTAAAATAAATAAATTTTGCCCCGTAACATATGCCCTTAGTTTAGCCCACTTCAGCATATTAAAATTGTAGCCCAATGAAATATTATCTAATCTTAAAAAAGAGCCATCTTCCAAATAATAATCACTCATCAACTGCCGACTGGTAAATTGAGTTATCAAGGCTGAAGTGTGAATATTGCTGGGTCTAATCCCTTCAAAAGACTGAAATGTTCCATTATTGGATGCTACATTATTATAGATATAATTCCCCAACATTGCCCTAAAAGTAAAGCTTAGATCAATATTTTTATAGCTACTGTTTCCAGTAAATCCTAAAATCCAATTTGGAACAGGGCTTTGATTAACCACTAAATCATTTTCATTGATAAGACCATCCTCATTTTGATCGACATACATATTAGTAGGTGATAATGGCGAGAATTTAGGTATTCCACCGTCAAGTATATGCTCATAAGTATAAAAGGAATTAATTGATTGATTTACTTGCAGAACCTGAATGGTTTGACCTACGTCTCCAGATATTCCTCCAACATTAAAGATGGGTGGCTCATCTCCTTGTGGAATACTTTGTGCATCCAAATTGACCATTTCATTTTGATTAAAGGCTGCATTCATGTTCACAGAAATATTCCAATCATCAGTTTCAATTATATTAGACCCTATCTCTAATTCGAAACCCTTATTGTTCATTTCCCCAATATTCGTTACCGCTCTATCCCGTGTAAGTGATCCAGCAGGAAAAACAGAATTGAATAATAAATCTGAAGTAATCTTATTGTAATATTCAAAAGATCCAAAAAATTTTCCAGCAAATAACTCGTAATCAAAGCCAATATTTGTGGTAGCCGTTTCCTCCCATTTAATATTGGGATCAACGCCGACAGGTCTTACAGTTAAATAAAACTCATTCCCCAATTGATAGGCAGCATCAAATGCTCCCTGCTGATAAGTCTCTAACCATAGATAATTCCCAAAATCTTGATTTCCTGCTACGCCCCAGCCCACTCGAAATTTCAAATAACTCAATACCCCGCTTATATTTTCCATGAATGATTCATTTGAAATTCTCCAACTTCCAGCAAAAGCAGGAAATATTCCCCATCTATTTTCAGGTCCAAATCGGGTAGAACCATCTCTGCGTAAAGTACCAGTAAAAACATATTTCTCCTTATAGCCAATGTTTGCCCTTCCGTAAAAAGAAATCAATCTATTCTCTTGCTCAAAATTATCTGCATTAAGAATAGTGTAGGTCCCAATAGATGGCCTTGAAATACCGTATAAATCATTTTGTAGAGAATCAGCGTTGAATCTAATAAATTGTTCTTGATTTTCTTGAAAAGAATAACCTGCTAAAGCAGATAGTTTTACATCTCCAAAATCTTTTTTATACTCTCCGTAGCCCTCGAAAATGATGCTCGTCCTTTTTCCTGATTCAGCAGCATAATAACCAGGAAAACTTCCCAGTGTTTCAGATTTCAAATAAGTTGGAGAATAATTATTTTGCATTGAATTTCTGATATCATAAGCTGAGTTAGCTGTAAACTTAAGACCCTCGAAAAAAGGTAATTTCCAAGTGATTTCTATATTATTTAAACTCCTGCTTACCGATCCAACAGATTCTCTTTCCCTATTTTCTGCGACCGGATTAGAGGCCGTTAAAGGCAACCCATTACCGTTACTATCTATCCATTCAAAGTAGCCACCAAATGCAGAATTTCCACTATATACAGGTTGGCTAGGATTAAAGAATAAAGCATTCCCCACTTGGTTTGAGGCAAATAAATTGTTCGTAAACCCGTTTTTTGAAGAAATTCTAAATTTTACCGAATTATTTAAAACCGACTTATTCATATTGAAATTGATATCAGCCCGCTCAGTTTGTGAGCCTTGAATAACACCTTGAACTTCTTGATACCCTAGAGAAACTCGATATCCGCCATTGTTGATTGCCCCACTTATTGCCACATTGTGTGTTTTATTTGTGGAAGATCTAAGTATTTCATCTAGCCAAACTGTATTTTGATCGCCTATATAATCACTCTGCCCAGGAGCAAACACCCCTATTAATTTGGTAAACTGATCTCCCGTCAGTACTGGAATTTGCTCATTAAATTCACTCACACCATAACTTGCGTCATAGGTAATGGTTGTCTTATCCGAAGATTCCCCCATTTTAGTAGTAATAATAATTACACCATTCGAACCCCTAGATCCATAAATTGCGGCTGCTGAAGCATCCTTAAGTACTGTCATACTGGCTATTTCGGAGGGATTCAAAAAGTTTAGGGCACTCCTTCCTCCTGGCATCCCACTCATATCTATCGGCACACCATCTATCACAATTAAGGGCTGACTACTCGCTAACAAAGAAGTTGCACCTCTAATATTTATGTTAAATCCCCCTCCAGGAGTTCCTCCTGAGTTACTTATATTTACCCCTGCCACTTTACCAGAAAGCAACTGATCAGGCGATACAATAAGTCCCTTATTAAATTTCTCTGCACTTACTTGAGTGACTACACCGGTAACATCACCCTTTTCGACTGTGCCATATCCTATCACTATAACTTCTTGTAATTCTGCTACATTTACCTTCATTACAATGTCAATTGTAGATCTTGCACCTATATTCACTTCTTGTGTATTATATCCAATGGCACTGAAAACAATCGTATTGGTTTCTTCAGGAATATTAAGTTTATAGACACCCTCAAAATCTGTAATGGTTCCAATAGTCGTGCCTTCAATAATTATATTTACTCCAGGTAAACCTTCACTATTTTCATCTACCACTTTACCTATTAAAGTGCGTTCTTGTGCTTTGGCACATAAAAACAAAATACTTAATGAAGAGGTCCAAAGGATTTTTCCTCCGATTAAGCTAAAAAATTTCAATCCTAATTTTAAACAATTTTTAATCATCTTATTTTTAATTTATTTGCACTCATAAATCAAGCAAAACTCCCATTGGGGATCTTAGCTTTCAATTCTTTATTAATTTTTTTGTTCTACTAAAAATTTTGTTTTCAAAGTTGATGAGATAAACGCCCATAGATAAATCTGAGACATCTATCACATTATTTTCTGGTATTCCTGATTTTATTAATTCCCCCGTTAAATTATATATTTCGTATTTAATCCATCCTGCAGCTTGATCAAGTTGGATAAAATTAATAGCGGGATTAGGGGAAAAAAGTTCAATTTTAGGATTCTCCTCAGATACCTTGTTCAGATAATCTCCTACCATGTCTTCGATATAATTCTCAATGGGCTTATTTGAATATATACCGAAACTGGCAGGTGACAATGTAACCTTCTCATTTAAATCATCAACCAATATTGTTTGACCTGTAAGGTAATTGTACCAAGTACCTGTCTTGGTAAAATACCGAGATGTCTCTTGATTTTGTTTGGTAAAATTTCCATAAATAACAATATCAACATCGGGATGTTGATACGTTATCCATTTTACACTTCCACTTGGCTGCCAATCAAAATATTTATCATCCAGATAATTGGTTTGTGTTTTTAAATTTATCATGGCTTGGTAAGCCTTAAATAATTTTTTTCGCCTATCATCCTCCAAATATTCCCATTTGGTCGGCTTTACTCCTAGTCTATCATTGTTCAATTCTAGGTCGTAACCAAATTCTCCAAATTGCCAAAGCATTTTCGGACCAGGAATGGCAAAGAAGAATAAAGCATTTTGAACAAGTCTATTTATTTGGGTTTCAAAAGATTCAAGAGACCGTTCCCCTACTTCATATAAAATTCGCTCTTCATCATGACTTTCCATATAACCGATTAAAGCATTTTGATTCCATCCTCGGGACTTATAGTAGCCCCATTTAAAATCACTCGCTATCCCCATCGCGGTATTAAAGAAATTTCCGCTTAAATTTCCCCACAACATCATCCCATAATCCGCTAATTCAAACTCCTCAGCATTCTCTGAAAAATGTTCTAAAATTACGTATGCGTCTGAATCCGACTCCCAGATGACATCAGCAAAATGTTTCAAAATTGCCACACGACTTGCATCGTATTTCCCCCATTCGGTCACATCACCCAAAGTATTTTTTTGAGTCAGGCCTTTAGACAAATCAATCCTATAGCCATCAATATTGAACTCTTCAATCCAATAAGCCAATACTCGATCCATATAGGAACGAGTCCATTCACTTTCGTGATTGAAATCATAACCTACATTATAATCATGTTTTGCTGTACGATTGAGCCATGGATTATCAGCATTTGGTGCGCCATAATCTCCTGTATTGTATAATCTAACTAACGAACTCCTTCCAAAATGATGATTTAAAACAATGTCAAGTACAACCGCTATTCCTCTTTGATGACATGCATCTATTAATTTTTTTAGTTCATGATCTGTTCCATAATATTTATCAACTGCCATCATGAAAGCGGGATTATATCCCCAACTTAAATTCCCCTCAAATTCCATAATCGGCATGAGCTCTAAGGCATTAATCCCCAAAGAATCTAAATAATCTAATTTATCTATCACCGATTGGAAAGTTCTTTGATCTGTGAAATCACGCACCAGGAGCTCATAAATAACTAAATCTTCTTTTTTTGGCTTCTGAAAGCTCGATTCCTTCCATTCATAAATCGGTTTAAAAGGCTGGAGTACCGAGACTTCAAAATTTGTGTTATCTATTGGATAAGGATCCAAATTTGGATAACGGTTTTCATTTCTGATTTGTATATCATCAAACCGAGAAATTATCTTCTCAGTATAGGGATCAGCAACCAAAATTTCCCCATCAATTAAATACTGAAATTGATATTCCTTCCCTTTTTCCAGTGCTTCCAATGTGATCCAAAAATAGTCTTGGTCTCTTTGCATTTGATGGACTCCCTTTAATGACCAATCATTAAAATTTCCTAATAAAAATGCATTTTTTTTGTCGGGTGCAGCAAGCACTAAGGTCACAGCAGTATCGCCCGCTAAATAATTGATACCAGCACCAACAGACTCGGGAAGGCTTAATTCTTTAGTGAGGGGTGAGACAATATAATCATGCTTAAATGATAAGGTGTCGGTATTATTGATAGCCAATATTTTTAAGCTATGCACTGATTGGTCTAATAAGACCTGGTGATATAAAGTATATGCATTGGTATCAAAAGAAAGTTTCAATGATTCATCAATATAATACTGAAAAAGGGCTGTTTCAGAAGTGACAAAAGAAACTTTAATACTGTCTTGAGAATCGTAAAACTTATACCTTGTTATGGGGGACACCACATTTAAAGCAAACCCCTGGTTCAATTCAATAAATAAATCGCTTGCGCCATCCCCTTTCCCCTCTAGTGTACCATCCGCATTCCTAAAAACAAATGCCATTTTCAAAATTTGCTCATCATCAGGTACTCCATAATACTCCCTAATTGTAGGATTAATACTTAATTGATAATGATCTGGTTCAATACGGGTTAATTGTGTTTGAGAAGTATTTTCACCCCATGATGTTTTAACGTATTTCCAATCCCCTGGAGAAGTACTCTTATCCGTAATCACACCTGTATGTGCGTAGACATCACCTTGATAACCTAATAAACCAGCTGTTCCTTGATCGGAATAAAAATTAACTACTACTGGCGAATTATCTGAGGGGAATAATGGATCTGAAGTAATGACCTGAGCAAAAACTAAATTTGTAATTGTGCACAAAAAAGAAGCAACAATTATCCGCATCGTTTAAAAGGTTTTTATGACGTAAGACTGGCTAAAGAAAAATAAAGGCTACCAAGGAGTGTTGGTAGCCTTTACATTACACATCTAAAAATTTATTCTATGGTTCCTGTCAAAGTCTTGAAATTAAGATAAACTTTCTGGCCAGCATTTACAGCTGTTCTTGCTTGGTCGCCACCAGTACCTCTAAATTCAATTGCTCCACTTTCAACCACAACAAATTCTGCTTGCCACCAATCAACTGCGTCAGTACTCTCAGACTTTGTTAAAGTTGAAGAAGTAAAATGAATCCTCAATTCACCATCAGCCAATATCGTAGGAGAGGTAAAAACTGAATCTGTTTTCATGAATTTTTGCTCAGAAACTGCGGCATCCCATGATCCAAATGTATCACCACCAATACCATAAATTCCAACATCTTCATTTACTTCAATAGTCTCTGTCTCAAGATTTACAGTAATTGCGTAGTAGCCAGATTGTCCAGGCATGGCCAAATTATCTCCGCCCTTGGCAAATACACCAGAAACTGCATCTCCAGTTTTTCCAAAATCGCCATTCCATTCCATAACTGGAGAGAATTTGAATTCTGATCCTCCAGCTGTATCAAGATAAACCACTTTCCAAAACAAATGCTTATTATCGTAAACTGGAATCAATGGCTGACCATTAGTAGCCCAATCCCAACCGCCAATTGCACTACCGATCATGTACAAGGTTTCAGGATATTCAGCCAGTACTTCTGCCTCGCCTGTCTTTTCAACTGCTATATCCAAACTAATACCAACACCTGGAGAGTACGTTATTGTTACTTTATAAACACCATCATTTCCTATTCCAAATTCCATATTTGACCCTCCTGCTACCAAAGCATCCAAATTACCTCCAATATTAGTGAAAATATCTAAACAAGCAGTAGCAGCATTATCACATTCACCTTCTTCAAGATTAATTCCCCAATTACTATTAAATCTGAATTTATAAGGACCTTCTCTCATTGTAATGCCCTCTCCAACAAATATGACACTTTCTGAAGATTTAGATGTTTCTGGAATTTGCTGGCCTGTGGACCATCCTCCGTCTGTGGCACTTCCTATAACTTCCCAGTATTCAACGGCTGTCAAAGCATATTGATTTGTTGATTCATCATACATAACATGGGCTAATTTACCCGTCTCAAATGGGGATTGTCCTTCACCTCCCGCATCTAAAGCTCCACTGAAAGATTCAATTGAATCTGGATCACTATCTCTTATAAATTTTGTCCAAGCACCACCGATGGCAGTCATTGTCTCGCCCTCAACTTTCAAGAAAGAATAGTTTCCTGCTCCCATGTAGATATACCCTTCATAAAAGCCAGTTCGAGTTTGTGTTCCAAACTCTGGGGCACCAACATTTCCAATTTGCAATGAATTAGCCGATGTGGTATCAGCGGAAACGGATGGTCCGACAATATAAATACCATCTGCAAGCACAGGTCCCGAATCTACAATTTCATCTACAATTTCATCGATCTGATCATCACTTAATATGTCTGATAGAGTATCATCATCATCATCAGAGCAGCTTACGAAAAAAGTAAGTAGTGCAGCAGATAAAAAAAATGCAATATGTTTTTCTAAATTTCTCATATTATTTATCATTTAAATTATTTTATTAAATCCTCTTTTATTTTATTAAAAATTTATTTTTCTATACCATTTTAATTAAAAAATTATAAAATATTTATTACTTGTAAAAATTAAAGGAAGCAAATTAGATTCTTTTTTTATTAACAAAAAAATAACTTTACATAAATTTTATCCGCAATCGTTTGCATTTTTCAACCACTTTTCGCGAAGCTTTGCATTTTTTAAAAAAATAATTAATTTTTATTCTTTGATAATACGGCTTCGATTCAGTCTCCAAGCTCCTTTACTCTTTTTTCCATAAAAGAGAGAATTAATTAGATTCAGACAGAATGTTTTAGTCATTGTTGTTGATTTCACCATTAGCAATTATTCAACCTTAATGGTAACATTTGATATTAATCAAGAATTTTTGATTTTTAATACTAAGAGGGAATTACTGAAATTAATGCAATTGGTACAAATATATATCGTACGAATACCAACTATTTTGAAGAATTGTTTTCTAGTTTATAAAGTGACTTAAAGTTCAAAGAGTTTCAAAATAAAAAAATAAATTTTAGATGTATCCGCTAAACAATTAATTTAATTAAGCGTTACAGTTTTACTATGATTTTTGTATTCACCATAAGTAATCGTTCATTAATCCTTGGTTTTAATATCCAAATGTTAGGGATGGAAAAGATTACTCTACGGTGAGGGAATAATCTTGTGGGTTGGAAATTGTAACCCTATAAATTTTTGATTATTTATAATCATTAATTATTGATAATGTTTGTTTAATCCAATCACTATCAACATTTAGATAATGTTCTGGTTTTATACCTACATTTTGATATTCTAAATATTGACTAAAATCCATATCGGTAAGATGAATATTGAATCGTTTTGAAAAAGATGTTTTTGAATTCGAGGTATTCCATCCAAATGAAAGTGAACTATTGGTGTCATCTCCCAATACAACAACCTCATTTGTTTTTTTAAGTTTAAGAAGAAATTGTTCTGAATTACTTCTCGTTAAAAAATTTACTAAAACAAATATTTTCCCCTTATGATTTTTTGAGTATCGTTTCAATAGTTTCAAGTATTTTTTTGAGTTTTTTTCACAACCCCCACTATTGTTCCTTAAATCAACTATTAAGTAATCTTTATTAACCTTGTTTTTAATTGAATATGAAAAATCGAAAGAATTGGTTAAAATATTATTTGAACAACTAAAACTACTTAATCTTAAATACTGTGTTTCGGAGTTTAAATCAAAAAACTCATATTTTTGAGAACTTTTCTTTATATCGTAATGATTATCATAGTTCTTTATTTTAGACCACTTTGTAAATAAAAATCTACCATTATTTATTTTGTCTCTATAAAACAAAAGTTTTTTATCATTAAACCCACCGGTTAATATTTGGAAATAACCATCTTTTTCTACCAGTTTTAAAATCTGTTCTCCTTTTTTCCAAAGTGGTATTTTTGATTTGGTCACAACTCCCTTGTAATCATTTTCTAAATCATCTTTGTATATGATTATTTCTATCACATCTTTAATAGAATATTTTCCTTCAACATTTTCTTTAGGTTGGAGTTTAAGTTTTTCCTGTAAAGAATCTAAATCAATCGATTGTTTAGGAAAAATGTTAAACTCCTTTAGACTACTAATTGAGTCCAAGTAGAAGGGTTCTTTAATTCTTTTTTTATCAAAAGAAATCGTATTCCCATAAATTTCAGAGTGATTATCATTTAATGGTTCAAGAACTTTATTCATAAAATAAAAACACTCATAAGTTGATACTTGATTTGAATCAACACCATTTAATACATTATCGAAACTTTTTTTAAAACTTAACTTATCCTCTTTGTCTAAAGTTTTATAAGAAGGTGTTGATTTTATTTCAGTATATAAAAAAACTAAATCTTTATAACAATCACATTTAAATTCTTGAGAGTAAATTTGATTAATTGAAACTAAAACTAATAATAAAGTCTTGAGATAAACCATCATAAACAATAATACAATTACTTAATTACATATATTTCTGGTTGAGGGACCTGTACTATATCTTCTCTATTAACCCTTTCTTTTCTAATCTTTCCTTTCTTGTATATTGAATGGACATGGGAATTTGTAAATATTTTACCAAGAGGTGTTTTCAATCCATCTTCATTGAAGATTTGAGATATCTTTCTATATCCAATAGGAGTTACACTTTTTTCTTTATACTCACAAATACGATTGTATAAATACTGTTGGTAATCACTATAATTTGATTCCCAAAGTTTGGTGGTAGTAATTGATATTGAAAAACTTATAATTATGATTTTGGGGTTACAACTTCCATCCCATAAACTCACTCCACCGTAACTGATTTAGCTAAATTCCTTGGCTGATCAATTTCACATCCCTTAAGTTCTGCAATATGATAAGAAAGTAACTGAAGGGGAATATTTGCCAAAATCGGAGAAATTAGTTCATCTGCATTTGGAATTTCGATAAAATCGTCAGCGATTCTCTTTATATCTTTATCACCTTGAGACAAGATAGCAATCACTTTACCTCCTCTAGATTTAATCTCCATAACATTACTGAGTATTTTGTGATATTTACCCTTTTCTGTCGCAATAACAACAACTGGCATATCTTTATCAATCAAGGCAATAGGACCATGTTTCATTTCTGCTGCTGGATATCCTTCTGCATGTATGTATGAAATTTCTTTTAATTTTAGAGCTCCCTCCAATGCAATTGGAAAGTTTAAGCCTCTTCCTAAATAAAGAAAATTTCTTGAGTTTTGATACTTTTTTGCAATGTGTTCTATTTTTTTTGACTCTTTTAATAATTGTTCCACTTTATAGTGAATTTTGACCAACTCATCAATTATTAAATTATATTTAGAGCTGTCTAACTTCCCTAACCTGTAGCCTAAATCTAGAGAAAGCATCAACAGAATTATTGCCTGGCAAGTAAATGCTTTTGTAGAAGCTACGCCAATTTCTGGCCCCGCATGAATGTAAACTCCTGAATCGGTTTCACGAGCAATTGACGATCCTACAACATTACATATTCCGAAAAGAAAGGGATTGAATTCTTTTGCCATTTTGACGGCAGCCAATGTATCTGCTGTTTCTCCTGACTGTGAAAGGGGTACGATTATATCCCCTTCTTTGATTATAGGATTTCGATATCTAAATTCTGATGCATATTCTACCTCAACAGGAATTCTCGCTAACTCCTCAAAATAATATTCCCCTAATAAACTTGCATGCCATGATGATCCACATGAGATGAATATTAACCTATTGGACTTCGTGATTTTCTTAATATTCTCCTCAATCGATGAAATTTTAATTCTATTTGGCCGAGTCAAAATCCTACCTCTAAGGGCATCTTTTATATTTTTTGGCTGTTCAAAAATTTCTTTTAACATGAAGTGTTTAAAACCTCCTTTTTCAACTTGCTCTAACTCTAATTTTAGGTTTTCTAACTTTGGTTTTAATATATTATCCGTTTGTAAACTCCTGAGCGTTAGGCCATTTTTGTTATTTAAAATTGCCATTTCATTATCCCCTAAATAAAGACATCTATTTGTGTATTTTATGAAAGGAGAGGGATCTGAACCTATGTAAAAATTATTATTTTCAATTCCAATGACAAGTGGACTGCCAAGTTTGGCGACAACAATTTCATTAGGGTTATTTATATCCAAAAAACAAACGGCAAATGCTCCTATTACTTGATTTAAAGCAATTTGAACTGCTTTTCCAAGTTTTACATTTTCAGTTTTTTTAACCTCTTCGATTAGATTGACAAGAACTTCAGTATCAGTTTCCGATTTGAAATGATATCCTTTTTTTATCAAAACGGACTTAATTGACTCATAGTTTTCGATGATTCCATTATGAACAATGTATAATTCGCCTGAATTAGAAACATGAGGGTGAGAATTAACTGTGCTAGGAACACCATGAGTTGCCCATCTCGTATGTCCCAGTCCAACTTGAGCTAACTTTAGTTCCTTTTCTCTTAAAATTTTTTCAAGTTTTAAAATTTTACCTTGACATTTTTTTAAATAAGGCTTTTCCTTAAGTACTACGATTCCTGAGGAGTCATAACCTCTGTATTCAAGCTTTTTTAAACCATCAATTAAAAAATTTAACGCCGGATTTGAGCCAATATAACCAACAATTCCACACATTTCTAATTCCTAATTATCATTTGAACTTCATTTTTAGTAAATCCCAATTTTTCATAAAATCTAATATTCGATTCAGAAGAATTTAAAATTATCTTATCACATTTTTTTGTTTTAGAAAAATCAATAATATGGTTAATAAGAATTTTACCAATTCCACTGCCTCTGTGTTCTCCGGAGATTACAACATCTTCGATCAAGCAAGATCTTCTATTTACTTTTTCAATAATATGAAGAGATGCATATCCAATTACTTTATTTTCAAACTTCACAACAAAGCCGTTTGATGATGAACAATCTAGAAAATCAGTATTATAACCCTTGTTAAAGTTTTTGGAAAAAGCACCAATGAGAAGATTCTTGACATCGTGGAAGTCAGCATTTTTAAAACTATGAATTTCTATCATAATGGGAGGGTTGAAAAATACCATTTCCAATTCTAGGTTGTGGGCGCTGAGGGATTCGAACCCCCGACCCCCTCGGTGTAAACGAGGTGCTCTGAACCAACTGAGCTAAGCGCCCTAAAAATGGATGGTAAAAGTAACGGAGTTATCATTTATTGCAAACAAATATCAAATTATTTTGACTTAGCTAATTGCTACTTCTAAATACTTATTAAAGGGATAAATCATCTCGCTCAAACTAATCAGTCGAGAAAAATAGTGTGGTGAATGAAAAGAACGGTCGGTCAGGTCTTTTTTCACCAAAAAAGACTTTAACCTCAACAGCATGATATCTGGATGATCTGAAGAATAGCCCCTAGGACACGTCTTCAAAGCCTGTCCTCTGATATCTCCAAAAGTCTTATAAAAAGTATCTCCCCATAATATTGCCTTTAGTTCTGAGGCATTATAATCGATCTCCTGCCTTATTTTCTTAAGCCTACCTGCACTTGGCATATACATCCCTCCCGCAAAAAATGATTTTTCAGGAGCAATGTGTAAATAATAAGAAGGATTTCCCGTTTTTCTACCCCCTGCTGTAATTGCTGCTCCAAAATTATTTTTATATGGATCTTTGTTGTGGCTGAATCTAATATCCCGATTAATGCGAAAAATACAATCTTTAGGCTGCAACCCTAAAATCCCTGAATCAAACTGACTTATCTCATTGATCAGTTTTTGAATCAGCTCCGTTACCTCCTCTTTAGATTCCAGATAAAGCTGTCTATTATCCTGCATCCACTCCCGATTGTTATGATTCTTCAAATCATTTAAAAATTCAAAAACTCGTAGCATATGATTTAATTAAAAGATGATACAACACGCTCCAATTCAATCGATCGGGATCCCTTTATTAAAATGGTTGTCTTCTCAAAATATAGGCCTTTTATGAATTGAGCTACCTCTTTGGAGGTGGCAAACCATTTAATTTTAGGAAAATTGCTCTTTATCAAAGCCATCTTAGGACCTACGATGATGATCATTTTCAACTTCAATAAATTTACCTCTTGAAGTAATTGAAGATGTTCAACCTCACTATCTTCTAACTCATTCATATCTCCTAAAATCGCAATTTTATCCCCCTCAAAAGATTTCAAGCTGTTCAATGCTACGCGCATGGAATCAGGATTTGCATTGTAAGCATCAAGGAGTATTTGATTTGATCCATTTAATAGCAACTGAGATCTCATGTTATCTGGCTGGTAGTTGTTTATCGCTTCTGAGAGTGATTTTCTTTCGACTTTAAAGTACGTTCCTACGGCATAAGCTGCTGCAATGTTCATGTAGTTGTACGCGCCGAGAAGATGAGTCTGATGCGTAACTTCAGCCATCTTGTAAAATACCATTGGCTTAGCAGTAACGAACTTTATATCTATATTGGGGTAAACTACCTTATTTTCAAATCTTTTGATCATATTTTCCAAAACTTTATCCTCTGTATTTATGAAGGGCACCCCTTGATTGATTCGTAGATAATCAAAAAGTTCACTTTTCCCCCTTACAACCCCCTCAAATCCTCCAAAAGTCGCCGTGTGAGCATGTCCAATATTGGTAATTAATCCATGAGTAGGTTGAGTCATCTGACATAGTTCATTGATTTCACCCACGTGATTGGCTCCCATCTCAATGATTGCCATCTCTGTCTGTGGAGTAATTCCTAGCAGGGTTAGCGGTACGCCAATATGATTATTCAAATTCCCAAAAGTTGCATGGGTTACGTATTTTTTACTCAATGCGCGAAACATCAATTCTTTAGTTGTTGTTTTACCATTAGATCCGGTCAAGGCAATCAAGGGATTTTTATAAAATGATCGGTGAAATGTTGCAAGACTTTGAAGAGCCTTTAAAGTGTCTTCACAATAGATAATTCTTGGATCCTTGAAATTATAATAGTCATCTATGACCGCAAAGGACGCCCCTCTTTCTAAGGCTTCTGATGCATATCGACTTCCATTAAAATTTGACCCGTTGAGTCCAAAAAAAAGGGATCCTTTTGATACGGTGCGACTATCAATTGATACGCTTTCACATAATAAAAACTTGGAATACAGATATTCTATGAATTTTTCCATTTATCAAATATAAATTGCACTAAACTATTATTATAATGAGATCAGTATTGATTTATGAATCGACCGATGAACTTCCAATTCATAGTTATGGCAGTCCCATCATACAAGCACTTTCAAAATTAACAAATCCTCCTGATTACTTTCATTTAGACTCTTTTTCCGATGCATCATTTTTTGAATGGGCATCCCAATTCATAGCTAAAAATCCAGATTGCTTAATCATTTTAACTTTTAAATCAGGGCAAAATATCAATGGATTGGGCAAAATCTTAAATCAAGTCATGCAAAACAAGCAAGAGCATCTGCTAATCAGTTTGAACACTTGTATGTTGTTGGAAAAGTTAAAAGAAAAAATACCTATAAGCTTTTTTAATTCGTATAACCCTTTGATTCAGGAAATAAAAGAAAAACTCAAAGGAAAATAAAAGAATCCGCCTCTTTTTGAAAGGGAAAATTACTCCTGAAAAGATCTAAATTCTCTTTACTCAGTACAGTAATCAAAGTGGTGGCTTTAGCTCCCAGATACTTCTGTTGGACTCCTGAATAATCATAGACGCCCGAATGTCCAGGATATTCCAGATTGTTACCATCTACGCCTATTCGATTAACACCAATACAATAACTTTGATTTTCTATCGCCCGTGCGCTTAATAAAATATCCCATGCATTGACCCTCATTTTTGGCCAATTGGCAACATAAACTAATACATCATACTCATAGAAGTCGGGGCCATTAGATTTTAATCTCGACCAAACTGGAAATCTGAGGTCATAACAAATTAGCGGACAGACCCTCCACCCTTTTATAGTGACTATCGTCTTCTCCTCTCCAGGCTCAAAAAAATCTTGCTCTTTCCCAAAAGCAAATAAATGCTTTTTATCATAATAGCGAAATGTCTCATCTGGATAAACAGCATACAAGCGATTGAAATAGTTATTACTTTCTTTAACTATATAGGATCCCATAATGACAGCCTTCTTTTGACCAGCCATTTGCAACATCCATCGAAAGGTTTTAAAATTTGGAGGTTCCGATAACCTCTCAACATTCATTGTAAAACCTGTGGAAAACATTTCAGGTAAAATAATCAAATCAATATCATCCTGAATAGCCCACATTTTTTCTTCAAAATGGGCCAAGTTAGCCTCAATATTTTCCCAAAATAAATTAGATTGAATGATACTAATTTTTAAATCTGTCATTTTCGATTAGGCATCTTGACTCTGTATTCTGCTTCTACTTTTCCCCTGCTAATATTCGTTAATTTACTTTTAAGCAACCTCCTCTTAAAGGCTGATATATGATCTGTAAACAGAATGCCCTCAATGTGATCATACTCATGCTGAATAATTCTAGCATCCACTCCATTAAATTCGCATGTATGCTGTTTCCAGCATTCATCAAAAAATATAATTTTTACATTGGATGCACGCATGACATCCTCCCTGATGCCTGGAATACTCAAACAACCCTCTTCAAAGGGCCATTTTTCGCCATGTTCCTCAACGATTTTCGGATTAATAAATACCTGTCTCAATCCTGATTTAATTGGCTCCTCTGAAGCTCTCATCGGAGTACTGTCTACCACAAATATTCTTAAAGACTTCCCAATTTGAGGAGCTGCCAGTCCTACCCCATTCGCATGAGACATGGTTTCAAACATGTCTGCAACAAGCACGGACAAATCCACATGATCTGGAATAACGTCTTGAGCAGATTTTTTTAATATCGGATCGCCATACAGCGTGATAGGATAAATCATATTTTCGATTCCAAATAGGATTGTAAAATTAATACGGCACTTACACGATCAATGGCAAGTTTGTCTCGTCTCCCTTTTTTTTTAACACCACTGTCAATTAGAGCTGTCATGGCGAGATTTGAAGTGTTCCACTCGTCTTGCAAAGTCAATGGCATTTCAGGAAATAATTTCTTAAATCTATTCAGAAAAGCTCTCACCATTGGCGTATTATTAGTGTCAGATCCATCTCTGTTCTTGGGCCAGCCAACAACAACCTTCTCTACTTCTTCTTTTTTAAAATATTGGGATAAAAAATCAAAAATATGATGAGTTAAGAGCGCTTTGAGCGGTGTAGCTACGATACCTAAAGGGTCCGTAGTGGCTATGCCACTTCGCTTCGAGCCAAAATCTATTGCTAGAATACGTCCCATTAGTTATCTTTTGAATGTTGATCGATTTCAGCCCAGATTTGTTTTTCCAAGACGATCGACTTTGGAAAAAAAAGCTGATCTTCTATTTTGGCATGAAACCCTAAGAGTTCATCAAATAACTGAAATTCTTTCTTGACAAGATCCATCATAAATTCTGTCTCTGGAAGTTCTGCCACTAACGCCCTCATGCTATCCATTTCATCTTCATCTTTGTGATCTACTGCAATAGTTTCTAAATTAATATCCCTTAAAAAGTATAATTTTTTCAGGGGATTGATCACTGTCCCTTTGTCTAGTCTCAACAAAATCTTGACGTAATCAAATAAGCCATCTTCCTCTGCGTGAATATGAGTAACGAAATCCTGAAAAAAGAGGGGAAATACTAGTTTAAGATCTTTGATTAATGATCCAGGACCTTTTAACTTATCAACTAGAATACCAATATAAGGTAAATATTCCTTAATAAAGATGACATGGGACTGCCTCAAATAAGCCATAAGTTGTCCAAGAGAATGTTTTTCGAGTTCCTCATATGTCAACTTTGCGTTTACTTTTTCTAATTCAAGTGCTTTTAAAATCGCTGTTTGATTCCATTTAAATACCTGGCAAACCTCGAATAAAGTTTGATGATAATACATCTCAAAGTCGACACCAAGTCTTTGTAAAACCCTGCCGTGAGCGGAATTTTCTGAAAGAAGTGTTGAAATAGTCTTATCTATCATTTGCATCGCACTGCAAATATAAAAATTCAAAAGTCATCCACACCAAAAAAATCAAATTTCAAAAGTCTGACCATTAATATTATATTTTGACCGATCTTTGCGTTTTTAAATCAACAGTATGTCATGCTATATTCGCGCACTAGTCAAACTAACAAACTACTCCTTTACCTCAGTTTATCTGTCTGTTTAGGTGTACTTATTGGTACACAAATAACTGGACTGGACACGGAAAAAACATTCTTCAATGCAAACTTCAAGAAGTTAAGAAAAATTATATCCTACATTGAAGAGGATTATGTAGATGAGGTGGCAGAAGATGAGATGGTAGAATCAGTCATCGAAGACATACTTGCTAAGCTCGATCCTCATTCGGCTTATATCAATGCAGAGAATAGTGCATATATGAATGCACAACTCCAAGGAAATTTTGATGGTATAGGCATTGAATTTAATATTTTTAATGATACCATAAACGTTTTATTTCCCTTAAGCGGTGGCCCCTCAGAAAAATTAGGAATAAAATCGGGTGATAAAATTATACGTGTGAATGACGATATTGTTGCAGGTGTTGGGATGAACAATAGTGATGTAGTCAAAAGACTGAGGGGACCCAAAGGATCAAACGTGGCTGTCTATATTCAACGTTATGGTCAAAAGAATCTACTTAAATTTAACATTGAAAGGGACGTTATTCCACAATATTCAGTGGATTCCCATTATATGGTAGATGATGAGATAGGCTACATTAAAATAAGTAGATTTTCAGCTACAACATTCAAAGAATTCAAAGCAGCTCTAAAGGCCTTAATCCAGTTGGATATGTCTAAGCTCATCTTAGACCTTACAGGTAATCCTGGAGGCTATATGGATCGAGCAATCTCGATTGTTGATGAATTTATAGAAGAAAATAAAATGATTGTTTATACTAAAGGAAAACAAAATCGATTCAATAATTCGCATCGATCTACCAGAAGGGGGACCTTTAAAAAAGGCTCCTTAATTATTTTAATTGATGAAGGTTCCGCATCTGCATCAGAAATTGTTGCTGGTGCATTACAAGACCATGATCGAGCACTCATTGTTGGACGAAGATCCTTCGGTAAAGGACTTGTTCAAATGCCTATTGATCTAGGAGATGGCAGTCAATTAAGATTGACTATCTCAAGATATTACACCCCTAGCGGGCGATGCATTCAAAAACCTTATGAAAATAATCTCACAGAATATAGAAAAGAGTATCATGAGCGGTTTATCAATGGCGAAATGTTTATTAAGGACAGTATTCAAATCATTGATTCCTTAATTTATAAAACTAAAAACGGTAGAACAGTTTATGGAGGTGGAGGCGTAATACCAGATTATTTTGTGGCCTACGATACCAGTCAAAATAGTCCCTATATAAATGCGCTATTTACGTCAAATACATTAGCTGAATATGCCTTATCCTACGCTACCAAAAATGAAAATTATCTCAAAAAATTAGGTTTAAAAACATTTATTTCAGATTATCAGATAAGTACTCAACAGCTAAGTGAAATCAAGATGCGAGCCGATAGAAATGGTTTAATTTTCGATGAAATGCAATTTGAACTATCAAAAAAGCGACTCCAGCTCTTAATGAAGGCTTACATTGGTCGTAGAATTTGGAAAAGTGACGGATTTTATCCTGTTTATAATGATGGAGATGAAATTTTCCTTATGGCTAAGACCCTATTTGGCGAAGCTGAAAAACTTTTATCCTTTTAAACATAATTAATGTTTTCCCAAGAAGGAATTTTATTTCTTGAATGACTCTCCCAAATTTTAATCCTTTTCCCCGTTTTAAATCGCCTATTTGAAGCCAATCTTATTAAAAATGGTCATTTCTTTCTGTCCGAAATCTGTTTTTCAATGAATTTATATTAAATTTACCCTACTTAAAAATATATAAAATGAACTTACAAGATAGTGACATGACCTTTTTAGACCTGTGGGCAGTAACCATGCAATGGCTGATCGTAGTGTTTCTTGCTATTTCCATTTTGTCAGTGGTAATTTATTGGATCGTGTACAGCACCAAGAAATCAATGAAGGCCAAACACGAAGTCGCCAGCGAGTCTGAAATAAATGTTTTACGCTTTTCCCAAATTATGGTTGCTTTGGCAATTTTCTGTTTAGTAAACATTCTGCAAGAAGAAATTGTCGAAAGAGCTCCTATGCCCTGGTTTGCCATCAGAGCTTTTATGGGCATATGCTTTGGAACGCTGTATGGATATGTTGCGCACCTAATATTCACCTATTACTACCCCGGACGAATTAGTGCTCGACTTGAAAAATTGAGGTATACCCCAAGAATCAATCCAACTACTGGGAATAAAATGAAATTGCTTAGTGAAGAAGAAGAGGATGCTTATCTAGATGAAGGGCAACAAGCTGAAGAAAACGTTTTCTCAGTTGACTACGACGTTTGGATTGATCAAGAAACAGGTTACACCCACATAGAAAAATACAAAGGTCACCTTAATGCACATGAATGCGATAATTGCGGTTTTAGAACCTTACGACTTGTAAAAGAGGAAGTAGTGGAAGAAGCAACAGAATTTTGGAACGGTAGTGTTAACCAAGAATTTTGTTGTTCATATTGCGGCAGAGTTAAAAGAAAAACAGTCGCTCTCACTTATAAAGTGAAAGATGACGTCTCTGAAACTGGACGCTTAATTTCTAACCCGCTCGCTAACAATAAAGCGGTAGAAACTGTAAAAATTGAGATTTTTAGCAACAAAGGAGACTCAAAAGTTTTTAATTTTCAGAACATAGAGCAAACACAATCATTCTTGGAGGAATTTGACTATGAAAAAATGGAAGATTAGCAGCAATAGTGCACACAATTATTACATTTAGCTGATAACAAATCCCATAATCAATCCTGCCAAAATCACAAAGGGCGCCTGAATTTTAGTGAAGAATAATACCAAAAAAGTGGAAAAAATTAATGTATAATTTGTTCCAGTAAAAGGAATTGGCTCTATCAGGTACAACGTCGCTGCGATTACCAAACCTGAACTGACTGCATTAATCCCTTCCAAAGAAGCTTTAATCATTCTGTATCTTTTAACATCTTCCCAAAATTTAGAGACGAAGAAAATCAAAAAAGTGCCAGGCAAAAAAATCCCCAATACAGCCAGCAGACCTCCCGCAATTTGACCTCCGGTACCCCATTCTGACATAATCAATGCCCCAAGGTAAGCTGCAAATGAAAATGTAGGCCCTGGTACTGCTTGAACCATAGCATAGCCAGAAATAAACTCTTCAGAGGTAAGCAAAGCTTTAAATTCAACTAACTCTGTAAACAGTAAAGGAATGAGCACTTGACCTCCTCCAAAAATCAAAGACCCATTTCGATAAAAGTTTTCGAAAATTTTGATAGGTAGGAAACTAAAGAACGTACCAAATATGCCCGCTATAAATAATACCCCAGCCCAAGCCATAAAATGTGTCCAATTGATATTCAAAGATAATTTTTCAGATTTGGGTTGCTGTTTATATTTAAAAGACGTTATAAACCCTCCCAATAATAATAAAACTGGAAAAGCATAAGGTGAACGTAAATAAAAGGAACAAAATGCTGCAAAAGCCATCAAAAGATATCCATCTATACTCGAAACTACACTACTGGAAATACGATATGCCGAATAGGCTACAATCCCCACCGCCATAGGTTGAACATATCTTAAAAATTCCAAAGATATATTCTGATCATTTAAAATATCTACAGTAAGAGCGGCGGCCATCATCAATATTACTGCAGGAAATGCCCAAACCACAAGGGTTAAATAGGCCAATTTAGATCCCCCTATCTTGTAACCCAGTGCCGTTATTGTTTGAGTAGAAGTAGGGCCAGGTAAAATTTGACATAAAGCGAAAAGTTCGATCAAATCCTTTTCTGACAGATAAGCCCGCTTTTTAACCAGTAAATCTAAAAATATTGCAATATGGGCTTGAGGCCCGCCAAATGCTGATACCGATAGTATTAAAACATCACGCAAAAAGATGATATACCTTACCCTTCGAATAGTCAATTAACTGCTATTATTTAATAACTGAATTGAAACTTTCACTTGAAAACTTGAGACAAAACCTTCAATGACTTAATCTCACCTAAATTTTCCATATGAAGGCTGTAATAATTAATTATGTGTTTTAATGCCGAACTTCTTAAAGTTCCCGTAGTCGGCTCACCGATGTAGCGCTCCGATCGGATAATATTATCCAAATATATATAAAGTGGTGAACTTAAATTCTCTTTAAAGGGGAGTAAACAGTCAACTGACTGAATTAAAAACCCTAAATAACTGGCATATTTTATTGAGAAATAAATGTGATAAGACTCAAATTCTTCTTTTAATTGATCAAAAATGATAATTTCATTTTTTAAGAACTGATACAGATCTCGATTCTCTGTTCGCTCATAAAACAAGGTTTTACTCAATAATTCTGTACAAAACATCACCATAGCACTTTTTTTTAAATTAATCTGAAAAGAGGGTGTGAGATGAAGTAGTTTAAACTCATTGAGCCGATATATATCTGATTTAGAAGATTTATAAGCCACTAACTCAAGCACATTTAATGACTGAAAACTACCGATACTCTTTTTTGATCTCATACTTCGGACTCCATTGAGCAAGAAAGATTGAAATCCATACTCTTCTGTCAATATTTTTATTATAATAGATGACTCTTTATATTTAAAATAATTTATCACAATTCCTTCTGTCTCAATTATCATCGTAGAATAGCAAATTTTCCAACCCATTTTTCTGATCCATCCATGTCTGTAACAAAGACCAAATAGACTCCATTTAATAACCGATCCCCGTTAAACTTTATTAAATCCCAGGAGACCATACTTCCATTTGCTCGAGTCTCATATAAAATCGTCCCCTCAATAGTCGCAAACTTTATCATAGCATCACCGACAACCCCCGAAATAATCAGATCCCCATCATAATTAGCAGTGATCGGATTAGGATAAATAGTTACTTGACTGTTTGATAACAGAGGTGCTGATGAATTGGTCTGATATGAAACCAAGCCCTCTTCTGTCAAGATATAAAGAGCACCAGATTCCCCATCAAAAGCCAATTCCAAAATCGTATTTGAAGGCAAAAAAGAATTTTCATGAGTGAAATGATATATCTGGGTCTGAAGCGTCTTGCTAAAGGCCCACAAACCACGTTCACTACCTAGCCACAAGCGATCTCCACCATCAAATGCTATTGCAGTAACCTTTTCATTTTCGAATAAAATTTTGCCCTCAAAATAAGGGAAATAAGCCTGATCTTCCTCGGAAATTAAAGAAGCCTCCGAAAAATAAGCTGGGCCTAATTTTGTTACCATCCAAAGCTCATCTTCTCTATTCACTTCAATATCATTGATAGTTTTTGAGGGTATTCCAGATGAAGGCTTCGCCTGCCAAATTAAATTTTTTGAAGGGTCAAAAGCCACGACTCCAAAACGCTCTGTTGAACTATTTTTAACCCATAAAACATTTTCTAATGACTCAACAATGCACAAAGGAGTCGTCGTACCTAATTGGGCACTAGACAAAAATGATAAGCTTTCTCCATCATAACGACCTAAAGGCTTCTGGCTCATATAATTAGTGAACCATAAAAAATCATCCGTAGTACACATATCAGTAATCGATGCATTATTTAATTCTGGATTAGAAACCAATTTTTCGTCCTCAAAGTCATAAATTCCTTGCCCATAAGAGGATAAAAACAGCTTACCCTTAAACTGAGCGATCCCCGAAATATTATTAAAATCCTCAACTCTCTGCGCCTCCCATTGGTCTTTATTAAATTTAGAGTAACCCTCGATAGTTTCAGAAAATGATGTATCTGGATCAGGCGCATGAAAGACATATAAATCCCCATTTAGGATATCCATTCCAGATATATCATCATACATAGGCCCATTAGGTATTACTTGTTGATTCATATCTTCGGTGATATTAATCAAACCTAAATCTCCATCAGCAATCCAAAATACTTCTCCATTCACGATAAGATCATGACCTGATTTAAAACGGTCTTTTATCAAAGGCACAATCACTCCCTCGTTCATTTCATAAACTGCTTGATCTGAAAGAAAATACGTATTTTGATTTATAGAAGTCACTTTATTCATCGCCTCTGGCAATACCAATAACGTATCCCAAATATCATTAGATTTTATAAATAAATAATCCTCACTCAAAACCGCAAGATCATTTGAAAACTTAAATATGCTCATGGATTTAAAAATCGATGTTTCTTGATAAAACTCCCAATTATTAAAATCAAAAAGATTCACATTCAAATTTGCTGCCAAAATGCCCTCATTTGAAATTGCAAACAAACTGTCATCATGTAAAAACAAATCCTGAACAGATACCACTGATCCATTAGGTCCAATTTCACTATAAAAATCACTGATCTGCTCAGTTTTCAAATCAAGTAGGGCGATACCCATATCTGTTGCTAGATAAATCTGATTACCCTGATGTACAAAATCGTTGATCGCTTTTGATGTAATCATTTCGATATTACTTAACGTTTGAATCGAAACTACGTGATCGGTATAAACCAGATCAATGATACCATCTTCATAACCAATCAATAATACCTGTGGCTCTTCAAAAAAATTTAGTGCTGAAACACTGACTCCGGAAAGTCCCTTATTTTTATCAATGACCTCCAAAACATCGTCTTTTATACTGAAAAGGCCATGAGTAGCAGCACAAAAAATAGTACCATTACCTACAGCAAGGAGGCGTCCCTCAGCATAACTAAAATGACTCTTCCAAGATCCTATTGCCATCTCTTGCCCTTTTAAAAAGCTATGAAAAAACATAATCAAAGCAATACAGGAACAAATACTCTTACTCTTCATAAAAACATGCTCTACACAATACTTCATACCATTGGCGTTCTCCAACTAATTTTTCCCAATTAGACTTCGACAACCTATCGGAAAAAACCAAAGATCCGAATTTACCAATTTCCACTGTAATTTAATATCATATCCTGCTCTACTAATAAGATGGACAAATAAATCAAAAGTTTTTCGGAAGTAATCCATATCTAAGCCTAGCAGGATAACACGACTTTCTAGATTTGCCAAAATATTAACGAACTTTATTATAGTTCATAATCAAAAACTTAACCTCATCAATCCTTGATACATCACAAAAGTCCAGTTTACTAAATATGCGCTTAGCCTTGTTCATCGGCAAAACGGGTAGATTATTTGAGTTATACATCATAATAATATCTTCAGTACATCTTATGTCCAACATTAATTTTAAAATTTGAACATATGACCCCCCATTCATCGCATCTGTTTCCCTTCCAAAAAAGCATCCCTTTTATCTATAAACATAAGCCCGCAAATAACTTCAGTTCGCCCCATTTTAAAATAATTTTGTTCTTTTTGAAAATACCTTATCATGAATATATTTCATGCCTTATATATTCAATTAACTTAGTCTTCAAAGCTAAAGAAACAGCTTATTTCAAAAATAATTTTAAAATGCGAGGAACGTTAAAGTTTTTGAAGATTGAAAGACATTCAATTTAATTACCCCCATGAAAAATTCATAAGTTTTCATAAAATAAATCTATAGCCCTTCATTTTTACCTTCCTAATCAATAGCTTTACCTAGTACGAAAAACATTAAACTTAGCATTTTTCAATGCCCTTATGATAAAAGAAAAATTAAATCTAGACTTTATCCGTCAATACAAAACTGTTTTTTCAGAGCAACTGATGATACAGCCATTTAGAGAAAAAGAAATGCTCACAGGTAAGGAAATCCTATATATATCTCCTATAAAACAGCTAAATCTATTCATCGTTAAATCTCTCTTTGAAAAGTGGCAAGAAGAGATAAAAAGAATTGAAAGTCCTTATTTTAATTATCAAGCACCTCAAGTGAAAGTAATGATTTCGCAATTAATGAACACCCTCTCTCAAAACATTTCGATCAATACTGAAAACTTAAAACCTATTATTGAAAAAGCAGTTGAAGACCTTATTATCCTTAATTTTGATCCTGTGAGCTACTTGAATAATGAAATCAAGAAGAGGCCAGAAATACTCATTAATAAAAAATTAAATTCACAGTTCGTAAAATACATAGTATTTCATAAACCCTTAATATTAGATTTTATAGAAGCCTTCGATACCAACAATCTAAAGCATTTAAAAAGTTATGCAATTGACTTTTTTAAGGTACATAAACTTGATAATCATCAACTTGTCGAGCAACTATCTGAAATTCTTATTCTCAAAAAACAAGAATTATTCAAGTCTAGTGAACCTATTAAAAAAAATAATGAACGCAATGTAATTGTCAAAGAGCTCTCAAGCGATCCAAATGAATCTAAAGATGATTCCCAATTAGCTTCTATTGAAGGCCAATCAGTCTCAGAAAATAGTGATAATCTATTAGAGGAAAATAAAGAAAAAAATAGGGACGCAGCAGTAGAAAAAGATTTCGAAATAAAGACGAAAAAAATCCTAGAAAATCCAGAAAAAAAAATAATACCACCAAAGAGCAGCAATAATCTTCCTAGAAATCAACAAAATAATAGAGAAAAAGCCATTGAAGTCACTGAAAAAGATACTAATGATTTGGCCCCAGAAGGATCTATTCAAGAATCGAGCGACTTGGAAGTTCCCCTTCCCAATGAAAGTTCTTTGGAAACAAATAATGATTTTTCAATGGATGATATTCAAACTTTGGATGAAATTAAAAACAACTATGTCACAAAAGATGAACTAGATGATTTCCCTTTAGAAGATCCAATCATTGAGGTTTACAAAAACAAAAAAAATTCTTCCAAAGCCTCTAAAGCACTCATTGAGGATTTAGGCTACAGAAAAGAACCCGAACTATCAAAACTAGACTTTGAAACTATTAATGAACAATTCCAATCCGAATCTAAAACTATAGCAGATACCCATCAGGAAGAGCGAATCACCAGTATTTTATCAAATATTTCAATTAATCACCAATATATGTTTATTAAAGAATTGTTTGACGATAATGAAGAGAAGTTTAAGGCTACCATTAAATCAATAGAGCGTTTAGAAAATTTTGATGCAGCCGTAGAGCATTTAATAAGATATGAGGCGCAGGAATATCAGTGGGACATGAATGCCGAGGTTGTCAAAGAATTATTAAAAATTATTTTCAGAAGATTTCGCTAATCAATGCTATAATATTTTCATTCTTTGACTGTCCAACTTAAGAAGTATAAAGAGCAACATTGTGAAAGTCCATAGACTAGAGCCGCCGTAACTAAAAAAAGGAAGTGGTATGCCTATAACCGGGACTAACCCGATGGTCATCGCTATGTTTATAGCAAAATGGAAAAACATAATAGACACTGCTGAATAACCATAAATCCTTACAAAATTTGATTTTTGACGCTCTGCTATCTTCAATAAGCGCAAAAAGAAAGCACCAAAGAGAATCATGATCAAGGTCCCTCCTAACCAGCCCTGCTCTTCTCCCACAGTGCAAAAAATAAAGTCTGTGGTTTGAGCAGGAACAAAGTCAAATTTAGTTTGCGTTCCTTTCAAAAAACCCTTACCCATAAAGCCTCCCGATCCAATTGCTATTTTAGATTGCAATACATTCCAACCAATACCCAATGGGTCTGCGTTTGGATTAATCAAGGACATAACCCGAAGTCGCTGATGATCTTTAAGTACTTCATTTAATACAAAATCAACACTCTTTATTAATCCACAACTTAGAATAGCGACTACCAGTATTAAAATAAGTACTTTTTTATTCTTGATAAATAACCCTAAACATACCAAAAACGAGGCAAAAACCATTAAAAGTAGTATCCATTGATCTACCAAAAGGGTTAAAAAAAATAAAATAACGGCATAAAGTGAAAAAAACAATAGCTTTCCGCTAAGACCTTCTCTGAATAAAACCAAAGTGAAACTACTGAACACCATTGCTGTACCTAAATCCCCCTGCATAATTATAAGGCCCATCGGTATTAAAAATAACAACGCAGAGATACCCAGTTTACTCTTAACAGATCCCCCTATGTGCTGCGAACTCAGGTATTTTGCCAATCCAATAGAAACAGCAATTTTAGTGAACTCAGCAGGTTGAATTTTTATGAATCCAATTTCAAACCAAGAAGTTGACCCTGCAACTTCTTCACCAAAAAACAACACAGCCAAAAGAAAGAAAATAGATACTCCCCAAATCACATAACCAAATGAATCATAAAATCGATAATCCAAGATAAAAATTACTGCAATTAATAAGAAAGAAGTCCCAATCCAAATAAGCTGCTTTGTCGCGCTTTGACTTAAATCAAAAAATGAGACAGTATTATCCAAATCATAGTCTGCAGCATATATGTTAATCCACCCAAGTGCGACTAGTGATAAAAAATAAACCACTGATAAAGTATCTATTTGGTATCTATTCTGGTCTCGCATCTTCGAAGTCTCCCTTTAAAACATAGTTTTCGAGCCATTTCTTTTTGACTGACCCATTTATATGTTTTTCAATGATTAAACTGGCTGCTGACAATGCTGCGCGTGCTCCCCAGCCCGCGTTTTCAACATAGACTGCAATGGCTATTTTTGGATCTTCCCTAGGAGCAAATCCCATAAACCCAGAATGGTCTAAACCTTGTGGATTTTCAACTGTACTAGTTTTACCACAAAAAATTAAATCCGGTATATATGCCCTTGACCCAGGTACCGTTACCAATGCCTGCATTCCATCCAAAACGGTTTCAAAATGACTTTTATCTATATCTACATTCTTTTTTTGACTGAAATCTGAACTTTCAGTACCTACTTTTCTAACTAGATGTGGAGTATAATAATGCCCTCTGTTAGCCAAAATTACACCCAGATTAGCCATCTGAAGGGGAGTTACCAACAGTTCCCCCTGACCAATGCTTAGAGAATAAATATTAGAAAACTTCCATCTTTCTTTGCCGTAAATTTTGTCATAAAATTCTAAACTAGGTATGAAGCCTACTTTCTCATTGGGAAGATCTACATTTAGCGAATTCCCAAAACCAAACTGCAAAACAAAATCCCGCCACTTGTTATAACCTATTCTACTGTCAATAAAGGGGCTTAAATGTTCCCCTTGCTGAATAACCCGGCGAAAGATTTTAAAGAAATAATTATTTGAAGATTTAGTAAGCGCGCGCTCGATGTCGTATCTACCTGCTGGAGCATGATCGCCAATAAGTTGACCATTCACAGTAATAATTTCATCCGCTTGAACCTGTTGCTCCTCCAACGCAATTAAAGCCTGCACAGTCTTAAACATTGATCCTGGTGGATACATGGCCTGTAAGGGCCGGTTAAATAAGGGTTTCAGAGAGTCCGCTTGAATAATTGCAAAATTTTTAGAAAATCTTCTGCCTGAAAGCAAAGAAGGATCATAAGATGGAGCCGAAACCATAGCTAATATTTCGCCAGACGAAGGATCAATCGCCACTAGACTTCCCGTTTTCCCCTCCATAAGTTTTTCTGCGTATTTCTGAAGAGTCGCATCAATGGTAAGTATTAAATTTAGACCTGGTTGTGGTAAAGTATCATAAGCCTCATTCTTAAAAGAACCCATATTAATTCCTTGTACATCTACATTACGATATTTAACTCCTCTCAATCCCCTTATTGAGCTTTCATAAGTTTTTTCAATTCCTGTAATTCCTATGTTATCCCCTGCCTTGTAATAGCCAGTAGTGTCTAATTTTAGGTGATTTCGAGTTACCTTCCCCACATACCCCAAAATATTTGCCATTCCCTTTTCAGCATAACCCCGCGTAGTTCTTGTTTTAATATTGAACCCTCTAAGATCTACCATTCTATCTTGAAATGAAGCGAACTTTATATTGGACATTTCCTTATAAAAGACAGAAGGTAAGTGCCTAGAAAAAGAGTTAGCCTCTCGGTAGGAATGGTCAAATTCTTTTTGCGTTATCGACAATAATTCTTTAACCAACAATGAGTCTGATAAGTCAACATTTTTTGGAGTTATCTCTAAATCAAAAATAGGATCATTGTACATTAAAAGCTTGCCATGACGATCAAATACAAGACCCCTATAGGGATATTCAATGACTCTTTGAATTACATTTCGATTGGCTTTTTCTTTATAATTTGTATCCATAATTTGAATACTAAATAACCTGATGGACAGCACAAAAATTGTAAGGATTATAAATACTTTTATCCCTAAAATACGACTTTTCATATACGACTTGGCTTTATGGAAATAACCAAATTAATTATTAAAATACTCGTAAAAGAAAAAATAGTACTAGCCAAAATACGGTCAAATACCAAAAAGACTCCAATACCACTCCCATAATTAATCCAAAATATCATAAGATGATGAATAAATATGACTGGCAAAACATAGAGTAATATCCCTCGAGCTTTTAAAATGTAAATATTCATATCAAAAACACCCTCTTCATATTCTAAAATACGTCTTAACCAAGTGTCTCTAAAAAACATAACAAAAGTACAAACGCTTGCATGAAGACCTGGGGTATTAGAAAAAATATCGATGAACAACCCCGTTAAAAACCCAGCCATCAGTCTTAATAAAGGATTTTGCCCCAATGGAAAGAAAATTAAATACCCCAAATAGAAGAAACTAAAAGCTACATTAAATAAGACAAATTTATATAGCAACGGTATTTGTAAAACAACATATCCAACGAAATAAAACGTCATCAATTTCCAACTTACTCTATTCATAAAACAATTTGCAAACTATCTATCTCATTTTTTAATGGGTTTCTTATCACATAGACAGCATCTATTGATGATAAATCTGAAAATAATTTAATCTTGGCCAAATAAAAAGGAGACTCATCGGGTAATTGATATGACATGATGGTCCCTAACATAACCTCTGCAGGGAAAACTGCATTATAGCCTGAGGTACTTACTGTGTCTCCAATATTAAATTTTATATGACGAGGAATGAATTTTAAATCTGCTACTGAGGGGCCCTGTAAATTCCACTGGACAGTGCATAAAGTATTTGTCTTATTAAGTCGACTAGAAATCATTAATTTCCGATTCAAAATAGAAGTTACCGTAGAAAAATGGCGACTGACCGACTTAATGATGCCTACAACTCCCTCCCTTGAAATAACTGCCATCCCCGATTCAATTTGAGATAAGGATCCCTTATTTATTGTCAGGTAATTCTCCAGTTTTTGAAACTCATTATTTATGACCTGGGCTGGAATCACATGTGTAGTTTCCATGAGTGTATCGTACATATTAACTCCCAAATTTTTTTTTAACAATTCCTCTCTCAATAATGCATTCTCAATGAGAAGTTTCTGATTAAGCTCATCCAATTGAAAATATTGAGCAATATTGTGATTTGTTTCGAGCACCATTCCAACGAATTTATTAGAGGTATTAAATAGATATGAATTGTAAAGGTTACTATTTGAGAAAAAAAGTGACAATGCGAGTAACTCCAAAAAAAGAAAAAATCCTAAAACCCGATTACGAAATAAAAAGGAAAATAATAGCTGCATTTAAGTCATCAATACAGGTTTATAATTATCAAGCTCTTTGAGCGCTGAGCCTGTTCCCCTAACCACAGCCCTAAGCGGATCTTCAGCAATATGAATGGGCAATTTTGTTTTAAGAGATAGTCGCTTGTCGAGACCACGAAGCATTGCTCCTCCTCCCGTTAAATAAATTCCATTTTCATATATATCAGCTGAAAGTTCCGGTGGTGATATTTCAAGAGCTTTTAATACAGCCTCTTCAATTTTAGACACCGACTTATCTATAGCGAAGGCAATCTCTGTATAAGAAATTTTTATTACTTTTGGAATTCCCGTCATTAAATCTCTCCCTCTTACCTCGTATTCTTCAGGACCATCATCTAAGTCTGTTAAGGCGGAACCAATCTCGATTTTCACTCGCTCTGCAGTGCGCTCACCAATTAATAAATTATGCTGCCGTCGCATGTAATCTAAGATATCTTTTGTAAAAGAGTCTCCAGCCACCCTTATTGATTGATCAGCTACAATTCCTGAAAGGGCGATGACCGCAATCTCTGTTGTTCCACCACCGATATCAACAATCATGGAACCTATCGGTTGGCTTATATTAATACCAATCCCAATGGCGGCAGCAATGGGTTCATGAATCATATAAACTTCCTTTGCACCTGCATGCTCTGCCGAATCTCTAACAGCTCTTTTTTCTACCTCTGTGATCCCGGATGGAATACAAATAACCATCCTATGTGAAGTAGGGAACCAACTACTTTTTTTATCTTTATCTATCATCTTAATCATGCCACGGATCATATGCTCCGCGGCATGGAAATCTGCAATAACACCATCTTTTAAAGGCCTTATGGTCTTAATATTGTGGTGGGTTTTCTCATGCATTTGCATTGCTTCACGGCCAATTGCCAATACTTTATTCGTGTGCATGTCAATTGCAATGATCGAGGGTTCATCTACCACTACCTTATCTTTGTGAATAATTAAAGTATTAGCCGTTCCCAAATCAATGGCTATATCACTAGTAAAAAAATCAAAAATTCCCATATTCTTATTAATCCACGTATCTATTTACATCCAATATAATCAATCTTTTTAAATCTTAATCTAATGTTTAAAATGACGATGCCCACTAAAGACCATTGATAGATTTTTTTCATCACACATATCAATAGAAAGCTGATCTTTTATGGACCCTCCAGGTTGAATGATGGCCGTGACACCAGCAGCCCCAGCTATTTCTACACAATCTGGAAATGGAAAAAAGGCATCAGAGGCCATGACCGATCCATGTAAATCAAACCCAAACTTCCTTGCCTTTGCAATCGCTTGCTCCAAGGCATCCACTCGAGAGGTCTGACCTACACCACTGGCTAAGAGCTGATAATTATTCGAAAGCACAATCGTATTTGATTTGGAATGCTTACATAACTTTGATGCAAAAAGTAGATTATCTATTTCCACTTGCGAGGGCTTCCTTTGGGTTACCTTCTTCAAATGACTTTCCTGATCCGTTGTCCCGTTATAATCTTGAACAATGAGTCCATTTAATAAAGATTTAGATTGCAGTTTTCTTTCATAATGTTTTTTCTGAACTAATATGATCCTATTGGTTTTTTGTTGAAGCAATTCTAGCGCCTCTTGAGCGTAGCAAGGTGCAATAATAATTTCGAAAAACAGTTTATGAATCTCGTGAGCTGCAGATAAATCTATTTCTCTATTACATACTAAAACTCCTCCAAATGCAGATTTACTGTCTGCTTGATACGCCTTAAGGTATGCTGCTTTGACATTTGAGTCAATAGCGAAGCCACAAGCATTATTATGCTTTAAGATGCCAAAAGCCAATTCATCTTCGAATTCGGCAATGATTTGAACTGCAGCTTCAACGTCAATTAAATTATTGTAAGAAATGTCTCTCCCTCCTAGTTGATCAAAATAATTTTGCAAATCACCATAGAAAATACCTGCTTGATGCGGATTTTCTCCGTATCTTAAATATTTTCTTTTATCATAGCTCACCTTATAAACTGGCAACTCTCCGGATCTGTTCATATAATTAAAAATAGCCGTATCATAATGAGAAGAAATATGGAAAGCCCTCAATGCATAGGATTTTCTTTGATCTAATGTAGTAAGTCCTTCTCCCCTCTCAAGCAAGTCTAAAAATGTCTTATAATAGTTTCTAGAGGAAACTATCAAAACGTCATTATAATTTTTAGCTGCTCCCCTGATGAGTGCAATTCCACCTATGTCAATTTTTTCAATGATTTCCTCGATAGTACCTCCAGAAGATACTGTTTCTTCAAAAGGATAAAGATCAACTATCACGAGATCGATATCCGGTATATTGTATTTTCCTTTCTCAGCGATATCTCCAGCATCTGCCCTCCTATTCAAAATGCCTCCAAAAATTTTAGGATGTAAGGTCTTCACTCTCCCTCCGAATATAGAGGGATATTCGGTCAAATCTTCTACTAAGTTCACTTTTTTACCCAACTGATCAATATATGCATAGGTACCTCCTGTAGAATATAGCGTAACACCTAAGCTTGACAATCTATTTACGATAGGTTCGAGACCCTCCTTATTGAAAACCGAAATTAAAGCAGACTTTATGATCTTGTTGTGCATGAATATTTTTTGTGAAATGCAAAAGTAAACACATTTAAAAAGAGATCAGATACTATTAATGTAATCTTCTATGATTTTTGGGAAAAATCGATATTCAAGTTGATGAATTCTATGAGCTAAATCACTAATATCATCATCTGGCATGACTTCACAGCTTTTTTGAAAAAGTATTTTCCCTTCATCATAATGCTCATTA
>CAJWQD010000017.1 GCA_913045135.1 uncultured Flammeovirgaceae bacterium | reverse complement strand
ATGGTGATGTGCAATGGATGACTGCAGGTAAGGGAGTTCAACATTGCGAAATGTTCCCTTTATTGAACACATCAAAAAATAACGCATTGTTAATGTTTCAGATTTGGATCAATTTACCAAAAGCTAAAAAAATGTGCTCCCCACACTTCGCGATGCTGTGGAGTGAGAACATTCCCCGATATACACATCAGGATGACAAAAATAAAAAAACGGAAGTAACTGTGATTGCAGGTCACCTATTTGAAGCAAAAGGATTACCTCCAGCTCCCAATTCGTGGGCCAATGATCCAGAAAATGAAGTATGCATTTGGACTTTGAATATGGAACCTGAAGCCCAATGGACTCTACCTGCGCATGGTGCTAACTTGAGCCGCTCACTCTATTACTTCCAAGGAAAAGAGATTGAATTAGAAGATAAGAAGGTATTACCGAACCATACAATAGAAATATTCAGCGACCAAACTCTTCATATTACCAATGGCACAGAGGTCAGCCATTTCTTATTCCTACAAGGAAAACCTATTGATGAACCTGTTGCTCAATATGGTCCTTTTGTTATGAATCATCAATATGAAATTCAAGAGACGATGCAAGAATATCAATCAACCCAATTTGGTGGTTGGCCTTGGCCGAAACCTGATCATATCCATGCTAAAGAATCCGGAAGATTTGCTAAATATGCCGATGGCAAAATGGAAACAAGATGAGTTTAATATTTCTTATTGAAAAAGGATATCGTTATCTTATCTGTAAATAGATCTCAAATGAAACTCTTAACATACTTACATGCAATACTATATGGTGGCCTCCTTATTGGTCAAGACCTCACAGGTGCTTGGTCATCGTTAGAGGGTAAAACACAATCTGTTTGGATTATGACTGAAAATCATTTCTCAATTACTCGATATGAATCCGAACCTGCAATATTCATCTCAACCTCCGGAGGGATTTGGGATAAAGTAGATGATAAGGTCATAATGAATTGGGAGTTTGATACCTCATCCCCTGAAAAAGTAGGCACCCAAACCACAGCTAATCTTATTCAAAGTAAAAATAACATTCAATGGAAAGGTGCTTTTTGGATCCGAATGGATAAGGGCCAACCTGGTTCCTTACAAGGCGCTTGGCTAATTACGGGACGTGAAAGAGAAGGTGTCATTTCTGAGCGTATACCTGGAGCGAGAAGAACTATGAAGATTCTTTCGGGTACCCAATTTCAATGGATCGCTTACAATATTAAAACCAAAGAGTTTTTTGGGACCGGAGGAGGAACCTACCAAACCATCAACGGTCAATACACAGAAAAAATAACATATTTTTCTAGAGATAACAGTCGTGTTGGTGCTCAACTTCAATTTGAGTTTAAATTAATAGATGGCAAATGGCATCACAGTGGTAAGAGTAGTAAGGGGAAGCCTATTTATGAAATATGGTCTAAAAGAGCTGATTTGGGTATTTAATCCCAAATTACAGGGTGGTAAAAGAACTGAAATGGACCACTTGTCAACGGAGCTGAAATCATCGCATTGGTAGTTGAATTATTTAATTATATATTTCACCAAAAAAGAGGTACTCCAATTCAACTAAAAAGAATAAAATGATGAAAAAATCAATGTCAGTGAGAAAAAAACATATTAACTAAAATAAGCATATTATTTTCAATTATGTAAGTCCATTTAAAAAGGTTTTATTTGCTCTTCTCAAATAAATATTACTGAATCATCCCTTAATCTCCCCATGAAAAAAATATTAGCCTTTTTTATTTCACTTTTATTTGTCGTTTATGCGTCTCTTGGTTGGTTTTTCTCTTCATTAATTATTATCCCCTGGAGATCTCAACCTGACTTCTCTATTCTAAAAAAATATGGGATTGTAGAAGCTGTTGAAGTTATCACGGATGACAACATTTTATTAAAAGGTTCTTATCTAAAAAACCCCAATGACAGCGTTTTTTGTGGAGTCGTCATATCTCATGGCTGGGGAGGAAATAGAATGGGGGGCGCAGAATATGCTCCTTATTTTTGGAAAAAAGGTTGCGATATCATACTTTATGATCACCGGGGCCATGGTGACAGTGGTGGATCATTAGGTACTTGGAGCATCCGAGAACGGAAAGACCATCAGTTGTTCTCTAAAATGCTGATGGATAAGTCAAAACTCAAAGTCGGTCAAATTGGATGGATTGGTAAATCATGGGGAGCTGCAACCGTATTAGCAGCCGGATCAGTCACGCAAGACATCGGTTTCATATTAGCTGATTCTCCTTATCGAGATATTAAATCTGCCGTAAATGAACGTGCTTTGAGACGTTACGGAAATTGGATTAAAATATTTTATCCCATCACCTATTTTTTAGTGCAATCGCGGGCTCAATTTGACATTAACGAGGCAAATATTGAAGTATTAGCCTCCAATATACGCATACCTACCTTACTCATTCACTCCCAATCAGATGATCAGACATCCTCTTGGCAGTCCGTAGATATCAATAAAAAGCTAAATCAGAAATATGCCATTTTTCATCATACCCAATGGGGATCCCGGCACTGTAAAGACATGAAAGATCATCCACAAAAATATGAGGCATTGATTGATGATTTTTTAACAAAGAAAGTCCTCAAATGGCCCTCCCTCTAAAAGTCTGTTGCTGATTTCAACTGCTCCCTTTCGGACGCAGTTAATTTAAGCTTATCTACGACATAATCATAGGTAGGACGAATGAGTGAAAACCATACTAAGATCCCAATATAAACCCCTACAAAAAAATAATCGTTTAACACATAAATAGCAAAAAGGTCAATAATGGCGGCTAGTTCCATAAATATGAACTTTTTAATATAAATACGGTAAAAAGAAGATAACTTAGAATAGACATCGATCTCAGGATTAATCACTTTTAATCCCTTTCTTGTGATCTTTACTGAAAAAAATAAGACAAGAAATATCAAGGTGAAAAAAGTAAATCTAACAGTCCACTTACTTTCATCTATTAGCAAACCAACCTGATCTCCCGCCGCCTTCATTTCTAATAGAAACCAGCAAAATGGGAGAAATGAAGTAGCAATTGTAGCGTTAAAAAATAATGAAATCTTTCGATAAAAGGTTATCCAATTCCTAAACATAAAATATGTTCTCTCATTATCTATTAAAATTTCATTATTAAAGGAAAAACAACTTATTCAATAGAAAGCTTCAATTCTGATGTCAAGGCATGGCCCACACATAGCAGTGCAAATCCTTCCTCAATTTCTTCTTCAGATAGACCATCTGCTTTTTTTATTGAAACTTTACCTGACAATACCTTACCACGACAAGCCGTACAAAATCCACTTTTACATGAATAAGGCATATCAATACCTGCCAAAAGTACTTGATCTAAAATTGGATGATCTCCATTTATATTCAGATCATGAGTTGTCCCATCTAAGAGAATAGCCATACTCACTTCATTCGAGCCCTTTAAATTCTCGATAAGATGATTCCCTACAAATTTTTCTATCTGAATTTGTTCAGGTAGTACTCCAAATTGCTCTAGTCCAGACTTTATTATTTCCATCATCGCTTCCGGTCCACAAATAAAATAACGGGTTTGAGAACTTAAATTTGATTGCTCAAGAATAGAATGAAACATAGATTCTGTAGGTCGGCCCAGGTAATCTGCTGGTGTAAATTCATCATCTTGCTCTAAAATATTAATCCAATTAAAATTTTTAAATTGTTTGCTTAACTTCATTAAGTCTTCCTTAAATATGATATCTGCAACTGATTTATTGGCAAAAATCAATAAAACCTCTGTTTTAGGCTCTAAATGGAGTGTCGACTTGATGATAGAGTACAACGGTGTTATCCCAGAGCCTCCTCCAATCAAGACCAACTGTCTGATTTGTTCACTATCAAAACTAGTAGTAAAAGTACCCATCGCATCCATTACTTTAATTTTCTGCCCTACTTGATAATTATCATTTATATGATTAGACATTAAGCCGTTCACCACTCTTTTTACCGTTACTGCTGGATATTTATCAATATTTGGTGCTGAACATAAAGAATAGGCTCGCCTGATTTTAATACCATTTACCTCATCAATCAGGGTGATAAATTGGCCTGACTGGTAGTGTAAATCTTCATCTAACGTATCAAATACAAGATTGACTGCATCAGCAGTAATTTTTACAATTTCTTTTATTTTAAAATCCAAATACCTCTCATCCTCTTTTTTATTCTTACTACTGTCGTTAAATAAACTAAAACCCATTTTTTTAAAATCTATATTTGAACGACAAAGGTAATTCAGTACTATGTTGGTTACAAATCGTTGGGATTCCGTATTTTTGTGAAATATCGTTTAACTACGTGTAACTATATGAGCAAAAATCATTCAATTCACGCAATTTCACCAATAGATGGTCGCTATTACAATAAAGTACAAGTTCTCTCTAACTACTTTTCAGAATATGCCCTCATCAAATACCGAGTAAAAGTCGAAATAGAATATTTTATTAGGCTTTGTGAATTGCCCTTACCTCAATTGAAAGGTATCCATAATGATCAATTTGAAGCCCTTAGAAACATCTATGAAAATTTTACCGAAGTAGATGCTCTAAAAATCAAAAAAATTGAAGTTGTTACTAATCACGATGTCAAAGCTGTTGAATACTTCCTCAAGGATCATTTTGATAGCCTAAATTTAAAGTCTCACAAAGAATTCATTCATTTTGGATTGACCTCTCAAGATATTAATAATACCTCAACCCCCTTGTCAATTAAAGAAGCCCTTTCTGAAATAATTTTTCCTCTATTGGATGAATTCATGACTTTATTAAAACAGTCTGCTGAGGTATGGAAAGAGATTCCCTTACTAGCCAAAACCCATGGACAACCGGCATCGCCAACTAAATTGGGAAAAGAAATTAAAGTTTATATCATTAGACTCAATGAGCAAATAAAATTGTTAAAAAAGGTACCTAATGCCGCAAAATTTGGTGGAGCTAATGGGAACTTTAATGCTCACTACGTGGCGTACCCTAAAGTAGATTGGCATCAATTTGCACATCAATTTGTAAATGACATTTTAGGGCTTAAACGAAGTCATCCGACAACTCAAATCGAGCATTATGACCATTTTGCGGCAACTTTTGATGCCCTTAAGCGCATTAACACAATACTTATTGACTTAAGTAGAGATGTCTGGTCGTACATTTCTATGGGCTATTTTAACCAAAAAATTGTGAAAAATGAGGTTGGTTCATCTGCTATGCCACATAAAGTAAATCCCATAGATTTTGAAAATGCAGAAGGAAACCTAGGTATGGCCAATGCCATATATGAACACCTGTCTGCCAAGCTGCCCATATCTCGACTACAAAGAGACTTGACAGATTCTACTGTATTAAGGAATATTGGAGTTCCTATTGCACATTCGATGATTGCTCTGCACTCATTGATGAAAGGTTGGAAAAAAATAGAATGTAATGAAGAGATTATTAAGGAGGATCTAAATCAAAATTGGGCTGTAGTCGCGGAAGCCGTTCAAACCATATTAAGAAGAGAAGCCTATCCATCTCCCTATGAGACCTTAAAAAGATTAACTCGTAAAAACGAAGCCATTACTGAACCTACCATTCAAGCTTTCATTGAATCGCTTGATATATCCGAAGAAATCAAAAAGGAGTTAAGAAATATTACACCCTTTAACTACACAGGACAGTAATTATTCTAATTTACTTGCTAGTAAATATAAAATAGCCATCCTGATTGCCACACCATTTTCCACCTGATCTAATATCAAAGCATTATCAGCATCTGCCACACTTGAAGTAATCTCAATACCTCGATTAATGGGTCCTGGATGTAAAATTATAATCTCTTTATCGAGTGCTTTAACAATTTCTTCATTCACTCCGTAATATAAAATATATTCTCGAAGCGATGGAAAGTAAGGCATCTTCTGTCGCTCGAGTTGAATACGTAGAATATTAGCAGCATCACACCAATTCAATGCCTTTTTTATGTCTAACTCCACTTTAACTCCTAAAGTGCTAATGTATTTTGGAATTAAAGTAGCTGGACCACATACCATTACTTCAGCACCTAGTTTTTGTAGCGCAAAAATATTTGAAAGAGCGACCCTTGAATGCAGAATATCACCGACGATGACAACCTTTTTCCCTTCAATACTACCCAAACGCTCTCGTATAGAATAAGCATCTAATAAAGCTTGTGTAGGATGCTCATGTGTACCATCTCCAGCATTCACGATCTTTGAGTCGATATGTTTAGCCAAAAAATGAGGGGCTCCAGAACTTGAATGACGAATAACAATCATATCAACCTTCATTGAAAGTATATTATTGACCGTATCAATCAACGTCTCGCCTTTTTTAACTGAGCTACTTGATGAACTGAAATTGATCACATCGGCACTCAATCTTTTTTCCGCCAACTCAAAAGACAGTTTGGTTCTAGTGGAATTTTCAAAAAAAATATTTGCAATGGTTACATCTCGAAGAGAAGGAACTCTCTTTATCGGTCGATTAATAACATCCTTAAAATTATCTGCAGTTTGAAAAATTAAGTTTATTTCCTCTAGAGTTAGCTCCTTAATTCCTAGTAGGTTGTTTTTTATCAATTGGTTCATTCCACTTTGATATTCATTAACCATATAGAATCGTCACCGCTTTGTTCTTTCAGCCCTACTTCGACATATTGCGATGCTAAAGTGTTGACGTGCTTACCGACATAGTTAGCTTCGATTGGTAACTGCCGCGTATATAAGCGGTCAATTAAAACCAACAATTCAACCTTTGTTGGCCGACCAAATGAAATCATAGCATCCATGGCAGCCCGAACAGATCTACCTGTAAATAAGACATCATCAACCAAAATAACAGCTTTATCTTCTATCAAAAAAGGTACGCGTGTTTCACTAGCTTTTTTAGGAACAACGCGTCTACGAAAATCATCTCTGTGAAAAGTAGTATCCAAATAACCTATGTCCACATGACAACCTTCAAGCTCTTGAATAACTTTTTGAATTCTATTCGCTAAAAATACGCCTCTAGGTTGCAGGCCTAATATTACCGTTGACGAAAAATCATTGTGATTTTCAATAAGATGCTGACACAATCTTTGAATTGTAATTTGAAGAAGTTGGCTATCTAAGAGCAGTCGCTTTTGCATCTAAATTATGCAAATATAAGATAATATCACTATTTTGTATCTTCTTTACCCACATAGTGAATTTTATTTAAGTAAAAAACCTCCTCATATGGGCTGTTTATATTTGAAGGAGTTAATATCTGCTGCCTTCCAAAAGCTAAAATGAACTGATCATACCATGATACTACAGATTCCATTTTTGGGTTTTCCAACAACAATTTATCAGAATCGACACCCAATGATATCGAGATCTCAAGCTGATTCTCAATGACTTTTTGATCCAAAAATATTCTTGCTCTAATCTTGTTCTTTTCAAGGCTATATACCTCAAGTCTATTCGCAAATAAATGGAATACCGCCTTTTTACCCAAAGTCAGAAAAAACATGTCCTTCATCGGCCAACTGTGGTCCCAAAGTAAATTGCCTTCTTCATCAAAAACCACCGCAAAAGCGTGGGTATGATTAAATCCCGAATCGGCATATGGGATTTGTGCTATACTTGAACTTGGTGTTAAAGTTTGAAAATGTGCACGTTTAGGAAAGTATACCTCTCCTGTCAAAATAAGTCTGTTCTCTATTTGTAAAATCTCATGAATAATTACTCTATAATTTAAATTAATTTTTTTACCCTCCTCAGTTTTTCTTTTGATCCGTTCCTTTAATTTTTCTGCTTTATCTAAACCTAAGAATTCGAAAAAATTTTCAAAATTGGCAAATTCATAATATTTCAAAAAATTCAATGTATCCTCTGTGAATTTAGAAATAAATAAACCTTTACTCAGCTTCTTTCCTATTTCGGAAAAGCTTCCAGCTAAGTAGCGTGAATTTCTATTAGAGGTAGTTGTGGTTCCGCTCAATAAATTCCTGCCCAAGGGTGGCACTACTTTGTTTATAAATAATTTTTCATTATTTCGTGTATATCCATAAACAGTCAAGCTTGAATTTTTTGATCTATTTTTTTCCTCCATTATTACTGAAAAAATACCTGTCTGATCATTAATGATTACATTCACGATTTCGTTTTCATTACCATATATTCCTGGAACGACATGAGGAATATTATTTTTATTAAAGGTCACGACCACAGATTTATTATTCGCAATACCTGCCAATAAAATAAAATTATTTAACGCCTCAAAATGTTTTATTTCAATAGGAAATACGGTAGATATTTTTTGTTCTTTGAAAGAGCCATTATTCAGATCTATTTTAAAAATTGACAAAAGCTCTTTTCTATACTGTTTCCTTGAAAAAAGAAGCTGAACCTGCTCATCAAAATGATCCCATCCCAATAATGTATATCCCAACGGTACAAAAAATGATATTTCCCAACGTACCGCGAAAGCAGTGTCCAGATTCATCAGCACTCTCTCGGACTGACTAGCACCAAATTTACTAAACTTATTAATCAACAAAACGACACCCTTTTTTGCAGCATTAATTATATGAACGTCTTGAATCTCATTAGAAACTGGTAAAATAAATTGTTTATTGTTGACCAAATTACCACCTCGAACAGCTTGAATACCCGATTGCGCTTTCAAACCCAAGGTAATAAGGTATAAACATATATAAGTAGCTATTCTTGGCATAAGTCATACAATTAATAAAATCTCCAATACTTTCAGCCATGAAATAAGAGGACTGGTTTCGGAGTAAGTCTGAACATTCTTGGTCGTAACAAAAATAAAAATTTAATTAATTTCATTACTCTCTTGTTGATACCCGGTCGAAAGCTATTATACAGTAACATTTAAAGGTCTACTTTTAAACTTCAATCAAGCGTTATGTGACGGGACAGACAACTCAAAGTTAGCCTTCCCTCATTTTGAATATCCATTTTGTCTTAAAAAAAATAAAAAGGGTATTTCAAATAACTATATTTACAGAGTGAAAATAATTTTATGAAAATATTAATTCTTAGGTTTTCATCAATCGGTGATATCATCCTAACTACTCCAGTTATAAGGACTCTGAAAACTAAAATTGAAGATGCAAAAGTTCATTTTGCAACCAAGAAAAAATATTCCAATCTCCTTCATGAAAATCCATATTTAGATCAAATTCATTTACTAAAATCTAAGGAAAGTGATCTAATAAAAGAATTAAAATCAGAAAAATTTGATCTCATCATTGACCTACACTGTAACTTAAGAACTTGGATAATTCAAAAAAAATTGGGTGTAAAAGCTTATAAATTCAATAAACTTAATATCAAAAAATGGCTTTACACCAACTTTAAAATTGATCTATTACCTAACATACACGTTGTAGATCGATATCTTGCCACACTGAAACCTTTGCAAATTAAGCCTGACACTTTAGGCTTAGATTTTTTTATCCCGGAAAAAGATGAAGTCCAAATTAATTGGCTTCCTCTTACTCATCAAAATAGATATATCGCAGTTGTAATCGGAGCTACATACCACACCAAAAGACTACCGACAAATCGTTTAATTGAATTATGTGATCGCATCAATCAACCCATCATTCTACTTGGTGATGAACATGATAAACCCATTGGCGATAAAATTTATAATTTTTTTAAAAATAACAGCTCTCACTCACATAATGAAGAAGAAGAAATCAAACTAAAACTTGGTAAAAAAGCTGTCATATTCAATGCTTGTGGCAAATTTAATTTAAATCAATCTGCTTCTTTGATTAAAAATGCTGATTTCGTTTTTACTCATGACACTGGACTCATGCATATAGCAGCTGCATTTAAAAAGCATATCTTTACTATTTGGGGAAGTACTACACCTAAGTTTGGTATGTACCCGTACCGTACTACGTTTGTAGTCTTTGAAAACACACATCTCAAATGCCGACCTTGTTCTAAAATTGGTTTTGAAAAATGTCCAAAAAATCACTTTAAATGTATGAAAGACCTGACCTTTGATTTCTATCTCTCCAACTAAACGATTTTAACAAAATATGTCCAATATCGATGACCCATTCTTCTTCTACTCTGAAAATTTTCCAAAAACTTTAAAAAAAATCAAAGCAACATTGGTATTTAGCACCTACCAAGCAGGAAAATTAATATTTATTAGTTCTTTGAACGGAAAAACTATTATAAAGTATGCCAAAGGATTCAAAAGACCCATGGGAATTGCCGTTGATACAAAAATGAAACTGGCAGTGGCAAGTAGAACTTCAATAAATGTCTTTGCAAGTAACAAAGCTTTAGCGCTTTCTTATCCTAAGAAAAAAAAAAGATATGATCAACTTTTTATCCCACAAGTAAAATACCACACAGGATATTTAGACACTCATGAAATTGAGTTTGGAAAAGAAAATGAACTATATTTCATTAATACCATGTTTTCGTGCATTAGTAAAGTCAGTGCTGAAAAACATTTTGAAATGTACTGGAAACCGAATTTTATCACTGAACTCTTGCCTGAGGACAGATGTCATTTAAATGGTATGGCCATGAAAAATGGTAAACCTGCCTACGTCACGATGTTTGATACTACAAACACCTCTTTTGGATGGAAAAAAACACCTAAAGAAACTGGTTTACTCATGGAAGTTGATACCGGAAAAATACTTTTAGATCAACTGGCCATGCCGCATTCGCCGGTTTATTTTGATGATAAAATTTATTTTCTACTTTCCGGTACTGGGGAAATAAAATGCTATGATTTAAAAAGTGAACAGGTAACACTGATTTCCAAAATAGATAGTTTTCTGAGAGGACTGGTTGTATATGATGATTTTTTAATTGTAGGTACTTCTAAATTGAGAGAGAAAACGACGACGTTCAAAGGTCTACCTTTTTCTTCGGAGGATAGCTACTGTGGTATTTATATCCTTAACCGAGCGACGGGTAAACCGATGGGAGGTATCTCGTATACAGATAAAATTAGAGAAATATTTTCCTTAAAATTGTTATTTGATGTTCAAGTCCCAGGTATTTTAATTGAGCATGACGAATACCATGATAAAAGCATCATGGCTGACCCCAATTTGAACTTTTGGATAAAGCAAAAAAAGAAGTAAATTTGTTTAACTATTTTATAAACATCATCAATAATGAAAGATAAACTTAAATACTTAGTCCCCACAGCAGCGGTTACCTCTCTTTTTTTAGCAGGATGCGGGGACGATGACGGAGCAACAGTTGATGCTTGTGCGGGCGCAACAGGAACCGAGGCACTTCTTGCTGGAAGTTGGACGCTTACTAAAGAAGATGGTGTATCGACGCAAGGAGCGATTTTTGAAGATGACCTCGGAGACGAGTATACCTACACATTGGTTTATAAATTTGAATGTGGAGGAGATTTTGACATTAGACAGGTTCTCGTATACACTGATGACGCCCAAAATCCATTGGTATACTCTTATGAAGGAACTTGGGATTTCAGATCTGCAGACGAAACTATAGACATTGAATGGAGGAATGATGAAAATGATATTTACGAATGGGATTTTGAAGTTGAAACGATAACTGAAAGTTCCTTGAAAGGGTCGTTGCTCGCTGATGGGGACACTATTCATCAAGAATTTACAAAGCAATAATAATAAGCTCAAAATAAAAAGCCTGAAATGATCATTCATCTCAGGCTTTTTTTATTTAATAATGATACCTTTTAGTTATAATTGAAAAACATAACTAAATATTTAATGTTAAAGTTTTTCACGAAATATAACTCATGAAAAAACTCTACATCATAAGGCATGCCAAATCATCTTGGCATTTCAATATTTCCAAAGATCATGATAGGCCACTAAATAGTAGAGGAAGATTACAAGTTCTAAAGATGGGAAAATATCTAGCTAAAAATGTAAAGCCACCTGATCAAATCATAACAAGTACAGCTAGTAGGGCCTTTTATACAGCTCTATTCATTGCAGACGCTTGGAAGATCGAAGAAAATAAAATCCTATTGAACGATTCATTTTATAATGCAGATATAAAAATATTGTTAGATATCATAAGAAATACCGATCATTCTGATATTTTAGCAATTTGCGGTCATAATCCAGTATTGACTGCATTAATAAACAAATTTCATGCGAAAAGTATAAACAATTTACCTACCTGTGGTATTATGGGATTTTCTTTCAATATTGAAAGTTGGAGAAGCCTCAATTCAGCAGATTTACTCCCTGATTTCTACTACACCCCCCGATCCATTGATGGGTCATAGGTTCAGCTTAATTATTCTTATTACAAATACTAATCATCTCTAATGATTAGTCTGATATTAAGTTATAATGATTCCTAAATATTAAATAATTCAGTATCCATTTAGATAGCAGGTATATTATCCGCTTTGGCCAGAATATAAACATCATCCAACTTTTGATTGTTTTGAATTAACATTTGTAATAATAAATAATCAAATCAGCTGTTTAAAAGAAAATATCTATTCTCATCTCATTTGCCGGAATGTCAAATTTATACGAGGCATAGTTACCTTTTTTGTGGGCGGTAATCGATGTTGCCAATGATCCTGTGTTTGATCCTCCATTGTCAACAAACTTCCCGATTGAAGAAAAATTGATACTTTTTCTTTAGTCGTAATATGTTTGAATGCAAACTTACGCTCTGCACCAAAACTCATTGATGCGATAACCCCATGTTTAACTAACTCTTTCTCTCCATCACTGTGCCATCCCATTCCTTCTGATCCACTGTGGTAAAGGTTAAGTAAACAAGAATTGAATTCAGCCTTTGCTTTTTCTTCAATCAGAGCTTTGATTACCTTGAGGGTAGGTGTCCAAGGCAGTGCATGCTTGGTTACTTTTGAATATGTGTAAGAATAGGGTGAATCCCCATACCAAGCTACCTTTCGTTTGGTAATAATACGTTTGCCAAAAATAATGGCCTCATCAAATTCCCAATTAATTTGGGACATCAGTATATTGAAGTAATTATCTGCTTCTAGCTGAGTTATTATGGGTCCATAATAATGTGCACATCCATCATAAGGTAACCTATTTTGTTGATTTTCTATCGCAAAAAGTTCCACAGAATCATAAATTTACAAACAATTAGTAGTTCTGATTATAAATCATAACATCTTATTTTAGAAGCAAACTTAGATACCAAACATAATTCTACAAAACCTCATGACCTTTCTTATAAAATTTCCAACCTAAATAGTGTAATAAAATAGTGTTTGTTCATTCATTATCAATTTAAGCTACTACCCTCATTAAATTAATTATTTATTTTTTTTAACAATATTTTTTTAGCAATATTGGTTGATGCAAATTGATGTCAAAAAAGCCGCCGCTCGAATATCTGATCAAGTACTCCAAACACCTCTTTTCTACTCCAAATATTTAAGTGCACTTAATAAAGGAAATGTTTATCTTAAATTAGAAAATGAGCAATACACAGGATCTTTCAAGGCAAGAGGTGCATTGAATAAAATATTAAGTCTTACTGCACCCGAAAAAGCAAAAGGTTTAATCACTGCCTCAACTGGAAATCATGCCCAAGGATTTGCACGTGCTCTTGAAATAACAAAAACTAAGGGTACTATTTTTTTACCTACGAGTGCCGAGGAATCCAAAGTTGAAGCGTTAAAAGCCTATAAAGTTAAATTAGAATTTTATGGTTCTGATGCCCTATCAACAGAATTGTATGCCATGAAATTTGCAAATACGTCCGGGCAAATATGGATCTCTCCTTACAATGACCCCGAAGTTATTGCTGGACAAGGGACCTTAGCCCTAGAAATGACCTCTCAATTGGATTCAATTGATGTTGTACTAGGTTGTATTGGAGGTGGAGGAATGATGTCCGGTGTAGCCACGTGGTTGAATCAAGCGAGTCCCAAGACTAAAATCATAGGTTGCCTTCCAGAGAATTCTCCGGAAATGTATCTCAGTATCAAAAAAGGTAAAATTGTTTTTTTAGAAACTCCTTTACCCACCCTCTCAGATGGCTCTGCTGGAGGTTTAGAATCTGATGCCATAACATTTGATATCTGTAGAAAATTAATCCATGATTATGAACTTACCTCCGAGACTGAAATTGGACTGGCGATAAAATATATGGTAGACAAGCATCATAAGATCATTGAAGGTGCCGCTGGAGTAGCCTTAGCGAGCTTTTTCAGAAGAGTTACTGAACTCGAAAATAAAACGGTAGTAATCATCATTTGTGGAGGTAACATAACTACGCAGAAATTAAAATCGTTGCTATGAGTTTAAATTTTAAGTTATACTCGATGTCGAAATTTCCTACTAAGGCTATAAAACAATTCATATGAAAACATTCTAAAACTTAAAAAAGGGCGCTAGATTTAAATTTCTAATAAAATAAGTAAAATATGAATTTATTATTTTGAAAGATCAAATACATACAAAGCTGAAAAAATATTTAACTCATTATTTTTCACTAAAAGCAAACGCGACAACGATCCAACGTGAAGTTTTAGCAGGAGTAACAACTTTTTTAACCATGGCTTATATAACCGTAGTCAATCCAAGCATTTTATCAGAAACGGGTATGGATTTCGGTGCAGTATTTGTCGCTACTTGCTTAGCTGCCGCCTTAGGATCTTTAATTATGGGAATTTATGCCAATTATCCTGTGGCTTTGGCCCCAGGAATGGGACAAAATGCTTTTTTTACTTATGGAATTGTACTTGGAATGGGACATACTTGGCAATCAGCTTTAGGTGCTGTTTTTATCTCTGGAATTATTTTTGTGATTATCAGTATTCTTCCTTTGCGAGAAAAAATAATTAATACTATCCCAAAATCTTTAAAATCAGGTATCTCTGCAGGGATTGGTTTTTTCATCATCCTTATTGCCTTGAAGGGAAGTCATATCATTGTGGCACAAAGCTCAACTCTGCTAACCTTGGGTGATCTTTACTCAATTCCCAGCCTTTTTACCCTGTTAGGCTTCGTCCTTATTGTTGGTTTGACTGCACGCGGAATCAAAGGTGCCTTAATTTTAGGGATTGTATCATTAACTCTACTAGGCTGGATAAATGATTTAGTAGTCTTTGAGGGCATTATTTCATTACCTCCAGACTTAAGCCCTATTTTATATAAAATGGATATTTCTGCTGCTTTAAACGGTTCTATGATGACTATTATTTTAACCTTACTCATAATAGATGTTTTCGATACCGCCGGTACGTTAATAGGGATAGGAACCCAGTCAAATTTGCTTAATTCAAACGGTAGACTCCCTAGACTAAAACAAGCATTAATAGCAGATTCTACAGCTACCTTGACGGGTGCCGTATTAGGTACGTCATCCACTACAAGTTTCATTGAAAGTACCGCTGGCGTTGAAGCAGGTGGAAGGACTGGCCTTACATCAGTAGTAACTTCTGGACTTTTTATTCTTTGCTTACTATTTGCTCCTCTAGCGCAGAGCATTCCGTCTTTTGCCACAAATGCTGTTTTAATTTTTGTGGGCACCACTATGATAAAATCATTGACTGATCTAGACTGGACAGATCTAACAGAATACATACCTGCCATATTGACGACCATAATGATTCCATTGAGTTTTTCTATTGCTGATGGATTGGGCATTGGGTTTGTGAGTTTTACTGCCATTAAAATAGCATCAGGAAAAGGCGGTCAATGCTCTATGGCACTGTACATCATCGCCATCTTATTCATGGGTAAGTTTATTTTTTTATGACATACACCGCATCACTGCATTACTAACTAAATCATGATGAAACATTATATTTCGGCTGAAGACTTAATTCAAGATTCCTTCCTGTTAGCTAAGAAAGTTTTTGATCTAGGCTATTACCCTGATCATATCATAGCCATATGGAGAGGAGGGAGCACTATCGCTATTATCATTCACGAATACCTTGATTATATGGGGATTGAGAGTCAACACCACCCTATCCAAATATCATCCTACAGCAATTTAGGGGAGCAAAAAAATCATATCATTGTGAAAGGACTAACACAGCTTTGTAACGATATCAAACCTAATGAAAAAGTACTCATTGTAGATGATGTATTAGAGACGGGACGCAGTTTAGATGCTTTGTTGACTGAATTAATTAAAAAAAGAATAGATCTGAATCCTAAAATTTGTAAAATTGCCTGCCCTTGGTACAAACCTTCAAGAAATGTCACGTCTATTCAACCTGATTTTTATTTAAGAACAACGAGTGACTGGTTAGTTTTCCCTCATGAATTAAAGGGGTTATCTAATGAGGAAATTGCATTAAATAAGAATTCTATCGCAAAAATTATATCAAAAAAATAAATTCTCATTCCTGATATTAAATTAAATGCCATCTGAGGTGTTTTGTACGTGGAAAGTGTAGATCGACAAATTTCAAAACCATATCTTGAAATATTCACAAAAAAGTAAATATTTGATAAGAACAATATGTTACCAAAAATAGAAAAAAACGGAAGCGATATATGAAAGATAATGTTTTTTACGCGATCGAATGTAACCAAAAATTTTCTATTGCCACCCTATCGGCAACCAATAAAGTTTTTGATACTAGCACAGGACGATTACTTGACATAGGAGTGGTGAATGGTGACTATGAGTGGAACTATGTTTGAATACATCCTTTAAGATAAAAGAGCCATTTCTGATAACCTTTCCAATAAATGAAATCAGATTTCCTACCTAAATCAGATGATGCCAACGGCTTATGAATTTGCAGCTCCGAAGTTGTATAGTGTGATCAGTAATTATGCTCGTAAAAAATTTTGAATGATTTATTCCCTCGTTAATAAAGCGTTTTCTCTCAAATACTAGCAAATTCTGTCTGCTATCCTACTATTTTTTTATTATACTTAATCAAGACAAAACAAATAAAACCCGTTTATCTGTTATATAATTCCTCATAGATATTTAAGATGAATTAATATTAAATATAATAGATTACATTTTAACTTTTATTTTAAATTAAGACCAAAATAATATAATTATGAGATATATAATCTTCTCTTTTAGCCTCTTATGGGGAGGATACCTTTGCGGGCAAGATAGATCTATTGAGATTGATAAAGTGGTTACCACACAACATCAGACGATTATTAAAGATCAAAAAATAACTTTTAATGCTACTACAGGGACACAACCCGTATGGGATTCCGCAGGTCAAGCTATCGCTGCAGTACATTTTACCTATTATAAACGAACTGACATAGATCGAGAACCTATGCGACCACTATTCATTTCCTTCAATGGCGGACCTGGATCAGGCTCCGTTTGGATGCACTTGGCATATACCGGGCCGTCCATTCTTAAAATTGATGACGAAGGATTTCCAATACAACCATACGGAATCAAAACTAATCCTTATTCAATTTTGGATGTTACGGATATCGTTTTTGTAAATCCAATAAATACAGGATTTTCTAGAATTACTGATCCCGAGACCAAGCGAGAAACTTTCTTTGGCGTAAATGCTGATATTAAGTATTTAGCCGAATGGCTCAATACCTTTGTTTCAAGGGCCAATAGATGGGAATCTCCAAAATATCTGATTGGTGAAAGTTACGGCACCACCCGTGTATCTGGGTTAGCTCTCGAACTTCAAGATCAACAATGGATGTACTTGAATGGAGTCATACTAGTTTCTCCTACCGGAATTGGTATTGATCGAAGTGGTCCCGTCGATGCAGCCAATGATTTACCTTATTTTACAGCAACAGCTTGGTATCACCGGAAACTTCCAAAAAATTTACAAGAAAAAGATTTAGAGGAAATATTGCCAGAGGTAGAGGCTTACACCCTTCACAAATTAATACCCTCCTTAGCTAAAGGAGGCTTTATAAGTTTAGAGGAAAAGGAAGCTGTAGCAAAGCAAGTGGCATACTACTCGGGCCTTTCAAAACAGACTATTTTAGATCATAATCTTACCGTTCCTGCCTCCTTTTTTTGGAAAGAGTTGTTGCGTTCTGAAGGCCATACCGTGGGGCGTTTGGATTCTCGATATAAAGGTATTGATCGTAAAAATGCTGGCACTAATCCTGATTATAATTCAGAATTGAAATCGTGGTTACATTCATTTACACCCGCTGTAAATTATTATTATAAAAATGTGCTCAATTATCAAACTGACATAAAGTACAATATGTTTGGTCCGGTAGACCCTTGGGATAGATCCAATAATGAAACGGGAGAAAATCTGAGACAAGCCATGGCTGAAAACCCCTATTTGAATGTCATGATTCAATCGGGATTCTACGACGGAGCCACTCAGTATTTCGATGCTAAATATACTATGTGGCAAATAGATCCCAGTGGTCGGCTGAAAGATCGATTCAGATTCGAAGGTTATCGTTCAGGTCACATGATGTACCTGCGTAAAGACGATTTAATCAAAGCTAATGATGATATTAGGGACTTCATAAAACAGAGCACTCCCGCGGCAGGACAACCTGCTAAATATTAGGCTTTTCATGGAAAAAAATGTATAACTTTTGTTAAATTGATTATCAATTTTGATTAAAGTTGGTGGTTTTTTTTATTGAAAAAACAAATGAATCTTTTCACTTAAAAATATAACAGGATCCCATTGCAATCAAAATCAACTCCATCATAATCATATGTAGAATATAGAATTATAAAATAAACTCAATACACATTCATGAAAAACATAAAAACAATCTTTTGGATCAGCGCCATCTCACTTTGGGTACTTATTGGATGTGAAAAAACCAATCAGGCAGAATGGGTTTATTTATTTGACGGTAAAAGTCTACATGGTTGGCGAGCATTTAATGGCACTCAATTACCTTCAGGATGGGACATAAAAGACAGTTCACTTACATTTAATACAGAACTAAAAAATGAGGTAAACTATGAGGGAGGTAAATCAATTATTTACGCCTTGGAAAAATTTGAAAATTTTGAACTTTCCCTTGAATGGAAAATTTCAGAAGGTGGTAATAGTGGTATATTTTATCATCTAAACGAAGGATTTGGAGACACTATAGCACCTGAATATCAGCTTATTGATGATTTAAAATGGAGCGACTACAACAATAACAATAAACTAAAGGAGTGGCAAAAAACAGGGGCAGACTATGCCATGCATACCCCAGATACCACAAAAAAAATTACTAAACCCTCAGGTGAATGGAATACAACAAAAATTATTTTCACCTCCGAGCGCGTAGAACATTGGCACAATGGTGTAAAATTACTATCATTTGTACCTTGGAGTAAGGATTGGTATGACCGAAAAAATAGGGGTAAATGGAAAAACACTCCTGATTATGGTAAATTTAAATCTGGATATATAGGCCTACAGGATCATGACAGCCCCATCTGGTTTAGAAATATAAAAATAAAAAAACTTTGATTCTTAAAATATGAAAATGAATAAACGCAAATTTTTAAAAAATGTAGCGGCCTTATCTACCCTCACAGTACTCTCCAGTTGTAATTGGAACCTTTCTAATCAAAAGAAATTAAGGACTGCACATATCGGAGTTGGAAATATGGGAGCTGAAGATTTAAAAGCTATCTCTTCGCATGAAATGGTTGATGTTGTAGCATTATGCGATATTGATTCAAAAAATTTATACGCGGCAAGTAAACTGCATCCAAAAGCTAAAAAATTTAAAGACTATCGAGAGTTATTCAAAAAAATGTCAAATAGTATTGATGCTGTTATTATCTCAACCCCTGATCATACTCATGCTCCGGCCTCTATGATGGCAATGAGCCATGATAAATCTGTTTACTGCCAGAAACCCCTAACTCATCATGTGAAAGAGGCTCGAGCAATGAATCATTTAGCAACTGAAAAAAATCTCGTTACCCAAATGGGTATTCAAGTACACTCTTTCTATGACTACAAATTGGCTACCTTACTCATTCAATCGGGGATCATCGGAAAAGTTAGGACCGTACGAGCGTGGTCTAATAAAAATTGGGGTTACGATGGACCAGAACCAGAAGGCAGTGATCCAATACCAGAACATTTAGATTGGAATTTATGGCTAGGAACTTCCAAGAAACGTAATTACAAAAAAGACATTTACCATCCAGGAAACTGGCGCAAGTTATTAGATTATGGATGTGCTACCTTAGGTGATATGGGTGTCCATATTTTTGATACTCCTTACAATGCATTAGACTTAGATGTCCCATTCACCATCACAAATAATTGTCGTCCTCCTACCGGTTTTGGTTATCCTGAAGCCAATACCGTAACTTATGAATTCCCACAAACCCAGTATACAACTGAAACTCTAAAATGGGTATGGTATGATGGTACTAATTCTCCGGAAATGCACAGTGACTTAGAATTGCCCGAAGGTACTTTACTACCTGATCAAGGAGCCATGTTTATGGGAGAAAAAGGTAAATTATTACTGCCCCATTTTATGGAGTTACCTCAACTTATTGTTGATGGAGCCTATAAAAAACTCGATCAAGATTTAATTGATAGCTTTCAACTAGGAGAGCCCATCAGAAATTACGACAAAGAAGGTAAAAAACATTATCACCAGTTTGTAGATGCTTGTCTAGGTAAAACAACGACTAGCGCACCATTTTCTTACTCAGCGAAACTAACTGAAACAATACTACTAGGGGTCATTGCAGGCAGATTTCCAAATGAAACCCTGCATTGGGATAACCAGAAGGCTAAATTTTCTGAATTGAAAGCCAATATTTATTTAGAGGGTTCGTATCGACCCTTTTAAATCGAATGAATTAGAATAAAATAAATAGCCCCTTTCCTTAATTTGAAAAAGGGGCTATTTTATGCAAATATTAATTTAGTAAGCTACCATTATAATAAGCCACTTGGCGAATGATCTTGCCTGCCTGATTGAAGTCATGACTTAAATGTATGAAAATAACAACTTCATCTCCTGAAGTCTTATTTTTTAAGCGAAAGTTCCACCAAGATAAAACCGTAGATCCATCTCCGTTGTAAGCCAAATAATCAGGATAACCATATTCATCCAAACTTATAATTTCAAAAGTGGTCAATAAATTTTCTACTTGAGTACGTTCTTCTGATTTCGAATGACTTTCTCCCCTCGGGGCATTGATATCATTGAACTTTGCATCATCTGCGAATTGCTCATAAGTTAAATCTAAATCTCCTAGCTCCAAAGCCGAAATCATGGTCCTTACAGTATTTATGTATTCATGATCCTTATAAATAGTACCATTCTCTATGGTTTTAAATGTATTTGAATATTTTTGAAAAATTGCCATATTCACACGTACGATCATACTCTTAATTTGAGTCCCGTCTTTACTTAAAACAAATGATCTATCAATAGGAGTTTCTATTTTAAAGCCTGTCTCCTTATCTACACCATAAAAAACATCCCAAGTATCTATCCAAGTCCCAGACTCTTTATACTCCAACGCATCAGGATAAGATTTTCCACGCTTGGTAATCTTGAAGCCTTTGAGCTGGCTACTCCAATAAGTTGATTCATTAATTAGTCCTTGCTTATCTTTACCCTTATAATCTTTGCTGGTATTTAACCCATTATAACCTCTAAAGTCATCGGTTAGAATGGTATTAAGTGTTACCTTATCTCCAGCCACATAGGCCTCAGTAAATTTATGCATCAGTTCAATTCCCGGATGCTCATCGAAAATTCTACCATTATTGTTTTTTTGAGCATTAGCAGATATCGCAAACATTAATAAAGCAATAATGATCAAATGAATTTTATTTTTCATGTTCTGTGGTTTAAGTTGAAATAATATTATCAAATATGGAGGAAAAAAATAAATCTATTAACCCATACTAAGATTAAAAAAATTACTCAATGTGGTATTTTTCTAAAATGAAGATTTATTTTGATCATCCAAAAAGAATTAATTTACCATTAAAAAAACAATCATCTTGAGAAATAGGTAATTATGGGACAAAAAAGAAGATTACCTGCAGAATGGGAGCAACAAAGTTTTATTCAATTCACCTTTCCTCATAAAAACGGTGATTGGGCTAATCAATATGAAAATGTAGTAGCCTGCTTTGTCCATATTATTGAAAAGGTGGCTCAATTTGAGTGTGTGGTAGTAGGCTGTGAAAATATATCAGATACCCAGAGTTTATTTAATAATCATACCACATTCCCTATTCATTTTGAAAAAATAATCTCTAATGACAGTTGGACGAGAGATCATGGTGCCATTACTATATTGGAAGGCGATCAACCCAAATTATTAGACTTCACTTTCAATGGATGGGGACATAAATTTGAATCTGACTTAGATAATAAAATAACCTTTAATCTGGCTAATACATTATTTAAGGGGCTACAAATAGCCTCTAAAACATTCATCCTAGAAGGTGGATCCATAGAATCCGATGGCGAAGGCGTAATTCTTACAACCGAAAAATGCTTGCTTTCTTCTACCAGAAATTCGGATATGAACCAAAATCAAATTGAACGTTTTCTTACTAGAGAACTGGGATTAAAAAAAATACTTTGGTTAAAACACGGCTACCTCATTGGTGATGATACAGATGCCCATATTGATACGCTAGCTAGATTTTGTGACGTTGATACGATTGCCTATGTTAAATGTAAAAATACAAAGGATATTCATTTTGATAGCTTAAAACTCATGGAGGAAGAGTTGATGAATTTTAAAGACTTTTCAGGCAAAAAATATAAGCTATTCGCTCTCCCTATTCCAGATCCCTGCTATGACAAAAAAGGTAATAGATTACCCGCTACTTATGCTAATTTCATATTAGTGAATAATGGTGTCTTAGTCCCCATTTATGGTGTGAAACAAGATCAAGAGGCTGTGAATAGCCTTAAAAAAATTTTCCCGAGGCGGACGGTTATAGGGGTTGATTGTTTACCAATCATTCAGCAAAATGGATCCTTACATTGTATTACCATGCATTATCCCTATGCGGTAAAATTGATGATTAAATAAAATAACTAATCTGCAAAATTTTTAATTTTACTATTATGACTAATCTTAAAGTGGGAATTGTTCAGCAAAAATGTAGTACTTCGAAACAATCCAATGTTGAGATAAGTATTGAAGGTATCCGGGAATGTGTTTTGAAAGGTGCCAAACTAGTTGTACTGCAAGAGCTACATGCCAGCACCTATTTTTGTCAGCAGGAAGCACCCAATAACTTTGACTTAGCCGAATGTTTACCCGGAGCTACTTATAACAAGTTTGCTGAAATCGCAAAATCATTGAATATTGTTTTAGTCACATCTCTATTTGAGAAGCGAAGCGCAGGACTATTTCATAATACCTCTGTCGTTTTTGATAAAGATGGCAATGAGGCAGGTCGACATCGAAAAATGCATATTCCAGATGATCCTGGCTATTATGAGAAATTTTATTTTACACCTGGAGATTTAGGTTTCAAGCCTATCAAAACTACTTTAGGTAAGCTAGGTGTATTAATCTGCTGGGATCAATGGTTTCCGGAAGCTGCTCGATTAATGGCCATAGCTGGAGCAGATCTCCTAATTTATCCCTCGGCCATTGGTTATAATCCTGAGGACTCTCTTTATGAAAAGTCACTACAGCATGACGCATGGATAACTTCTCAGCGTGCTCACGCCATAGCCAATGGTATCCCAGTAATTTCGGTTAATCGTGTGGGCTTTGAAGAGGATCTGAGTCAACAAACAAAAGGTATCGATTTTTGGGGATCTAGCTTCGTAGCAGGTCCTCAAGGTGAAATACTTTGGCAAGCAGATCAAAATGAAATGTGTAATCAAGTGGTAGAAATTGACATAAGTCGTACTGAAACAGTGCGAAGAATTTGGCCATTCTTTAGGGATCGGCGAATTGATTCTTACGAGGAACTCACCAAAAGATATATTGATTAATAGGATTAGAATAATAGAATTAATCTTTCACGGAATCGATTCAATCCACTTAATCGTTTCCCAAACTTGCTCTCCCTGATTAATTTGTTGGATGCCAACTGTTGAACGACCATTGCGTATTTGATCAGAAAGTTTAAGCATCATGGTATTCACTCTTTTTACTTCAGCATCAGCTATATTATGTGCCTCAACCGGATCTTCACTAAGGTTATAAAGTTGGATATTTTGCCATTGCCCAGTAAGCGTATCTCGCGTGGCAAGAATTCCTTTTTGAGACCACATACCCCCTCCACCAGATGAGGTAATTAGCTTCCAATCGCCTTCGATCAAAGATAAAATTCCATTGCCCGATTGAACAATCAAATCTTCACGGATATTTGAAGCTGAGCCGTTTAAAAGTGGCAAAATATCAAAGCTGTCAACACCTATTGAATCGTTTAAATCAAACCCAACAATCGAAGCCAAAGTAGAAAAAATATCTGTTAAAGAAATCAGTGCATTGGATTTCGATGTTTCAGGAATTACTCCTGGCCATCTTGCAATAAATGGTTCTCGATGTCCTGCCTCCCAAGAATCAGATTTCAAACCTCTCAAAATACCAGCTGAATTATGACCATAGCTCAGTACTGAGCCTACCTCACCAGTATAATTTTTGCCATCCATATTAGTCGGACCATTATCGCTTGTAAAAATCACCAAGGTCTGATCTGAAATTCCTAATTGATCCAAAATATCGAGTAACTCTCCTAAATAATGATCTATCTCTACAACAAAATCTCCATATTTACCAGCTCCAGAATTTCCCAAAAATGCCTCAGAAGGTGCAATGGGTGTATGTGGAGCAGAAAGCGAAAAAAACAAAAAAAAAGGTTCTCTTGGATAATTAATAGTACGATCTTTTACATAATCAATAGCTTTTTCAGAAATTTTTGGCAATAAATCTTCATATTCCCAGCCTGGCACCATTGCCCCTGGCGCGCCAGCATTACCTGTTTCCCACCATTCTGTAGGTAATGCTGTTACCTTATCATTTTCGATAAAAGCATGAGGTGGAAAACTTGGCACATCATCCCCAAAATAATAATTAAATCCAAGCTCAGTAGGCCCTCCAGTGATAGCTTTCTCGTAATCAATATTCCTTCCATCCAATTGGGGTGCATCCCCTTTTATGGTTGGCCATTGCCATCCTAAATGCCATTTACCAATACATGCGGTATGATAACCCTTACTTTGAAGCATATCTCCTAAAGTATAATCCTCGAACTTATCTATAATAGGTGGGTCCCACAACCATGCTACACCAGATTTTTTAGATGATCTCCAACTGTAACTGCCAGTTAATATACTATACCTAGTAGGTGTACACACTGCAGAAGGTGCATGGGCGTGAGTGAACACCATTCCTTGTTGGGCTAACTTATTGAGATGAGGAGTCGGTATTTTTGATTGTTCGTTGAGAATTTCAACATCTCCATAGCCCAGGTCATCCGCTAAAATAAAAATAATATTAGGAGTCTGGCTTGATGGTATTTTAGCCTCAATGAATTTAAATAGACCAAATAAAAATACGATAATAAATGAGTGAACAAAATATTTCATTATTTTAAAGGTCAAATTTTAATTTAATGAAGCGAGGTCTATAAATATGAGCATCTTCTTTAATGTCAATCCAAAAATTTGGTGTGATAGTATTGTAACTGATTAAAAGCTCATCGGGTTTTGACAAATTAAAATGTGCTTTAGCATTATAACACCAGAGTCCACTTTCCATTTCAGGTGTTTGATAGATTTCGTGGATTTCAGAAAAAGGCCCCACTGGAGATGTCCCTATTCGCATACCAACTTTATCTGACAAACCTAATACCTGAAAAATAAGGACAAATCTACCGTCTGACAATGGTGTAACACTGAGTTCATTGGAAGCTCCATTCACAATTTCATTCAAATTCTCAGGCCTCAAATCCCATTTATTTCCATTCCAATAACGCCATTCCTTGAAATCTTCAAAGTCTTTAGGCACAACTCTGGCAACAACCAAACTTTTTCTTGGGCCTATACAACCATATACATAGATATAGCCATCTGGATTTGGTGCCCCGGCCCAATTTGTATTTACCAAAATACCGGCACCCAAATTCCCTTCACCAAGATCGTTAATTTTGACATGAAATGGAGTTGTCAATTGCCTTTGATCAACATATGGAGGACTTGATCTGTTATTTATTGCAATGAGTGAGACATTAGGCTCAACAAAATCAAATACATTTTCTCCAGTCCGTTCTACATGATAAGCGAAAGCATATAAAGTATTTGACAATTCTTTATTAACAAAGCCATCTCCTAACCAAAAAAAATCATTGTCCGAAGCATTTTCATTATTTGGAATAAAAAGACTACTTGGATCCCCTTTGGTATCTCGATGAATGTAAAATTCTAAACTATCTACTATTGGATGATTTCCTTTCAAATAAGCAACTGAATTATTAACCATTATAGAATTCTCATCAGGTTTATTTTCCATTACTCGACCAAAATATGTATCACTGAAAAATATTAATGTAGAATCATTACCCAAATTACCCTCCCGATCAACTCCTGTGAGGGGAATAGAAAAAATTCCATCTCCACCAAACCAACCGTCATTTCTGTAAAACAATTGAGTCCACTCAGGTGCAGATTTTACTGTGTAAGATATTATAAGATCCGATTTGACTACTTCTTTTGACCTTGGGAAACAAGTGCTTATCAAGCTTATGATAAATAAAAGCCCTATCCTATTTTTGCCAATTGTATTAGTCCTAACCTTCATCTTTTGAATAAAAAATTCCTCATAAGAAAAGTCCACTTATTGCCAATTTTCAACTTTAATAAACTTTGGACGATATAAGTCTGCATTATTAAAAAGTGACCAAAAATCAAAAGTGTTAATGTTATATGAAATAATTAATTCATCATTTATTGATAGCTCTGGGTGTACAAATGAATTATAAGTAAATACATCACCACCTGTCTCAGGTGTACAATAAACCGTTTTTTTACTATGCCAAGGTCCTATTGGAAAATCAGATTCAAACAACTGTATTTCGCTTCCAAATATAATCTGATGAGTAAGTAAGTAATATTTACCATTTTTTTTAAAAACACTGAACTGATCAGAAACCCCGTCATGTATTCGATAGTTCGAAGGTTCTAAAACCCATTCTGATCCATTGTAAAATTCCCAAACTGCTCTTAAATCGCCACCATAAGCGCGGGCAACATGTGCATATTTGTTATATCCCACCGTAGTAATTCCGTAAATATAAGTGTAGTCTGTGTCTTCCATCAAAGTGGACCCATAAGAGATTTCAGGTGAAGGTATTTTCATAGTTAGCGATTTAAGTGTTAAATCAGGTAAAGAAAAAATAGCCAAGTCCACTTGCTTGTAGGCAAATCCCCACATGCCCTCCCCCACACGTTGCATATGAGCCAGCAGCATATGCAATTCACCATTATAAATTGTAGCATCAAAAGGCCAATACCAATCATCAGTTTCATTCGGCACCACTAAAGCCCTCGGATTAGTTCTGGTACCTCCGAAAAGAGTAACAAACTCATTTTCATCCGTTAAAACAAAAGTATTATTAATCATTTTTGTTTGATTCCTCGTCCGGTCTTCATTAACTGTCCCAATAAATGTATCTCCAAACATCCAAAGCACACGCCCATCAGGTAAAGGCACGGAATAAGTGGCATCAGCACCTGTCCAACCATTCTCATAGCGTGTAAACATTTGATCCCATTTACAATATTTGGAGGTTTTTACACCACCCCAACACAAACTAGATACCTCAACATCTGTACAGGATATATATTCTAAAATTAATTCATCTCTAATTAGTGAAGACATAGTTCCGACCTGTGGAAGAGCTGCATTATCAATATCATTTGTGAACTCTTCCTCATTAGTATTATTAACCGAGTCCGGATCATAAATACCTGTATCAATTAAACTTTTATCTCGTGAAACAGGAAATTTTGGTGAATCTTCTGAGCAGGCAGTCAATAGAAAAAAAATAATATAAAAATAAATTTTTTTCAAAATCGTGCTTCTTTGGAATTATAATTATTGCCTTCAGTTATTCCTTGCCACTCATCTGTTCGGAAAGGAGCTAAGGGCCACCCTTCGTTGTTATGAAGATCTAAAGGTCCGGGATTTGAAGACCATGCATACCTGACAGCTATGGGCCTCTCTACTTTATCACAAGACACCTCTATCTCATCATTTAAAATCGTAGCCTTAGCCCAGTAAAATTTTTGATCTTCACCGGACATTGCAAATCCCCGGATATAACCATATTTATCTCTAACTACGAGATCTTTCAACGGTTGATCGATTTTCACATATACGTGATTACCCTCAATACGATGGCTTTTATAGTTAGGAGATAAATTATAACTTTTACCATAAGCTAAGTTCAATGCTGTTATTGCAGATCTTCTACCAACCTCTACTTTATTTTTGGGGTGAATATCATGAGCATCTCCGATATCAATTGTTACAACTCTCCCGACATGTAATAATGTTAGGGCCTTATCCTGAGCCATGCGCATCTCAGACCATGATTGATCCATTGGTTCGGAAACCTCTTTCAAATGATTGGGCAATTGTACATAAAGAAAGGGTAATTCAAAATTTCCAAAATGTGCTCTCCAATCAACAATCATTTGAGGGAAAAGAGATTGATATTCATGAGCCCGATTCACATTGCTTTCTCCTTGGTACCAAAATATCCCTTTAACCATAAGTTTGGTAATTGGGGCAATATTACCGTTAAATAAAACCCCTGGTGAAGAAAAAGGGCTAATATTTACGATCCTTGGAGCTTTAAAGTTATCGCCATTAATAGCAGTACCCTTATGATACTTCCAGTCACCCCAAATTATTGGATTCCCCCAAAAAGCATGAGTTGTGAAACCTCCATTTCCCCCTATATCAAATACTCTAACGGCGATTACATTATCCTTAGGATCTAATGCATTAGTATCCACACTATAATTTCGAAAATTATGGCGGCCGTACGTTTCTCCTATTTTTTTACCATTAACCCAAACCATGTCATAATCATCTATCTGATTCAATTGGACCTTAAATTTTGGAAGATCATAACCTTCGGGAAGATCGAAAGTCTTTCGAAACCAGACAGCACCGTCATGATCTACTAAATTGGTATCTAATTCTTCCCAAAATCCGGAAACTTTCATTTTCATCCAATCACTATCATCTAAATATTTTTCAAACCACTTCAAATCAAATCCTATTCCATTCAAATAATATTTTTTCGCCCAAACTTCTTTGATCTTTTCAAAATCAATCCTGAGCTCATCAGATGATTTGTTGTGGGCAACTATTAAACTCACTTCCTCTTTAAATTGAGGAAACTTTAACAAAGCATCATTAGACATCCACGCCTCAATTGAACTTGATCCCAAACTGATATTAATTAAGCCAATCGGCACACCTATCTCTCGAATTAATTTTTTCCCAAAATAATAACTTAAAGCAGAAAAATTACGCATACTTTCCTCATCTAGCAATTGCCAAATACCTCCTTTTAAATCATCCTTGGGTAAATAATCAGTATCGATGAATGCTTTAAATAACCGTATATCAGCATTCAAAAAATTTGTGTCGGTCTCATGATAATCAAACTGATAATTGGTCCATTCCATATTTGATTGGCCAGCACAGATCCATAAATCCCCAATCAAAATATTTTCAAAAATTAATTGATTCTCTGATCCTTTTACATTTAAAATAAAAGGTCCACCAGAAGACATCGGTGGTAAATCAAGCATCCATTCTCCATTTTCATCTACCTTGACTTGATTAATCTCAGGACCAAATTGAATTGATATCAACTCCGAAGGAGAACCCCAACCCCAAAATGTGATAGGCCGATTTCTTTGCAAAACCATATGATTATTAAAAATTTTAGGCATTTTGACCTTACAAATACCAGGGATTGATACACTTACCAAAAAAAATGAAAAAATTAATAATTGTTTTACCATTTAAAGAAAGGATTAATTTTAAAAAAATTCAAATTTCCATTATTTGAGGCTGTTGATAAATAGGGTACCTCCCCAACCATAACTTTTTTTATATTCCTAACTTCTCCCGAGAGAAAATCCCCGAGTAAATGAGTAGGCAAAACTTTGAAATCACCCTCTCCAGTTCCCAAAGCTAATATTCCTTTCGATGCATCGAGATTACCTATGGTCACATTAATTCCTGAGTTATTACCTGCCGCCATCAAGTCTAAATAACCGTCATCATTAAGATCAGAAACAAGAAGCGCCTCAACACTTGACCATTGGAATACTTTGGGAAGTGGCTTAAATGTAAAATTGCCTGAACCTTGATTTTCAAAATAAGACGAATTTAAGGTTTGAATTTGATTTTGATACAGAATTTTATCCCCTTGTTGTCGTATGAAATCATTTGTTGTGAATTGTGCATACGCTTGATAAGAAGGAAAAAGAGTCTGGAAATTATTCAATGCCCTTAGCATAGTTGACCTACTGTATATAGGAAAACTCGCATACTTTCCATCTATCAATGGGTAAAAAGTAGTCATGATACCGACACAATTAGAGTCAAGTCTAGGACAATAGCCAAAAAGACGTATAGGAAACTCTTGCGAAGCATTCAACCCTGAATTCAATCCCATGTTCCCTGCCACTAAATCAAGGTCTCCATCATTATCAAAATCACCTGTCACCAAACTTCTCCAATTACCGGAAGATCCAATCAAACTTCTTTTCTTAAATCCCTTTCCCAGACTATTAAACAAAATAGTAACTTCCATCCATTCACCTACCACTGCAATATCAGGCCATTGATCATTATTAATATCCACTACTTTCGCATCAGTCACCATCCCCAAATCTTTCAAGTCATCAAAATCAGGACCTAACACTGAACTAAATGAACCCTCCTCATTACTGTAAAGCCAACTATCAACGGGTCTCCCATAAGCTTGCAAATCAATCTGACCTGTTCTAAATAAATCAAGGTCTCCGTCTCGATCAAAGTCAATAGTCAAAATTTTGGACCCTGGAATTTTGGTAGATTCAATACGATCTTGTGAAATTGTAAAAGTTCCATTATTATTGATTAGTAACTCATCTTGATAAGCACCTTTTTTAAAAATATTCTCAGTTCCACCAGATAGGATATAAAGATCCTCATCGCCGTCATTATCGCAATCAAAAAATATAGCATCCGTTTCTTCAACAAAAGCTCTTCCAGTGACCCTTTCTTCATTCCTTCCTAAAAAATCAAAAAAAATCCCATTAAACCCTTGCGAACCCGTTAAATAAAATAAAATTGAATCTTTACTTCCTTCACTGGAAATAGTCAAATTAGGTCCAGTATTTGAATATTTCCATGGGAGTAAGGGATATCGATCAAAATCATCATACTCTAATTCCTCATGAATTAAATTAATCTCTTGAGCTTCTACAAATAAAAAAGTATCTTCCTCTTGGAATCTTTTTCTAGGAATACTTAAATCATGCATCATATTGTAAGTATTTCCGTTTTTAAGGTCATAGAGCCATGAACTATTTCCATCATACCAATCCACCCGTAAAGAATCGACAAACTCATATTCCCCCAATCCAATAACCATAACTTCTCCTACTGTTGACATATAGCCCCTGCTGAGGTAATATTCAAACTTCTGAACTTGTGTATTTACGAATGCAGTGATTACGCTTCCTATCCCTCTACGATTGAATTTGGAGCCTTTCAATTTTAGACCAATTGAATTTCCAAGTATGCTATTTTCCAAAATACTTGCTTCAGCATTGGAGTTGTTAGTTACCAAATCAATATCGCCATCCAAATCAATATCACCATAGGTAGCGCCAGAAGAAACTCCTACAAAAGTCTTTATCCCAGATTCCTGAAAAGTTGAATCGTTCTTATTCCAGAAAATTAAATTATTCGCATTAACTCTGTCCAAATCTTGAATTAATGCCAAATAAAGACTATCTATTTTTTTAATTGAACTAAAGGTGGATCGATTCTTTCTGTAAGCTATAAAATCTTGATTAGTAATATCCTTAAGATAACCATTACTGACAAAGATATCTTTGGAGCCATCCAAATTCAAATCGGCAAACAAAGGCGCCCAACTCCAATCTGAGCTACTAATATTAGCATATTGCCCAATTTCACTGAACTTATTGATACCAAGAGCCACTCCCTCGTTGAGCTGTAAAGTGTTTCTAGGATATTGAGGCTCATAACCCATGGAAGCTGCCGCCGACTGTAAATTAGTGTTAAGATTATTTGCCATCATCACTCTAGATTGCCTTGTTCTAGGCAGCATATCTACCACCAAAATATCGGGTAATTCATCATTATTAAAATCTGCCAAATCATTACCCATACCGTTAAAAGATTGATGACTTAAGATCCTATTAATTTCATTTACAAAAGTACCATCGCCCTGATTGATGTAAAGAATATCATTCGAAATAAAATCATTCGAAATATATAAATCTGGCCAGCCATCGATATTAAAATCCGCAACACCAATGCCTAATCCAAAGCCCTCGACGGTGATATTAGCTTGTTTTGAAACATCAACATATATTGGGTGGTCTAAAGAATCGAACCAATCACACCTTAACAATCGATCCATGTTAACTGCACTCCCATCAAACTTCCTTATTATGGGATCATTAACATTTTTAAATTGATTAGAATGGTTTAATAAATACATGTCTAAATCACCATCCAAATCATAATCCAAAACAGCTGCATGAGTAGAATAATCAATGAAGTCTAAACCATAATCAGTAGCTGATTCGGTGAAAGTCATATCCTTATCATTTATATAAAGAAGATTCTTTCGCTTAAAAGATCGTTTTTCGCCCGCTACTGATACATATAAATCTAACCACCCATCCTGATTAAAATCTTCAACTAATACACCTGTGCACCAAACATTAGAACTTAAGCCTGCCTTTTCAGTAACATTTTGAAACCTCAGATCTCCCATATTTTGATAAAGCGTATTTGAAACCTTATTACCGGCAAAGAACAAATCTTCTAGCCCATCATTATTAAAGTCACCCAAACCCGTGCCTGCTCCATTAAAAAAATACATGTAATCAATAATTGAAAAATTTGAGTCAATATCGATTTTATTATTAAATGCCACGCCAGTATAATCACTAGGAAGTGCATGAATGGGTTGCTGCTTTTGTGAGCAGTCATATAGCCAAAAACCACTCAGAAAAAGTATTATTTTATGCCACTCAACTTTTGATATATCCATTCGTCTGTCACCATTTTTTGCTCAGGGTAAGCGTAATGCCCTGCATCCTTCATAATACTCAATTCTTTGGGTGCGCTGATGACATTATACATACTTTGAATGGAAGTTGGAGGACAACTTTCATCATTATAACCCCAACAATAATAACCCGGTACTTTTAATATTCTAGCAAAATTTACAACATCATAATACTTAGATGTCTCAATTTTGTCATTTTTAGCGTGAAATTCACCATTCTTTTTATCAAATAAGTGAGGCCATCCCCCTGCACGGCCGTTAAGATACCCTGTTAAATCGCAAAGTGCAGGGTAATAAGAAACCAAATAATCAACTCTTTGATCCAATGCCGCCATCACGATAGCCAGCGCACCTCCTTGACTGCCGCCACTCACACCTAAATCTTCCTGATTAAATTGCGGCAAGCTATGAATAAAATCAACAGCCTTTACACACCCAGAGTAGACCCTTCGATAATAATAAAGCTCTTTATTATCCAAATTAAAAGTCCAATAATCATTTAAAGCAGCATTCCACAATTCCCCATATATTTCATTGTGATCATCCATTACCACAGGAATTCCATGAATTCTAATGTCCAATACAATCATACCTTTCAAAGCATCAGTGTCTTGGAACATAAAATGTGACCAAACACCTGCTCCCGGAACCTTAATTAATGCAGGGAATTTTGTTCCATTCTTAGGAATAGACAAAACACCATAAATATAGCTGCCCAACTTATGATTTTGAAACTTTACCTGGTAAACATCTAGTTTTTCATCGCTCAATTCTTCAATTTTAGTCAATTTGGAATTAAGTGGTATGTCCTTATTTTGCATAAGGGTTTGTTTCCAAAAATCTTCAAAATCCTCAGGCATCGTAGTAGTTGGAATTATTTGATGACCCGAAAAAGCGACTGTAGCCATTCCCTCGTAAATTTTCCCCTCATTCGTAAGGGTAACCTTACACCTAAGATAACCTGGTACATTCATCCTTTGTGGAGCAAGGGTTGCACTGCCTTTTTTAAGTTGAATACTGCCACTATCAACAGGTTCCATCTTTTCTGGCATGATTTGATAATTTACCTTACCCTCAATTGGATTCCCATTTTTGTAAACCGAAACGCTAAACAAAACAGATTCGCCCAGTTTATAATTCCAATCGTTATGATCTGCGGAAACAATGACCCTTACAGGTGTATAGCTCGGCCCCCACTGCCCATAAGTCAACGAAAAAGTAGAAAAAATAAAACATACCAAAATAAACTTTACACAACTTATCATTGAATTTGATCTCATTTTTAGGCCTTTAAATACAAAATACTTGAGATTGAGTTAAATTACCAAATGACGCATATCTTTGGGATACTTACTCAAAATTATTTGTAAAGGGTGCATCGCTTGGAAGTATCCCCAAATTAAAATTAGGCATACTTCCAAGTGTTAGGCGTAGCTCGCCTCCTTTTTCAAAATCACTATGATAAAACCATATTTTATTCAAAGGAATATCATTGAGATAAATAGATTGAATATATCTATTCTCAGTCCCATTATTTTCCGAGATGATTTTAAAAGTATCGCCAGAATAATAGTCCTTATTCAAATGAATAATTACCTCATCGAATACAGGACTGGTAATTTCATAAATTGGTGCTGCAGAATTATTTCCCCTCAAGCTAAAAAGTCCCATTGACATTAAAGCACTTATACCACCCATCTGTCCCTCATCTTCGTCATGCCCTCCATACCCACTTTCAGGCGTAACATCACCATAAGCACGTTTATTAACTTCACGAACCCAGAATTGTGTCATCCATGGTTTCCCTACATAATTAAACACGTGCGCGCTTGAACAACCCGGTTGATTGGCATAACTAACATATCCGTTTCCATATCCGTAAACAAAATCGTCAACTACCGATTTTTCAAATGCGTAATTAAGCTTAAATGCTAAACTATCATTACCACTCATAAGTTGAGACAGTGTTGGAATATCATGAGAAACTTGCCACGATCCTTGCCATGAATTAGATTCCACCCAACCCTTCATACTTAAAGGATCGTCATGTAACCATTTTCCATTCTTGTCTTTTGGAAAGATTAATCCTTTTTCTGACCTATAAAGATTGGTCCAATTGTTTGCTCGATTATTATAATAATTGTACTCTTTTAACTTTCCCATCTTTTTTGCCATTTGCGCTAAAGACCAATCTTGAAACGACCACTCCAATGTTTTTCCAGCATTACCAGGACAATATCCATTATCGATATAAAATTGCAATTCCTCCGGAGTATCCCCCATCATTCCACCTGGTTTGTGATTTTTATTCATAATGTCAAAGGCAACCTTTGGCGATGTTTTATTCATAATACCTTTTTGATAAGCACTCACCAGAAGGCTGGTAGCAGGATTACCCGTCATAATATAAGAATATCCACCAACATTAGGACCTCTCGGAAGTAATCCCCCATTTTTAGCATATTGAACTAAAGACGCAGAAAAATCATCTAGAATTTCGGGCCAAGCAAGACCCCAAAGGACATTTAGATTCCAGTGAGTCAACCAAAGGGCATCTGAATTATACATGTTAAATAACGGTTTTCCTAATTTATTAATAGGAAGTTTTCTTACCTTCAAATCAGATTTTGTGAACTTCCAATTCCTCTCTCCCTGCGTGTAATCTGGATAGGTTCCTTTCACATCATTTATAATCTTACGACCCAATAAAACATGCCATAAATCCGTGTAGAATTTGATCTGTTGCTGATCACTACCGCCGATTACCTCTATACGTTGTAACATTTCATTCCATTTATACTCGGCATTTTCTTGCACCAAATCAAAATCCCAATGATCCAATTCCACATTTAGATTCTCCCAGGCATTTTCGATACTCGTATAAGAAATAGCTATTTTAACCAAAATTTGATCACCCGCTCCTACCTGGTAATTAGCCATAAATCCGGCAGTTGGAGCATCCCAATAACTTTGTACCACTACTCCATAATCCATTGAGTCACGTCTAGTCATGCGATCTGACCCATAGATTTCAGAAATATTACTTTCAATCCCATACTCGTTCCAACCACTTACGGATTCAAAAGGTTTACTGAATTCCATGACAAAAAAGACTTTTATTTTTTCTGGACCACCCCAAAGTCTTCCTCCAGAATAAAAAGAACCCTCCATTTTGTGTTCATTTACTACTTTTAATTTAGCTCCCGACATTGTTGTGCTTCCCAAATATCCTCCCGTGTTAATCAAAATGGAAGCTCGATCAGATTGAGTATAAGTCATTCTAAAAATACTAGCCCTAGTTGTGCCCGTATATTCTACCCATGTATTATAGTCTTTTAAATATACTCTTTGGTAACCAGGATGTGCCAATTCATCATCATGACTAAATCTTGATCTCCAATGGGTCTCTCCGAGAGTAGGATCTATGATGCCCGTAGTTGGCATCATTTGAATACCAGACATCATCCACCCATGTATTGGACTAAAGCCCAATATCTCCGTTGAATTATAATTATAGCCCCCACCATATTGATTTTTGTTACGTGTAATGGGTGAAGTCGCTACCATCCCAAAGGGTAAAGCACCAGGAGTAAAATAAAAATATCTTCCTCGAGTTGTCTCTGTAAATGGATTCACCCACGAAATCTGGTCTTGATAACTTTTAGATGATGGGAACACTTCAATTTCTGATAATCCTAATTCTAGACCTACACCATCGGTGACCTCAAAACGCACCCAATCAACCTGCTTGCTCTCAAAAGTTATTACCTTTGCATCACCATTATTGGCTATGGCATTGACTGATATAACTGATCCGTCACTGAACTTTAAACGCCCTCCAGCAGTATGTGTTTCTAAAGATGCCCGATCATATAAAATGATTTTATTAATGTTTTGAGAGGTATCCCAATCAAGCTGAATCCAAGGATACCTGATATATCCCCAAAAAGTACCACTGCCTTCACAAGCCCATTCGCCTTTTTCCGCGATTCTTATGATTCCGTCAATCGCATTTTTTGCATCATGATGATCATTGAGATTACTTGAAGATGTAACCGTTGCCAAGAATGCGATATTTTTAGGTCCTGAAAACGCTTTTTCTGAAAAAAAGAAAAAAAAGAAGATTATTAATTTTAACTTCAACAATTTCATCATGATTTCCATATTTCTTGAATTTCTTCCAAAGTTTTTTGCTTTGTCTCTGGAATGATAATTAAAGTGAATATCAGTAAAATTAAAGCATTAATCATAAAAATCCAGAAGGTATAAGCTCCTCCAAATAAGACAAGTAAAACAGGAAAAAATTGAGTAACTAATACAACCCCCAACCATAAAATTACAATGCTAAACGACATTGCTGTTCCTCTTATTTTTGTAGGAAAAATTTCAGAAATCATAACCCATGGAATAGGACCCAAAGAACTGGCAAAACTACCGATAAAACCTAAAATAAATAATAGCAATAATGGTCCACTTGAAATTTCAAAATAAAAAAACAGCCCCATTGCAAAAAGACAAAAAATCATGCCAGATACACCCCAAATCAATAAAGTCCGACGACCCCAATAATCTATTAATCGTATTGCCACAACAGTAAAAAGCATATTGACGAAACCAATGATCATAGTTTGAAAAAGTGCAGATTCAGATCCGAACCCTACTTGCTTGAAAATTTCAGGGGCATAATATATTATGGCATTTATTCCTGTAATTTGTGAGAACAATGCCAATACGGATCCGATAAGAATAGCCATCCGAATGCCAGACTTAAACAAATCCATAAAATTACCTTTCTCCTCATTAACAGACTCTTTAATCTCTTTCAAAATTCGACGGGCCTCATCGAGTGCATTGATTTTATTTAATATTTTACGAGCATCCTCAGATCTATTTTCCTTTACCAACCAGCGTGGGCTTTCTGGAACGAAAAAAAGAAGTAGAAAAAATAAAATTGCAGGAATTCCTTCAGAACCCAACATATATCGCCATCCAATTTGTACATTCCATTCCTGATCATGGGTGTTCACAATCAAATAGTTAACGATATATATAATATTGATACCAAATACAATTGCTAATTGGTATAGAGTAACCAACATCCCTCTAATTTTAGCGGGTGCAATTTCAGAGATATATAACGGAGACAACATTGAGGCTGAGCCCACACCTAACCCTCCTATAAATCTTGCTATGACAAATTGTGTCAAATTATCCGGAATTGCCGAACCCAAAGCCGATATGGTGAACAGTAGTCCTGACAATAGTAAAACTTTTTTACGACCATATTTATCACTTAGGCGGCCAGCAAATAAAGTACCAAATATGCATCCCCAAATGGCACTCGATGCGGCCCAGCCGGTAAGCATAGGACTTAGATCAAATTTTAATTTCAAATATCCGATAGCTCCAGCTATAACAGCCGTGTCATAACCAAATAATAAGCCCCCAAAGGCAGCTACTGTACATACAAGATAAGTATATTTCACTTTAACTAACTCATTCATCATTTACATATTTATCTAATATATGCCTTAATTGTTGCACATTGTGTGCCTTCTGCATCCCCGCTAGGGGAAATCGTATAGGACCCCACTGCGGCTGGTATAATAAAAGTTTCTGCAAAATGAACTTCAAAGGGTTCAAATGATTTTGTTGGACTTTCTATTAATGCACAGCTCCCTTCAATTAAATTTAATACATTCAAATTTCCCTCGGTGTGATGTGATACTCTCGTTGAAAACCAATGTCTACGAGTTTCGATAAATTCTGATGCATGTAAGCCCGTGCGCTCTTCTTTGATGCCATCGGACTCATTTATTGTTTTAATATTATTTATCAATTCATTCTCTGCAAAGGACGTATTACGTTCCCATTGAATAGCATTTTTACCATGATCCAAGTGAATAGGCCGCGGCAAACCATCAAGTCCAAGTCTACCCCAATCCCACAACTTAAATGTGAAAATATAAGGGGTAGCGCTAATCTCCAAAACCATTGAATTTTTACCCGAACAATGAATTGTTCCAGCTGGAATTAGAATATGATCATGCTTTTTAACTTTGAACTTATTAACATATTTATCTGCAGGAAATACTATTTCTCCTCTTTGTGCCTTTTCCAAATCTGTCATCATTGCGGCAGGATCTATCTCATTAAGCAAGCCCAAGTAAACATGGGCACCTTCACCAGTATCTAGAAAATAATAACTTTCATCTTGGGTATAATCCATACCAAAATGCTTTTTTATATATGCTGTTAATGGGTGTACCTGTAGACTCAAATTACCACCATCCATCGTATCCAAAAAATCAAACCTTATGGGAAATTCTTTACCAAATTCTCTTATAATTTGGGCTCCCAACAGTTTTTCTGATTGAAAAAAAACCAAATTAATAGCTGGTATTTCAATATGCTTAGTTCCATATTTAAATGCCAGACTATTTTCCTCAGGAACACAATCAAAACACCAAGCATAATTACTTTGCGCACGATCCAAATCACAGACCTCTTTCATCCACTGCCCTCCCCAAGGACCGGGATCAAAAAATGGAACTAAACGAAACGGCTGTTGGGCACATTTCTGTAATCCCATTATCAAATTATCAACAGTCAAAAATTTTGGATTTTCGTGATGAGTAGTATCTAGAATAAAATCCCACTTAGTAAAAGTGGTTTGCTTCATCCTATCACAAGCTCTCCAATCACAGAAATACGCTCTTTTATACAAAAGAAAAAAATCTTCTCCTGCATTGCTAGCTCCAATATTACCTAAAATTTTCTTTCTAAATTTTTTTTGAATCTCCCATCGGGGCATATCTGCGTAAATAAATAAATCTGATTCCTTACATAAAAGCGAGGCTCCTACTCCTACAGCTATTTTTAAACCTCTAATCTTACACCACTCCCTTTTCATTTTATCAAGTTCACAATCTTTAAAATAGGCATCCAACGTTAAATCGCTCATTCGTCCAAAAATCCTATCATCAGTCAAAAATGGTAGTAAATATTGTTCCATTGAGGCCTCGCTTCTAAATCCTCTAGTCATACTTAAAAACGTAGCATCAACAAAATGTAATTTTAATTTAGAGATAAGGAGTTTCACGGATACTCCGTGATAACATTCAATGACTATCGTTTTAGGTTGTTCCTCTTTTATTTTTGAAATAATTTCTTCCCATCCGGAAATAATAGCCTCTTTTTCACTTATTTCAACGAGGGGAAATTTGTCATAATTTGATTTGTATTTATGCGTCACGGAGTAAATTAATAGCCTGTATTTTGTGACCAATTTGGATGTAATTCCATCTCTATCAAAGGTATTGGGAAATAATAATTTCGAATTGTAGGCTCTGCTGTTGGCTTTACTTCAGAAATAGCATTAATAAGCTCCCCATTTTTTACCAAATCAGTCCATCTAAGTCCCTCCCACAAAAATTCCAATTTACGCTCTTGACGAACGGCTTCTTGAAACTGGGCAAAATCTAATTCTGTCAAGTCAGGTAAGATGTCTCGAACCTCTAATATATCATTAATAAGAGCTTTTCGAGCTCTGCCACGTACCAAATTTATAGCCGTGTAAGCATCAGTAGTTGGGCCCCCATTAATCTCATTTTCACACTCAGCATACATCAACAAAATATCAGCGAAACGAATAATTGGAAAGTCTACGGAAGTCAATCCCCCCGCAGATTCATTGAATTCATCCCAAAATTTGACCACATAATATTCATCTTCTTCTTCTTTTAAAAAAACTTCTAATCGACGATCTAATGGATTAAAATTTTCAAGTAAAGCAACTGGAACCCTGTAATCGCCTGAGCCTCCTAAGGACGACGGCAATAAATCTTCATTAATATTACCCAGATTATTAGCACTTCTTGTGACCGCAAAAATTGTTTCATTATTTTCATTATTCAAATTTTGAAATAGAGAATTCACATCTGGAACTAATGAATATTTTGTCGAATTAATTACCATCATTGCCCAAGTTTTAGCTTCAATATAATCTTGATTCAAAAAATAAAATCGTGCTAACAGTGCCGCTGCTGAGTAATGATTCGGTCGGCCCCAATCACTTGTTAGCGGCAGAGAAGTGACTGCACTTTTGAAGTCCGCAACAATCTGTTGTTGAAGCTTTTCCTTACTTGACTGAGGCAATAATTCAATCTCAGAGGCAGAAAAAGTAGTTTCAAGCATTAAAGGTACCTCATTGAAAAGACACTGTAATTCCATATAAGCTAATCCACGAAAAAATTTAGCCTCCGAAAGAATCACAACTTTTCTTGCCGAATCCATCTCAATATTTGGTACTTTCTCAATTACAATATTGGAGGCATGCACTAATAAGTAAAAGCTATTCCAAACCTTTTCAATTTCTGAATTACTAGATCCATAAGATAAATTTGAAAGACTCAAAATATCTGAATCATTACCAACGTATATACCCTCATCTGAAGCTAATCCTTTTACCCTCCAATAAGAGGTACCGTATGCACCTTGATCAGTCAAAAGGTTATAAATAGCATTGAGCGCGTCCTCGGCATCCTGAGGGGTTTTATAAAAATCATCCTCAGACATATAGGACATATTTTCTTCTTGCAAAAAACTTTCACAACCCATATTAAATAATAAAACAACAATTAGGTAAACAACTGACCGCATCTATAAACCTATTTTAAATCCAATTGACCATAATTTTGAGCTCGGATACCCCCCAAAGTCAGCACCCATATTTTGAGCCTCAGAATTGAATAAACTCACTTCAGGGTTCATACCAGAGTATCGAGTAAGTGTAAAAATATTATTTCCGGAAATAAAAATCTTAATAGCATTTACCTTAAATTTCTTTAAAATGTTTTTAGGAAGATTATAAGCTATGGAAAAATACTTCAACCTTAGATATGACCCATTTTCCACCAAACTTTCATCTATTACACTACCGCCCTCTGACAATACAATGGGAAGATTACCTTTTTGATTTGAAGGACTCCACATGCCTCTATAAGCCTCCTCAGAAACATTTCCATTGCCATCCAAATTATTTAATATTAACTTATTGAAATTAACGATTTCATTTCCACCTACGCCTTGAAATAAAAATGATAAATCTATTCCATAGCCACTTATGTCAGTTGAAAAACCATAGAACCAATTTGGATTAACTGAACCCAATACTGCTCGGTCGGAATCATCTATCAATCCATCCGCATTTTGGTCGATATAAGAAATAGTACCTAATTTAGCAGTCTCACCATCGGTTGTGGCAATCTCGTTATCTTCATTTGAGATAATGCCATTAATTTTAAATCCGTATATTGCCCCAATATCTTCGCCCTCATCATAAATCAACCAATCTTTCATTCCATAAACATCAGATCCGTATAAAATTTTCGATGTACCTCCAGAAATTACTTTTCCTATGTTATGTGCTATATTAATATTGATCTTCCAATCAATTTTTCCTACCTTATTTTGTATTCCCGCTGTCATTTCAAACCCAGAATTTCTTATTGCTCCAGAATTTGTAATCAAACTAGATACTCCATTATAATGAGATATCGGCAATTTAATGAAGCTATTAATAGTAGTTCTATTATAGTATTCGAGTGAACCCATTAATCCATTTCTAAATGTAAAATTCCCCCCTAAGTCAAATTGATTAGACAGCTCCATTTCCAAATTATCACTAGCAAGACGGGTTGGTGTGAAAGATTTAAGTTCTGTATTCCCTTGATAAATCACATTTTGATCTAACCTACTGAATCGCAAATACGAGGATATTTGCTGATTTCCTACACGACCTATTCCGCCATACAAGTTAGCTCCAGACAGTCTCCCCTCTCCTGAAATAATACCAGCAGACTTTAAATTCATATTAAATCCTAAGGCAGGTAAAAAAACAAAATCTCCTCCAAACCTAGAACTGGCATCATTCCTTAGAATTATATTGATATCATATGTATTTTTAATATTATAATTCAAACTCCCCATGACAGCAAACCACTTTAGCTCATCTAAATTTGAACCTATAGTTTTAGCTGCACCACTACCTAAGGCATAGTATCCCAATGTTTCATTATCAAATCCCCTAGATTGCCCACTCAATAATTCAACCAAAGCGCCCTGAACCTCTGTACCTATTTTTGCCTTCAAGATATTTGGTCCATGTGTAATCTGATAAGATAAATAAGTTTGATTGAACCAATTAAAAGATTGCTGCTTGGCATTAATTCCAATACCTCCAACAGATAATTCAGGCTGAAGAACCGACCCAAAATAAGAAAAATCTTCATTAAATATTCCGTCAACTCCCAGCTGAGTTTGAAAACTAATGTGTTTAGTAATATCATATGAAATATTTGAGGCCCAAAATAATCTTGAAATAGTTGAGAACGAGGTCGCATATTGGCTCAAGGCGATCGGATTCAAAATTTCATGTGAAGATAACAGATTAAGAGGTCTACCATCTTTACCATCCAATGGTAATCCATCATTATCAATGCCATAGTTTAAAATATCCGAAGAACTTAAAAGGGGTGAAAACAAATATGCGCCAGTAACCACACCATAACCATTGGGATCATCTGTCAAAACAGAATTTACTTCAGACCTTGCCAAGACCATACTAGTATTAAGAGATAATCGATCATTAGGTCGACTTGCCAACCTTGCCTGTAAGTTATAGCGCTTGAGCCCGGACGGATTAATAATCCCAGATTGATCAATAAAAGATGCTAACATTGAAAAAGAAGTATTATTATTCGAAACATTAAGATTAATGCTATAATTCTCGATTAAAGCATCCTCTCGGTATAATTGATTTTGCCAATCAGATCCCTTTCCGAAATTAATTGGATTTGTATAGACCGCGTCTCCTTCTGAGACCTCATTCTGGTACATAGCAAATCCAATTCCATCAAGTAATTTGGGCCTTTTATAAGTGTTTTGATAACCGGTAAAAGCCTTCAAACCAATACTGAAGCTCTCATCAGCACCATCCTTAGTCTCAACTAATATTACACCATTTGCTCCCCTTGAGCCATACTGAGCTATAGCAATTACATTACTTAAAATCTTAACTTTTTTTATGTTGTTTGGGTCAATCAAGGATAGAAAATCTACTCCAGAACCATAAATATGAGCTGAATTATTAAATGCGTTGTAGTGTGGAATTCCATTAATTACGTAAAGGGGTTCGGCTCCTCCGAAAATGCTACCCGTACCCCGAACCCTCATCGAATAATCGCTGCCGGGAGCTCCCGAAGCCTGAGTCACCCAAGTTCCCGCAAATTTTCCCAAAACTAATTCATCAAGGTGCAAATAATTAAATTCAGAGACAGATTGAAAAGCTTGATCAACCTTCATAGAATCTAATTGCCCATAAGTAGAGGTAAGCGTAATCAGTAGGAAACAAAATATGGAAATAAGTTTCATTAGTAGCCTGGGTTTTGAACTAAGTTGGGATTAACATTTATCTCGCGTTGTGGAATTGGAAATAATATATGTCTACCCATATCTACAATCACATCAGGTTTTGCAAGTAATACTTTATCTTCCAATTTACCCGTTCGTACAAGATCAAACCACCGGTGGCCTTCAAACACAAATTCCTTTGCTCTTTCCAAAAGAATAGCCTCTCTGAAGGCCTCCTTATTCAAGCTTATATCAAGCGCTTCAAGGCCAGCCCGTTCGCGTACCTGATCAATCAATTCAAATGCTTCATTAGTCGGACCCGAGAGTTCATTTATTGCCTCAGCCTTCATTAGTAAAAGATCTGAATAACGAAGATTAAAAAAATCACTACTTGAACTACTCGCATTGGGTTCAGCAGTTTCATCCCAATATTTAAATACATGTGGATCGAATGTTAGCGTTTCCCCTGAGTTATTATCTGTCCATTGCACCCTGAAGGTTACATCTCTTCGCAAGTCTGAAGGCTCAAACAAATCATAGAGGTATTGGGTGGGTCTTTCCCAAGATAAAGAATTTTTATTCAATTCTACCGGCAAGGTGCGAACGTTAAACTGGCTTGTTTCCCAAATAGCATCGTTATTTAAAGTAAAATTGATACTGAATAAAAGCTCTTGATTATTACTGTTTTCAATTTTAAAAATATCGCCGAAATTGGGCATCAAATCATGCACGTCTGATTGAATAATGATATTTGCCTCGTCAATGGCATTTTGCCATAGTCCTAGGGTCAAATATACTTTAGTCAAGTAACCTCCTGCCGCTCCTCTAGTTGCCCTCCCCTTATCTACATCCGTATAAGCCCAAGGCAATTGATCGCGTGCAAGTTTCAAATCAATAATTATCTGTTCATATACTTTATCGGCAGATGTTCTGCTGATTCCTATGGTAGATAAATCGATAGTGGGTTGGAGTGACATGGGCACATCCCCAAACATCCTTACCAGTTCAAAATACATTAATCCTCTTATGAAGTGGCATTCTCCTAAAAACCTATTTTTTAGATCTTGATCCATTTCTATTGAAGGTATTTGTTTAAGTGCAATATTGGTTACGTTGATGGTTTTATATAGATCCTCCCAAATATCTTCCAAATAACCATTATTTGCATCCCAAGTAAAATTGGTTAAAGGCAATGAATATTGAGGGTTATTGGCACCTGATGCATAACCCTCATCTGAAGCGATTGCTTGTACCACCCAATAGTTGTTGAAATAAACTCCACCAAAATCACGATTACTAGTCCCACTAGCCATGTGGTCATAAGATGCATTCACAGCAAGCAATGCATCTTCAGCTGTTTCGTAGAAGTTTTGAGGTGTTAAAAATGCCTTTGGAACCTCTTCTAATGCATCATTGCAAGTTAAAAGCAATGACATCACAATTAATAATCCCATCGACTTAAATTTCTTTTTATGAGCGCTATTTAAATAATTCTGATTCATCAAAATATAAGATTTAAACCCAATAGCATCATTTTAGAATTAGGATAACCACCCAAATCCGCACCAAAATCGGTGGCTGATTGGCCGAAGTGACTAACCTCTGGATCATATCCAGAATAATTTGTTAGTGTCCACAGATTTTTACCAGTAACATAAATCCTTCCAGAAGATATTTTTATTAATTCTAAAATTTTTCTTGGAAACTCATATCCTAAACTTATACTTCTCAATCTCAAATAAGTGCCTGATTCAACTTGCGCAGAGGAAACATGTGTATTGAGAACATTTGTCGTCACTTTTGGATAAATATTACTTGGATTAGTAGGACTCCACCGGTTGGCAAAATATTCTAACGATATGTTATTATTTGGTGTTTGACGCTCGGTGAGAAACTTATTGAAGTTCATAATATCATTCCCAAATACACCCTGAAAGAATAAGCTCAAGGACCATCCCCAATA
>CAJWQD010000016.1 GCA_913045135.1 uncultured Flammeovirgaceae bacterium | reverse complement strand
CGAGACTTTATGGGATACTGTGATTGTTGTTTTATCCAGTTGTTGAGAGACATGATTATTCAATCATTAATAGATTTTATCTTGAGGGGTATTATTAAGAAACGATATATTTCTTATTTTTTTTTAGTTTATTTATTTAAGGATGTTTTTTATTAATTAGGTGGGATTTGAATCTGAAAAATGGGAAATATCTGCTCAATAAATAGTCATTTCTATCAATGATTCAAGGCATGGATTATTCGATTTTTATATTTTTACTTTAGGAGTTAAAATTATCTTTTTAAAAAAAAGTCACCAAGTCTAATTATCCTAAGTTGAATTATAAGAGGATTTTGAAACAAGATGATTGGTGAATATTAATTATCATAAAATTGCAGTTAGTGCTTATAAATTGCAACCATCATTCAAACTTATATAAAAAATAGAAAAAAAAGGGTTCTCTAGGTCGTAGACCTTAAAGAACCCCTTACCAACCATAAATCCTTACAAGAATAATAAATACTCAATTAATCAGTGTAACACTTGTTACATAAATTAACAATTGGGTTACTTTTTATCTCATGTTGTTTTCTTTATCGAGTCATTAATATCTAATACTACATTATTCATCACAATTAAACTTAAATATTTTATTAAAAATGTTAAAAAATTATTGATTTCAATTGAATGTATCTAATTAAGATATATCTAATTTATTTCGTTCTATTATCGTAAACTTTTACTTCAGCGATAATAAAATCTAAGCCTATATTTTATTATTTATGATGGTTAATTAATTATCTCTGCCGAGATCGTGAGGATTTTAAAACAAATTTTACAAAAGGTTGATTTTTTTATTCTATCTTTCATTATCCTCCACTAATGATAATTAACTTACTTTTTTGCTTGATTTCGTTTTATTTAATGTGCATGAATTTTACTTATATAATCTTATACTAAAATTATTTTTTCGGGCTTATAGTTTTATATTCTTGAGCGAATTGCTGAATAAGTTTCCATAACTTTTCAACATGGAGCTTTTGAATATGTGTTTGACCGGTAACTACACGAAGTACATATTGTTCATTTACCTTAGTATGAGTAATATAGGCTTTACCAGACATATTTATAGCATTTAATATGTGAGTATTAATCGCATTATTCTGTTTTAAATTAGGATATTTAATACATCTAAATACTACTAGGCTCATGACTCTGTCGACTACCATTTCAAAATCAGGATGTTTTATTACTTGTTGTTCGAGCCATGCGGCAAGTTCAATATGTTCTTTGATTTTTCTACGAATTCCTGAAGCACCGTATTCTCGGATTACAAACCATAATTTTAATGCCCTGAACCTTCTCCCAAGGGGTATTCCCCAATCTCTATAATCATTTACTTTCCCTCTTGTGTTTGTTTTTAGGTATTCAGGAAGTATTTCAAAAGTTTGTATTAAAGAATCTTTATCTTTTACAAAATATGCTGTACAATCAAAATTAGTGAACATCCACTTATGAGGATTAAAGAGATAAGTATCCGCTTTCTCTATTCCTTTTAGAAAATGTTTGTATTCGGGAAGGACAAAGGCAGCTCCGACATAAGCAGCATCAACATGATGCCAAATATTATATTTTGCTCCAATGTCAGCAATGGCTTCCAGTGGATCCATAGCTGTCGTGCCAGTTGTACCTAGTGTGGTAATAATACAGCAAGGAATTTTACCTGAAGCTAAGTCAAATTGAATGGCTTCTTCCAATAAATGGGGACGTAGGGCCATTTGAGCATCTACGGGAATCTTCACTAAATTGTCTAAACCGATACCTGCAATTTTAACTGATTTATCTATTGAGCTATGGGTTTGAGCGGAACAATAAATCCTTAATTTTTGATTCGAAAATCCTCGATTATTGATGTTGAATCGGGTAACTTTTTCTCTAGCTGTGAGTATAGATACCAGAGTGCCTGTACTTGCAGTGTCTTGAATGACTCCATCCCAACTTTTGGGCAGACCTGTCATGTTTATCAGCCATTCCATCACACGTTCCTCTAATTCTGTAGCGGCTGGCGAAGTCTCCCAAATCATACATTGAGCACCTATTGCAGCAGTAATTAATTCTGCCAATATGGAAGCATAACTCACATTTGCATTGAAATATGCATGGAAATTTGGATGTTGCCAATGTGTGATGCCGGGTAATATTTTCTCCTCTACATCTACAAGTAGTCGGTCAAAAGACTCTCCTTTTTCGGGAGCAAGTCTTGGAAGAGTAGCGGCAATATCACCTGGATTGATTTGTGATTTCACAGGATATTGTTCGATATTTTCTAGGTAATCGGCGACCCAATCGATTACTTGATGTCCATATTTTCTAAATTCATCAGTATTCATAAGGGAATATAAATTATTTTTTTACTCTCAAAAAATGGTTCTTCAAAATAATTTTTTATGTTTATTTCCTCATAAGGTTTATCAAGGGTTTTCATCTCAAGGCTTAGATCACCACCTTTAAGAGCAATAATTCCCCTCGTTTTTCTCTTAGATATACTTGCTTCTGTTTTATTATTTGCCCATTCCCAAAGTTTTCTTGCTGGAGCCACAGCTCGGCTGATAACAAAATCAAATCCACCTGCCACTTTTTCAACTCGCTTGGATTCGCTAGTGACATTTTCTAATTCCAATTCACTACTAACTTCTTTTACAACTTTGACTTTTTTGGCTATCGAATCGACCAAATGAAAGTCAGAAGATGGAAACATTAATGCGAGTGGAATACCTGGAAACCCACCTCCTGTTCCGAAGTCAACTATGCCTGTTTTTGGTTTGAACTGAATGAACTTAGCGATGGCTAAACTGTGTAAAACATGCCTTATGTAGAGTTCTTTTATATCTTTTCTGGAGATTACATTTATTTTTTTGTTCCAAAACTCATATAAATCTTGTAATTGTATGAATTTGTCTTCTTGTCTTTTGCTTATTTCGGGAAAGTAATGTTTTATTATTGATGAATTCAAATCAATTTTTTATTTTAAAATGACTTTATATAGGGTATCGTAAGATTCAAGTAAGCAACCTTTTTTGTATTAAAACGATTGGCTTAAAAATAAAAAAAAGTCGAATTGAGGTAATGTAAACTATATAATTTTAATTAGCAAGTTGAAATTTAATGTTCGAGTAGAATGAAAAGACCTACATTTTGTTACCATGGTATATCATAACTTGAGCGTATAAAGGTCCAGAAATATTACTTTCTATGATCTGACTGATTTCATTTTTCTCATATTATCTCTTTCTTAGTTATCTTCTCTTATTTATCTTCCTCACATTAGAGTAAGAAAAATTCATAGGATTCAATATTGTATTGGTTTATATTTGACTGTTCGAAAAAAGGATTGTTTATGAGGATTTGGTAGGGTAATTATAAAAGAAATTCCGAAGTTATTTTAAAAAGTATGACACTCAATATAGATAAAAATTCTCGTAAAATAGCTTTTATGACTACTTCAATGGGATGGGGGGGGCTAGAAATGAATGTCTTGAAGATTGCAAAATCATTAAGCCAACTCGACTACAACATAACCCTTATTACCCAAGAAAGATCTCCGATACACATAAGGGGAAAAGATTCATTTAGCGAGGTCATCATATTGCTCAAGACAAGGAAGTATTTTGAGATTGGATTAGCATTCCAAATTAGTAAATCTTTAAGAAATAAGGAAATTCAAACTCTAATGGTGTTTGAAAATAAAGATTTAGACGTCATCGCCTGGGCCAAAAAATTATTTTTCAAAGGGTTGAAAGTAATTTACCAACAACAAATGCAAATTGGAATCAATAAGCGTGATTTTATTCATGATTTTCGCTTTAAAACTATTAATTATTGGATTAGCCCGCTTCAGTACTTAAAAAATGAGGTACTTGAAAAAACAAATTTTTATGCCGATAGGATAAAAGTAATTCCCTTGTGTACTCAAACAAGTAAGTATGTGGATCGAGAGTACTCAAAACTAGAGGCAAGACAGGCATTAAATATTTTCCCCAAAGCACCTTTACTGGGGATAATTGGCAGAATTACACGAAAGAAAGGTCAACTTTTTTTGTTAGAGGCGCTTATGGAATTAAAAAACAGAGGGATTGAAATGGAATTACTCATTTTTGGATCAGCGACAGTTAATGATCAGGAGTCCAAAAATTATCACGAACTTATCCTTCAATTTGTTAAAAAGAATGAAATCGAAAATATTGTCCATTTCGTAAAACATCAAGAAGATGTAAATGTCTTTTATAATGCTATCGATGTGTTTGCCTTAGCTTCTCACAGCGAAACGTTTGGAATGGTCACTGTAGAGGCGATGTTATCAAAGTTGCCCATTTTAGCTACAAAATCAGGTGGAACGAGTGAAATATTGGGTTATGGTAAATATGGGTTGCTTTATGAATATGAAAATCATTTAGATTTTTGTCAAAATGTTTCTTGGCTTCTCAATAATAAAATAGAAGTTGATAAGATGAGCTGTGATGCGAAAGAAGTTGCGAGTAAAAATTATAGTCTTGAAAGAGAAGTTGAAGAAATTGATAAGCTAATAAGAACACTTATGTTTGAAGGATAATCAATGCGAAATGGAGGTCAAAAAGATAATTGACCTGTCAAGATGAAGTCCATTTGGAAGATTTCTTTTTTAAAAAGGATATTAAACTAAAACTGCTTTTGTATATTTAGATTGAACTACGGCTTGATAGTATCAACCCGTTTAGATATTTCTCTTATTTTATTTGAAATTCTTACCAGCATTAAAAAATCAGACAATTGAAAGCCATTTATTTTTGGAATTTTAATTTGATATAATAGCAAATTTTATAGAATTTTCTATAGATCAAAAGCCTATTTTTGTGTTCATTATGAAATTTGATCTTTTATATACAGACAATAAGAGTGATGCACGAGCTGGCGTTTTAGCAACTGCACATGGGCCTATAGAAACTCCCATGTTCATGCCCGTAGGAACAGCAGGAACGGTTAAAGCAGTCCACCATCGTGAGCTCATCACCGATATAAAAGCACAGATTATTTTGGGGAATACATACCATTTGTACTTGAGACCTGGTACGGATATAATTGAACGGGCTGGCGGTTTGCATAAATTCATAGGTTGGGAGTATCCTATTCTAACTGATAGTGGGGGTTATCAGGTTTATTCATTGGGTGCAAATCGAAAAATAAAAGAAGCGGGAGTTCAATTTCAATCTCACATTGATGGATCATATCACGATTTTTCACCAGAATATGTCATTGATATTCAGAGGAAAATTGGTGCTGACATTATCATGTCATTTGATGAATGTACGCCATATCCTTGTTCAAGAGAATACGCACGGGATTCTTTACACATGACTCATAGATGGATGAAAAGATGTATCAATCGTTTTGATCAAACTGAACCACTTTATGGATTTGATCAAACATTTTTTCCTATTGTGCAAGGAAGCACATATAATGACCTCCGTAAGCAGTCTGCAGAATTTACAGCTGAACAAAATCAGGAAGGGAACGCCATTGGAGGATTATCTGTAGGTGAGCCACATGAAATGATGTACAAATGTACATCACTCGTGTGTAGTATTTTACCTAAAGATAAACCTCGTTATTTAATGGGGGTAGGTACGCCGGTTAATATTTTGGAAAGTATTGCGTTAGGAGTAGATATGTTTGATTGTGTTATGCCGACAAGAAATGCTCGAAATGGAATGTTATTTACTTCTGAAGGAATCATCAATATTCGGAATGAAAAGTGGAAGAGTGATTTTTCACCCATTGATCTTAATTTGGGTTTATATCTTGATACCCAACATTCTAAAGCATATTTACGGCATTTGATCATCAGTAATGAGATTTTAGGTGCTCAAATATCAAGTGTTCATAATCTTAGTTTTTATTTGTGGCTCGTTAAATCAGCTCGAGAGCATATCATTCACGGAGACTTTAGTTCATGGAAAAGTAGGATGGTGCAGAAATTAGCTAATAGATTGTAATTATTACGTGAAAAAACTTGATATCTATATTCTCAAGAAATTTTTAGGGGCTTTCATCTTTGTCATGTCTATCTTGATCTTCATTATTGTAATTATTGATTTTACTGAGAAAAATGATAATTTCATTAAAAACGATGTTGACAGCGATGAGATTTTACGTTACTTCTTGACTTACATACCTTATATGGCTAGTTTTATGACACCTATTATAGTGTTTATAGCTACCGTATTCGTAACTTCTAAATTAGCTGCAAAAACAGAAATAGTTGCCATATTGGCAAGTGGAGTTAGTTTTAAAAGATTCATGTTGCCCTATTTCTTGGGTGCAGTAATGATTGGATTGTTAAGTTTTTTAGCAAATGCTTATCTCATTCCTGAAACTAATAAATTTAGAATAGACTTCGAACTACAATATGTGAAAAAAGCATTTTATTTCAATGATAGAAATATTCATATTCGAGTTGCTCCTGATCTGTATATTTATATAGATCGATATAATAATCAAGGCAACGTTGGTTATAATATTACATTAGAACAGATCCAAAATGGTAATTTGAAGGAAAAGCTATATGCTCGTACTATGAAATGGGATACAGTAGGGCATAAATGGAGACTTAATAGATGGAACAGAAGGGTCTTTAAAGAGACGGATGAAATAATCTACAGCGGGTTTGCTCTGGATACGGCATTAAATTTAACACCTGACGATTTTGAAAATCAAGAAAGGCTGTGGGAGACTTTAACAATGAGCGAATTGAACAATCATATTGATCAACAGTCCTTAAGAGGATCAGCTGATGTAGATATATATAAAATCGAAAAGTATATACGAATTATGTCTCCTTTTTCAGTGATTATTTTAACATTCATTGGCATCATTGTTTCTTCAAAAAAATCTAGACAAGGAACTGGCGTGCAGATTGCATTAGGATTTCTAATTGCCTTTTTATTTGTCATTGCTTTCATGCTTTCCAGAGCTTTAGCAGAGGCCAATACATTTAACAGTCCTATTCTAGCTGTATGGCTGCCTAACATAATTTTTGGTCTGGTAGGAGTTATTTTATATCGTACAGTTCCGAGATGAATCAGGAAACTAAAGACGTTATATTTCTCCATTTCATCGTGCTTATATGGGGGTTCACAGCGATTATTGGATTATTGATTAATCTTACACCGGTTGAAATTGTTTTTTATCGTACAGGTATGGCAGCTTTTTTATTGGCCATTATAATTTTTTCACTGAAGCGATCCTTTGTGTTGAGTTCACGCCGTTCTTTAATGAAAACAGTTATTGTTGGATTTTTGTTGTCAACCCATTGGATGCTATTTTTCTTATCAGCAAAAATATCAACTGCAGCCGTTTGTTTGGCGGGTATGGCTACAACCTCTTTTTGGACTAGTATAATTGAACCACTTTTTTTTAAAAAGCAGATACAGCTGTTTGAAGTTTTTTTGAGTTTGTTGGCTTTATTGGGAATTCTTATTGTTTTCAGTATGGAAGTCCAGTATTTTAAAGGTTTATTATTTGCAGTATTAGCTGCCATTTTAGCAGCACTTTTTTCCATTATTAATGTCTCATTGGTAAAAAAAGAGGATCATTTTGTTATTACCTTTTTTGAAATGGGTTTTGCATTTTTGTTTGCCGGCATAAGTTTACCTTTTTATCTTTTTTATTTGAGTCATAAAAGTTTTCAATGGCCAACTTTACTTGAGGGGATATGGCTTCTGATATTAGCGAGTGTTTGTACTGTTTTTGCAGTTTCTTATTCAATCAAATTGATGAAAAGGCTTTCAGCTTTTTTTGTCAATTTGACAATTAATTTAGAGCCAATTTATGGAATTATTTTAGCATTATTGATTTTTGGTGATAGTGAAAAAATGAGTTTGGGTTTTTACTTGGGGACGAGTTTGATTTTGTCGTCAGTATTGTTATATCCACTTCTCAATCGTAAAAGTAAAAGAAAAGCTTTGGAATCTGATATCCTAAGATAACTCAGAGGGGAGCTCTAATGAGCGAAGGACGCATTCATATTTTTGAAAAGCAGAAACTGCTGGAGGGTTTTCAAAAAGTCCATAAACGGCAGATCCCGAACCACTCATTGAGGCATAAAAAGCGCCTTGTGTATAAAGTCTTGATTTTATATTAGCTAATAGGGGGGTATTATTAAATAATGGTGGCTCAAAGTCATTTCGGAGTAAATTAGGCCATTTTTTCAAATTTTTCAGGGAGGCTCTCAAGGAATTTTTAGGTATTTTGGGTTGAATATGAGCGTAAGAATTAGAGGTACTCAAATGTAAATTTGCAAATATTACAATAATGTAATATTTTGATAAGTTGAGCTCATAAGGTTCCAATTTAGTTCCTGTTCCTGAGGCAATGGCAGGTAGATTGTCTATAAAAAAGGGACAATCACTTCCCAATAAGCTGGCATAATGTAAAAGACGTTTATTCGATATTTTTAATAAAAAAAGTTGATTAAGCATTTTGAGGGTAAATGCTGCATCAGCAGATCCTCCTCCCAAGCCAGCTCCCGTTGGAATTATTTTATGTAAGTGTATATTCGTTGGAGGTATTTGGTAATATTTTTTAATAAGGTTATATGCCTTCACACAAAGGTTATGCTTTGGGTCACCAGGGATACTACGTCCTGTTTGTACAAAAGAAAATGATTTTGAAGGAATAATCTCTAAGATATCGTGCCAAAGTATGGGGTAAATACAGGTTTCGAGATTATGATAGCCATTTGCTCTTTTATCAAGAATATTCAACCCAAGATTAATTTTCGAATTAGGAAAGGTTATCATTTAAGTAATTTAGTTTACCAAATATTTGCAGCTTGGCAAGCAGATCTTTTCACAAATTAGTATAGATAGCACGAGCAATAATCCAGATTTTCAACTCAAATTCGGAAATTAAATTTACAGTCAATTCTATTTTTGCAGTGTCTCCACAATTTTGGCAGTCATACCTGATGATGAAAATCCTCCGTCATGCATCAGGTTTTGCATTGTGACCATTTTGGTGAAGTCTGAGAATAACGAAATACAATAACTTGCACATGCTTCAGCGGAAGCATTTCCTAGAGGAGACATTTTATCTGCATAATCATAAAAAATATCAAAACCGGGAACACCCGCACCTGCAGTGGTCCAAGTTGGAGACTGAGAAATTGTATTTACTCTTATTTTTTTACTTTGACCAAGTCTATACCCATAACTCCTTGCTATAGATTCTAAAACCGCTTTTGCTTGGGCCATATCAGAGTAATCGGGAAAAGTTCTTTGAGCTGCTATGTAGGATAAGGCTAATATGGATGCCCATTCATTGAAAGCATCTAGTTTTTCACCAACCTGCATCACTTTATGGAAAGAGAGGGCGGATATGTCAAGTGATTTTTGAAACCAATCATAATTTAAATTACCATATGATTTTTTTTTACGCACATTTGGGCTCATTCCGATCGAATGAAGCACAAAATCTAATTTTCCACCTAAGACTTCAGTAGTTTTATTGATTAGATGTTCTAGATCTTCCAAAGATGTGGCATCAGCTGGAATGATTTCTGCGCTACAAATTTTACCTAATTTATTAATTTCGCCCATTCTCATTGCAAATGGAGCATTACTTAAAGTGAATTGAGCACCTTCTTCATGAGCCTTGAGGGCAACTTTCCACGCAATTGAGCTTTCATCTAGGGCGCCAAAAATAATTCCCTTTTTACTTTTCAATAAGTTATGAGACATTTTTTTATTATTTTAATGGTAAAAATAATGAAAACTATTTCTTTATCAGGATAATGATAACAATTCCCGCGCACTTTTATAAGCACTTTTGGTTGGATTTGACCCTGAAATCATCTGGGCGATAGCCTCAATACGCCCCTCTGCAGACAATTCTTTTATTCTGGTGACAGACTTATTTGCGCTATGGTCCTTATAGACATAGAAATGTGCCTCCCCTCCGGCAGCAAATTGGGGTAAATGACTAATTGAAATTACTTGATGATTTTTTGCCATCGCTTTCATCATTTTGATCATTTCATTAGCAATTTTTCCAGAGATCCCTGTATCAATTTCATCAAAAATAAGAGTGGGTAAAGCAATTTTATCTGCAATTAAATATTTTATAGCAAAAATGAGTCGAGATAATTCACCGCCTGAGGCTATATTTTTAAGTGGTTTGGGGGGAATACCTTTATTGGCTGAAAATAGGATTGAACATTTGTCAATACCATTTATATTTGGTTTAATGACCTCCAATTCAATTTTTACTTGACCATTTTCAATGCCAATGTCACGAATAATATTGGTTATTTCCGTTTCAAAATTCGATGCTGATTGATGGCGAAGTTTTGAGAGAGCGGTTCCAAGTATCATTACTTGTTCTAATGCAAGATTCATTTGCACTTTTGAGACATTAAGCTTTTCATCATAATCACTCATATCGTTAAGTTTTTCTGATAATTGCTTCCTTAAATCGATTAGGTCTTTGATCGTTTGAAGTTCATGTTTTTGCTGCAGGCGATAAATTAGCGAGCGTTGCTCACTCAGTTCCTCCATTTTTGTGGGATCTAATTCGATTTGTCCTTGTTCTTCAAGGAGGGCTTCAAAAATATCTTTTAGTTCGATTAATGAGCTTGAAATTCTTTCTTTAATCCCAGTAAATTTATCAGAAAGACCGTTAATGGATCCCATTATGGTATCTAATAATTCTAGTTGTTTTATCAAGGCAAAGTCCTCTTTGTCTAATATTTGTATTGCTTGTGAAAGCTTGAGTTTAATTTCCTCTGCATGTTGCAAGGTTGTCAATTTTTGTTCTAGTAGTTCTAAATCAATGTCATCTAGTCTTGCCTCTGCTAATTCTTGAAGATTATGATTTTCGTAATCTTGATCCCTTTTCGAACTATTATGCCACAAAACCAACTCTTCGTGTGCTTTTTTTCTTTGATCATAGATTTCAAAGGCCTCTTTGTAGGCTTGGACTTGTGGTGCATTAAGTGAAAATTGATCTAATACCTTTAGTTGATATTGATGATTCTCTAAATTTAAGGACTCATGTTGGGAATGGATATCCATGAGTTTTAAGGCAAAAGTTTTAAGAATTTCTAAATTTACTGGAGTGTCATTGATAAAAGCCCTACTTTTCCCATTGGGGGAAATTTCTCGACGTATAATGGTTTCCGCCTCATAGTCTAGTTCGTACGCTTTGAAAAAAGACTGAAGGTGATAAGGAGAAATTTCAAAATGCCCTTCTATTTGACATTTTATATTTATATCCCAGAGGACTTTGCTGTCTGCCCTATGGCCCATTAATAGACTTAGTGCGCCGAGCATAATTGATTTTCCAGCTCCTGTTTCTCCAGTAATAACATTAAGTCCCGGGGCGGGAACTAGTTCTAATTCCTTAATTAAAGCAAAATTGATGATTGAAAGCGATTTGATCATAGAGATCAGATTTGTATATCTCTCCAAACTTCATCTACTTCCGAGCGGAATATTAGAGCACTTTTCATAGACGAATTTTGATATAAAATTTTATTTTCTTCAATACTAGTAATTTTTCCAAATATTACAACACCATCTTTAAGGATAAATGTTAGCCATTTTTGATAATAGTTATCTAGGTCTGATATTGATATTTTCACTTGTCTACTTGGCATCATTTAATCATCTCAGCGAAATCTGAACGCTTCGTGGCATCAATATTCACGAGCATATTATAAGTTCTTTTGCGAAGCGATGGATCTCCTTTTGAAAATATTTGACTGAGCTCATCTGTTTTTGCATCGAGAAAGCTTATAGTAAGTATCGATCGGGGTCTTGACTGGTTGACTTTAAGTATTTTTTGGATGCTTTCGGAGATCATTTTTCTGGCTTCTTCAGGTGTTTCCAAAAAATGATCTAAGCCCTGTAAGTGATATTGATAACTGGCCTCTCTAATAGGTTTCATTTGAGCATTCAAAAGATTCTCGACCAACCAATATCGATTTCTGATGCTGTTGAACTGATCCCATCCGTTAAAGCCAGAATTTTGCGCATTTGTGACGACCCGCCAGGCTAAATTGAAATAAGCCTCTCCCCTTAATTTTCCGAATGAATCATAATCTAATCCTATAATTACTAAAGCATAATACGATAGTAGAGAGGAAAGGTTGTCGATAAAGCTGTTTTCATTATAAATAATGGGCTGTGAACTAATATATTCAAATGTCCAATCTCTATCAGCAAAATTCAATAGAATTGTTTCATAATCAGTATTGTAAATAGGTCTTGAGGAGAGTACTTGTACGGAGGCTTGGTACTCTCCGAGTGCGGGATTACTTTGATCGTTTAGTGTAAGAATAATGTTACAATTTATTCTTTCTTCAAGTTTAAACTGATCAGAGGTCCATTTTGTATTATTTAGAAACTCACTAAAGGCAATCTCCATTTCGGAAATTGTAGTTGGGTCACTACTTTGAATGGCTTGAGCATTGACGATTACGCGACAATTTAATTCTTGACTTATCAGTAAGGTTGGGATAAAGAAAAAAATTAAAGTATGTAACTTAAGCATAACTTTCAATAATTTTCACAATGTCTTGAGCAACCTCTTTTTTATGTTTTAATTCAAAAGATATTTTTTTATCAAATTGGTCAAAAATAGTGATTTTATTCGTATCTCGACCGAAATTGACCCCTGGATCTTCCAACGAATTTAAAACAATAAGATCCAAATTTTTACGTTTTATTTTCAACTTTGCCGAGACTTCTCCATCATTTGTTTCTAAAGCAAATCCAATGTGAAATTGCTTTTCAGTTTTTAATTTACCTATTTCCCGCGCAATATCAGGATTTTCTATCAAGATTATATTTAAAGGAGTTCCATCTTTTTTATGCTTTTTATCAAAGGTTTTGCTGGGCTTGTAATCGGCAACTGCAGCAGCAAAAACAGCAAAGTCAATATCTACATATTGATTTTTGCATACCTCCATCATTTCATCAGCTGAGGTAACTTTTATGACTTTGATGTTCGGATGTATGGGATAATTTTTTACAGGACCAGAGATGAATACAACTTCGGCGCCCTTTCTGGCAAATAAGGAGGCCAAAGCATATCCCATCTTACCAGAGGAATGATTTCCGATAAATCTAACTGAGTCAAGAGTTTCGTATGTAGGCCCGGAAGTAATCAGTACCTTTTTATTACTAAATACCCCTGTATTAAAGGCTTCTAAAATAATACCAACGATTGTTTCTGGTGCTGCCATTCTCCCTTTCCCATTCAGACCGCTGGCAAGCTCACCTACTTCGGAGGCAATTAGATGATTTCCCAGAGAGATCAATATACCAATATTTTTTTGAGTGGCAGGATGAGCCAACATATCTAGATCCATTGCTGGAGCGAAATATACGGGACATTTTATGGAGAGAAAGACAGACAAAAGAAAGTTATCACATATACCATGTGCCATTTTCGCAAGGGTTTGAGCTGAGGCAGGGGCAATAATGAGTACATCTGCCCAAGTACTGAGAGCGATATGATTATGCCACTCCTCTGAGTTATTCTTGTAAAAAGAGCTGTAAACGGAGTGCTTAGATAGTGTTGACAGAGTAGTGGGGGTAACAAATTCTTTAGAATTCTCAGTCATTATTACTCGTACTTCCGCTTTTTCTTTGACAAAAAGTCGAACAATAAGCGCTGCCTTATAGGCTGCAATGGACCCAGTGACGGCCAAAAGTATTTTTTTTCCTGCCAACATTGGCTTGGGCAGATTATAAATTTAGATTATCTGTGTCATTTTCATCACGTCTTCTAAATATTACTTCATCGTTGAGAAACTCCTCAGTTGCTGTAGTCGTTGGCTTGGGCATCCGTTCGTAGAATTTGGAAATTTCAATTTGTTCTCTGTTTTCAAAAATTTCTTCGAGATTATCTACATTAGAGGCAAACTCAGCTAGTTTACCATTTAATTCTTCTTTCTGAATACTTGAGATTTGTCTGGCACGTTTGCCAATGATAACCAAAGATTCAAATATATTTTCTGTAGGTTTTGACAATACAGAGTTTTCTCTTGTTTTGAGGGAAGCGTCAGTGGCCATAATTTTTTAATTATTTTGAAGTGCAAATTTAGTTAAAAAATCTGTACTATTTGCATAATACTTTTCAGCATCTTTCAAAAAGTGACTATTAGGATATTTATCGATGAAAATTTGATATTTATCTACACATGATTTGTAGCGTTCATTTTGAAGTGAAATGATACTGGCTAATGCATAATCATGTGCTGTTTGAATGGTTAAAAAGAATGCTTCTTCTTGAAAAGTAGAACCTGGAAATTCCTTGATAAAATTTTCTAGAGTAACCATTGCGGCCTCATATTTTTGAAGTTTATAATATAATTTTGCATTTTCAAATTCTTTCTTTTCCAATTTCAGTTCTAATTCATTGACAATCTGTCCTGCATTTTCAGCAAATTTTGAGGTAGGATACTGATTGATGAAATTCTGCATCACGTTTATTGCTTGATTGCTAGGTGACTGATCCAAATTAAATTCAGGAGACTGCATATAGAGTGAATATCCATACATGTAATTGGCTTCAATTGCCAATTCACTACGGGAATAAACTTCTAAAAAGGTTTCAAAATAGTGGGAGCTAAGAATAAATAAATCTTGGTAATAGTGTGCATAGGCATAATAAAAATTTGCTGACTCTGCTTCCTTGGTACCGCGGATTATGGGAAGAATATCCTCAAAAAGAGCAGTGGCTCTGGCAAAATCTTTTTTTTCGTAATATTTCATGGCTGCCTCGTATTTTGGTTGCCAATCAGTACTTTTTCGTAGTTTTTGGTATTTTGAGCAGCTCACCATAAAAAGGCATAAGAGGCCTATGAGATGTGTTTTAATATAACTTTTGATCATTTGAAAAAATATTTTGGCAAAAGTAGCGCACTATCATTATAAACCCATTAATTACTGCTTTTTTGTAAACTGTTACCTTTTTTCCTTTCTTGACGTTTCTCTCTTTTTTCTTCTATTTCTAGTTCACCAGGTTTAACTTTAAAATCGTAATAATTATTATTTACCGGCACCAAAATCTCATCATAAACTGGTTTTGTAAAAATATCCTGCAGTGATGGTCTTCGATTTATAATCCAATTAAAATCATCTAGCGTTTTATCTGCTTCCATAATCATGTGCGGAGGTAAAAATCGACCCTCTGGAGATTTATATAGAGTGAAGTCACGAATCTGATTATTGAGAAAACGAATAGTCATATTACTTGTCAACATTTTATTAATTCCTAATAAGATAGTATCCGTTTCATCCATTGAATGAAAAAGACTTTCACAATTACCATTAATATCAATGTAATTCAAGTTTTCATCTCGAAAATAGATATTCATTAGTCGTCCTTTAATTTGATTGAAATTACTTACTGAATCTTTGGAAATTAGAAATGCATTCCTTTTTAAGTCCATTTTTTCTACGCTACTGTCACTTAGATGGATAGCAATAGTATCTGAAAGTACTTGATTTTCCCCTGTCCATAAAACAGGATTATGATAAAGCATTATAATAGAATCTGCCAAAAAATAAGCCGTAGAATCAGCAATTCCTTGAACATTCATTTTAAATATCCTAATGTCTGGATAAGCCAATATTCTTTTAGCCGAGTCATATTCACTTTCTATGGCCACCATCGTATCTGCCGCTACATAAAAGGTATCTAATTGCATAATTTTTTTCATTATCGCATTACCATAAATTTTGCTAAAACCGTTGGCTTTATCATGATAACCCTCGTCACCGAGAAGAATTAGGTTATTTTCTTTTGAAGTAAGTTTTACGTTACCCTCACCTAAATAGTATTGCCTAAAATCGTCAAAAAATAATTTCTCGCCATTCAACATATATTCGGAGGTTTCAATATTTCCTGATGATATTTCTGTTTGATTGATTTCGGTTTGGAATTCCCCTCCATTGGCATAAATGATTGTACCCTCTTTGTTTATGATCTCTGTAGGACCAAAGCTGTAGGCAATTTTGGATAATGTGTTGTATCTAAGTGTATCAGTTTTTAAAATAAACTCAGGAGATGTTAATACTACTGACTGATAAAATCGTGCGATATTTTCCTTTGCATAAAAATAGCCCAATGTGCTTGAAAGTATATTTGTGGTATCAATCAGTTGTCCTCCGTTAAAATAATAAGCTATCTCTGAGTCCAAATTGTAATCTAAATGGTCGGTGTAGAGTTCCTGAAATCCTCGTTTATAAACAACATCTTCACGAAGTTGTGCTGTTCGATCGTCTCCGAGATATAGGAGGCGATCAGATCTGATTACGGTTGAATCATTTGTGATTTTTACATTATCGTAAGCTTTCAATTGATTCCTGGCTCTTATGTAAATAGCACTGTCGCAGTACACAGTAGTCTCTTTTTGGACGAAGACCACGCTGTCAATTAGATATCTTGTCGATTGGCCCTTTTTTCGTACAACTTCTTGTTTACCTTTGGCTGTATACTTAAGCTTCTTTTGAGCTGTAGAAGTCAAAGAGAATAGGAGAAACGTAAAAAATATAAGGTATTTTTGCATCTAATACATACAATTGTTTACAAAAGTAATATATTAATTAAAAGCATAATAGAGAGAATTATATGTTAGCAAAATTAAAAGCACATATTGAATCTCATCATTTATTTAATACTCAAAATAGGCTGCTTACAGGGGTCAGTGCTGGAGTAGACTCGATGGTACTTTCTCATTTATTAAAGGAGTTACATTTTAACTTTATTATTGCTCATATGAATTTTGGTCTTCGGGGGGAGGAGTCAGATTTGGATGCTGATTTTGTCGAGCAATGGGGCCGAAATAACGGAATTATTACTCATATTTCGAAGGTAAATATTGATGACTTCGTAAAAAAAAATCAGGTATCAACCCAAATGGCTGCTCGATCTTTGCGCTATAATTGGTTTTCTGAATTAGCTACTTTGCATAAATGTTCTACCATTTTAACGGCGCATCATGCCGATGATAACTTGGAGACGGTTCTATTTAATTTGACCAAAGGAACTGGAATCCGAGGATTAAGAGGAATGAAAATGCAACAGGGACTTTTTGTACGTCCTTTATTAATTTTTGATAAACGGGAAATAATATATTATGCCCAAAAAAGCCGTATTTCCTGGCGTGAAGATTTATCTAACCTGAGCAATAAATATGTACGTAATAACATTCGTAACAAGGTATTACCTGTTTTGAAAGATATCAACCCCTCGGTCTTACAAACCTTCAGGGATACACAAACTCGTCTAATTGCAAACGAAATGTTACTAGATCAAAAGGTTGTGGACTTGAAAGCACAATATTTTAAATCAGGTCCAAAAGACTGTTTGGAAGTGTCTTGGGTAAGGGATAATCCATTGGACCATGTGTTACTCTTTGAATTACTTAAAAGTTATCAACTAAGATATGCACAATTCAAACAAATATTTAGATCTGTCGTTCAGAATCATTCGGGCATGTTTTACTGGAATAAATATCAATTGAACGTAGACAGACATAAATTGTGGATTGGGACTACCGATCGGATTATTGATACGGAGGCTTATAAAGAAATTACTAATTTATCTGATGCAATTGATTTTTGTGATTATCGATTAACATTTAAGTCACTATCACCTGTAAATGAGTTTTATAACAATAAGAATTTAAACATTGCATGTTTAGATAATGAGAAGTTGACGTTTCCACTCATCCTAAGAAAATGGAAAAAAGGAGATTGTTTTTATCCGCTGGGCATGGCTCATAAGAAAAAAGTAAGTGACTTTTTGGTAGATCAAAAAATCCCACGAATTAGGAAAGAAAGCCTTTTGATACTAGCTTCTGAAAAAGAAATATGTTGGCTTGTTGGTCTGCGTATTGACGATCGATTCAAATTAAAAAATTCAACTAAAAATGTTGTACAAATCGAGGTGACAGATTTGAAGGGCTGTGATAAAAATGGTATTAAACCTGGTAACCCTTTTTGATTTTTGGTAGAATTTATTAGCTGTGAAATTAGTAGCATTGCTTTTCTATTAATCTCATGACATGTAACTTTGAACACGTATTTAAACATATAAATCTTAATGAAGGTCACCGTAGTTGGAGCAGGAGCTGTTGGAGCTACTTGCGCAGAAAATATTGCCCGCAAAGAATTGTGTGAGGAAGTAGTTTTACTAGATATTAAACAAGGTCTGGCAGAAGGAAAAGCCATGGATATGAATCAATGTTCTACTTTAAATGGGTTTAATACCAAGGTAATTGGATCAACCAACGATTATATTGCGACAACTGATTCTGAAGTGGTCGTAATCACATCTGGCATCCCAAGAAAACCAGGAATGACACGTGAGGAGTTAATTGGTACTAATGCTGTTATCGTTCAAAAGGTAACACAGAATATTTTAAAATACTCACCAAACACAATTATCATCGTTATTTCAAATCCAATGGATACTATGACTTATTTAAGTGTAAAGTCTAGTGGGTTATCAAAAGAGCAAATCATCGGTATGGGGGGCTTATTGGACAGCAGTAGATTCAAGTATCGTTTGAGTGAAGCCATCGGTTGTTCGCCCTTGGACTTGCAAGCAGTGGTCATTGGAGGTCATGGGGACGCTACAATGATTCCTTTAATAAAGCATGCGACCTACAACAGTACGCCAGTCACAAATTTTTTAACAGAGGATGAGCAGAAAAAAGTAGTCGAGGAAACCATGATAGGGGGAGCTACTTTGACCAAATTAATAGGAACTTCCGCATGGTACGCACCTGGTGCTGCTGGAGCATTTTTAGTAGAGAGTATATTACGTGATCAGAAAAAATTATTCCCCTCTTGTGTATACCTTGAAGGAGAATACGGGCAGACAGATATTTGTATTGGTGTTCCAACAATCATAGGCAAAAATGGATTAGAAAAAATTATTGATTACCCTTTAGGTGCGGCTGAAAAAGCCAAGTTTGATGCCAGTGCACTTGCAGTTCGCAACATGAATGCATCATTGAGCGATCTAAATTTGATATAGAATACTACCTATTGATTTATAATTGATAATGATATTCTTTTTTCTACTGACATTAAGATTCTGAAATCAAAAAAAAAGAGTTTCCTAAGGTAACTCAACCCCTGTAGATGCATTGTAGATTTCATACCATTGTTCCATAGATAATTCAAGGTCAAGTCCATCAAGGGCTGCTTGAACGCGCTCAATTTTCCCACTGCCTACGATTGGCATGATTTGACTCGGGTGTTTCAAGAGCCAGGCGTAGATCACTTGATCTATATTTTTTGCACCAATTTCTTGAGTTATATTTTCAATAACCTTTAGAATTCTCATGCCTTTTGCAGTCGTTGGGTGAAAAAGCTCACCACCAGATAAGGGAGACCATGACATGGGTTTTATTCGTTTTTTCAAACAAAAATCTAAATTACCATTTTTAAAATGTTCGAGGTAACCCGGAGAAATTTCGATTTGATTTGTCAGTAGATCTTGATGCCAATATTTTTGTAGCGATTCAAACTGTCCTGGGGTGAAATTAGATACACCAAAATAACGTGCCTTTCCCGCTTGATACAAATTATCGAAAGCTCTGGTAACTTCTTCTGGGTTAAAGAAGGGAGCCGGTCGATGTAAAAGAAGTAAATCGATGGTATCAATACCTAAATTTTTTAGTGATCGCTCCACTGATTTTAGGATGTGTTCATAGCTATAATCATAGATTTTTAACTTTCTTCTCGGATATTTATCGGAGCAAAGCTTTATACCACATTTTGTAATGATCTGCATATTCTTTCTTAGGGAAGGTTGTAGGCGAAGGGCATCACCGAAGATTTTTTCGCAGCTGTAATCTCCGTAGATATCAGCATGATCAAAACTGGTAACGCCTATTTCCATTAATTTTTCCAAAAAAGCTATTAATTTTTTTTTGCTTAAATCCCAATCTTTAAGCCTCATTAGACCGTGAATGATGCGCGATACTGAGAAATCAGTTGTAAGTTTTAAGTTATTTAGGGACATATTGTTACGGAGGTTAGATATTGTATTTTGAATATATGGTTGAATTCAATCAATTATCTCTCATCAATCTAAATTAAAAAACAAAAATAAGAATGGTATGCTATTAATTTATTAATTTAACTACGTAATATTGGTATTTAATATCGTAAAAAGATGACGTCACGCAGGAATTTTATTAATAAATCATTTGCTATTGCTATTGGAAGTATGACTTTGCCTTCATTCATTCGATTCAGAGGTGTACATGAAGATTTAGGGGTGCAACTTTATACCTTTAGACATGCGATGCTAGAAGATCCAAAAGAGACGCTCTCAAAAGTTGCTGAATTAGGGATTAAGTATTTGGAAAGTGCTATGAGCGATAGGGGCTTGTATTATGGACTGACTCCGATAGAAATGCGTGATACATGTAAAGTATTGGGTCTTGCTTTAAAAAGTGGGCATGTTCTTTTAGATTCGAACTGGTTAAATACAATGGATCAGGCAGCTCAAGCTGATCAAGAATATGTCATATGTTCCTCTTTGCCGACTAAAGGCCAATATATTGATAATTATCTTAGAGTTGCTGACGCTTTTAATAAGGCAGGGGAGGATTGCAAGAAACTAGGTTTGAAGTTTGGTTATCATAACCATGGTTATGAGTTTGAGACGGATGAGGGGCAAGTGCTATATGATGTCCTTCTTGAAAATACAGATCCCAGTTTAGTATATATGGAAATAGATTTAGGTTGGGTAGTAATGGGAGGAAAGAATCCCATTGATTATTTTAAAAAATATCCAGGTAGATTTCCTTTATGGCATCTTAAGGATATGAGTCTTTTAAAAGGGGTCAGTACTGAATTGGGTAAGGGAGACTTAAATATTTCTGAGAGTCTTCGAAATGCTGATTTATCAGGAGTCAAATATATTTTCTTGGAGCAAGAGGAATATGCAAATAATGCCTTTGACAGTATTGGTTATAATATTAATTATTTGGCAAAATTATCTTACTGATTTTAATTTTTTGTAAAAGTTATGATGTTCGAAAAATTATAAGATTTAGTTTAACCTGATATCGAAAAAAGCTGAGAAATATAAAATGAACAGAATTTATAAGTTCTTTTGTGACATATAGCAACTAAAAAGCGTTCATTTAATTTTCCATTATTTAGCTTTACAATATTTGTTTGAAAAACATTTATGTGTGCCCCTTTTCGTAAAATTCAATATTCTATTTGGGCCATGTTGTTGGGCATAGTTTCAAGTTCATGGGCGCAACTTTTTGAAATCGTAGTTGTTTCTGATGAAATAGAAATTTCTTTAGAAGGCTATTATCAAATTTTTGTTAAAGCAGTAAATGCTCGAAATGAAGTTGTTTCCGAAGTCAATTTTAACTTCTATTCATCGGCTCTCCAAATACTAAAAGTAGACAAAAAAAGTTTAATTATGCCACTCAAACCTGATGAAGGAAATGTTATAATCATTGGTAGATTGGAGGGTATCAAAGAATATCAGCGGTTGAACTTAAGTGTTAATATGAGGCATTCGGAAAGAAAAGATCTCAAAATATTCAATCTTCCTGTAGAGATATATGAGGATCAAAGAATTGGGATTAAGGTACTATTAATGAATGCACTGAATAATGAAATTTCTAATTCTGAGATAAATTTTGAAAGTAATGATGCTTCATTTGCCAGTGTAGATATTTTTGGGAATATTACCGCTCATCAAAAAGGAATGAGTAATAGGTATATTGTAAATTCAAAATTAAATATTCTTTTTCATTACTTAGATAAATTTTACCCCAAATCAATTTTTTGATGTCACAGCCAAACAGGCCAAAGTTATCACGTCAAATGGGTTTAATGACGCTTACAGCAACGGGAGTTTGCTCTATGTTGGGAGCATCCATAAATGTTGTGCCATTTATGATTCAACGTAATGTACCTGGAATCGGTCCTTATGTTTTGCCTGCATTTGCATTTGCAGCTATTCCGGCGATTTTTGCCGCATTAGCTTATGCAATATTATCCTCTGCTATGCCCAGGGCTGGGGGTAGTTATATTTATGTCAGTCGAGGGTTGAATCCTTACCTTGGATTCGTGGCGAGTTTCTCTCAATGGTTTGGACTGAGTATTGTTATTGGAGTCATTGCCTACTTATGTATTCCTTTTCTTAGGGATATATCTCTTGCTTTGGGTTGGGAAAATGTATCTCTAATTCTTGAGAGACCATTTGTAAGAGTTAGTCTTGCCTTATTTTTAATTTGGTATTTCGTGTGGATCAATATAAAAGGAGCTAAGTCTTATCAGAGTATGTTGCTCCCTATGATGTTCTTATCGTTTGCACTCGGTGCTATTGTAATTGTCACTGGGTTTACCTTCAATAGTCAAGATTTTACGACTGCTCTCAAGGCTAAAGAAAATAGAATTTTTCAGTCAACTTACTTCTCTTTTGATTGGCGTATTTTCTTTTCAGCATCTGCTTTACTTTTTTCGAGTTTCATTGGTTTTGATTCAATATCACAAGCAGGGAGTGAAGCAAAAAATCCAACTAATTCTTTGCCTAAGGCTATTTTATTAGCGGTTTTTTTAGTAAGCGTATTTTACTTTTTATTTACTGGGGCCGTTTATCACACTGTTCCATGGAGCTTTGTGGCGGCCGAAGCTGCTAAAAAAGATATCAGTGCACCCGGACTTTTGAGTTATGTAATACCTAAAGAACTGAGCGTAGCGATTTTACTCGGTGCTTCTATCGCTTTAATCAATGATCTTCCTGCTATGTTACTATCAGTATCTAGGTTAATGTTTGCTTGGGCAGAAGACGGTATATTTCCCGCTTTCATCTCTCGCATTCACCCTAAAAAAAAGACGCCCTATATAGCCCTTGCTGTTGGTGGATTAATAGCGAGCCTGGGCGTATTAGGAGCTCATTTTGCAGGAGATTTTTTCTTGGGTATTGACATTATGGTAACTTCAATGTTGATTAACTTTTTACTAATTTGTATCGCACTAATTTGGCTTCCAAAAAGAAATCCTTTGCTGGCAGATCAAATTTCCGTAGTTAAAAATAGACGATTACAATTATGGATTGGGTGGTTAGGTTCTTTATTTTTGACTGGTTTTCTCATAATAAATATTTACAAAGATATGACTGCTCAAGTAACCCAATGGTTTTTTCATTCAACTCTGGTTTGGATTATTGTTATGGCTTTAGCAAGTTATTTGTTTTTTGTAAAGTGGTCGAAATTTGGTCAAAATAATCCAAAAAGACTTGAAAGATTTAAAGTTTTACCTGAGGAATAAAGATGGAAAATATATATCAATTGGCATCTGGATTAAATATTTCGCGTATTATCATTGGATTATGGCAAATAGCAGATATAGAACGAAATGTAGGTGTACTTGACCCTGTCATAACATCGCAATCTATGGAGTCTTATGTAAGGGCAGGATTTACTTCATTTGACATGGCCGATCATTATGGATCTAGTGAATTGATTACTGGACATTTTAAAAAGAATAATGTTCTTGGTAATCATGTTCAATTATTCACCAAGTGGGTACCAAAGCCAGGCAAAATAAATCGTGAAGTTGTCAGAAAAGCTGTACAATCGGCATTAGACAGAATGAAGGAATCCAGAATTGATTTAATGCAATTTCATGCTTGGTATTATCCAGATCCAAGTTGGTTAGATGCTTTGTTTTATCTTAATGAATTGAGAAAGGAAGGTTTGATTCATCACTTAGGGGTAACTAACTTCGATTCCGCTCATTTAAGGATGGCTTGTGCTTCAGGTATTCATTTAATAAGTAATCAGGTTTGTCATTCATTAATTGATCAAAGAGCCTTTGGTGAGATGACTGAAGTCTGTGAAAAATACGGTGTCAAAATATTGGCATACGGGACGCTGGCCGGTGGTTTTTTGACACAAAAATGGATCGGTAAGGCAGAGCCTTTACAAGAGGAATTGACTACTTGGTCGGAAATGAAATATAAGCGATTTGTCGATATCTCTGGAGGATGGGAAAAATTCCAAAATTTGCTTGAATCTATTAAGAAGGTTGCTGATCGACATAGGGTTTCTATAGCTAATGTAGCTAGTAGGTTTATCCTAGAAGATTCATCCGTAGCAGCCGTAATTGTAGGTGCAAGACTGGGTCAAAGCGAGTACATAACTGAGCATAAAAAAATGCTGGACTTGACATTTACGGAGGCGGATATTTCTGAAATTATAGAAGCGCAAGATTTATTGATACCTATCCCTGGTGATTGTGGAGATGAATACCGAAAACCACCCTTCTTGACTGCTTCTGGAGATTTAAGTCATCATTTAGAGAATATTCCCAAGTCTTACGTTCCCATTGATTTTGCGGAGGATCGCTCAAGAGTATCTAGTGGCACGGTTTGGGAGGAATTTGCAGGTTACAGTAGGGCAGTAAAGGAGGGGAATCGGATACATATTTCGGGAACGACAGCTACCCATGGTCAAAAAATGATCGGAGGAAAAGATGGGGCAGCTCAAACCCATTTTGTAATTGATAAAATTGAATCTGTCCTTGAATCATTTGGTGGATCCTTAGAGGATGTTGTAAGGACACGGATATTCGTCAATAACATAAAAGATTGGGAACCAATAGCTAAAGCTCATGGAATAAGGTTTAAAGGGATCAATCCAGCTAACACTCTGGTAGAGGCCAAGTTAGTTGGAGCTGGTTATATGGTTGAAATAGAGGTGGAGGCAGTTCTTAAATCGCCAGGTTAAGTTTTTAATTCAGGCCTGATTTTTTTAGTATTTCTATAAAAGGAATCCATTCTTTTTCAATCCATAGATGGACTTCTTCTTCAAACATTCCAACCGAATTTGTAGCTTCTTTAAGTAATGACCACTCGTACTCCGAGGGAAGTCTTGTGCGTGCCTTTGCTATCATCAGGACATCATTTATTTTTGAATAAGGGCTTACAATCGAGGTTTGCCAAGCGCCAAGTTGTCTAACTGGTTTGGGAGTTTGCCCATGTGAACGTATGATTTTTAAGTTTGACTTTAATGTTCTTATCGCATTGAGGTGAATAATATGATCCATCGATTCAGCCTGTGAAATCAGATTGAACAAAGAATCTATCTTATTTAACTTTGTATCTATTGAAGCTAGAATACCAGCTAGCTTCTGTACCTGAAAGTCAACGGTTTTTTGATATTTGAATAGGACTTTATCTACATCTGGAGTCAATTCAAATCGAGGATCTGCTAAAATAGTGAGTGTGGTAGAATCTTTAAAATGTTGATAATTTAGTTTGACCTTGTAATTGCCAGGGGGTACTGGAATTCCTCTGGCACCCTCCTGAATCCTAGCATCTGAGAAATGATTTGAGGGGAGGTCTAATTTCCAGTTTGCATAATTTAAACCCTTCTGAGTGGGTTTTGATTGAATAGAATGGATTGAATTTCCTTTATCATCAAAAATATGTATCTGCAAAGAGTTAGCAGTGTCCGTTAAAGGTCCTAAATAATAAGGAATTTCTACTTTTTGAAAACTTCGATTTTCACCTTCAAAGGTTGTATAAAATCCTGTCCAAATATTTCCAGGAGGGGCTATGAAAAGTCCCTTTACTTGCACGGCGTCATTCATTTTTAAAGCTGTCAATCCCCTTTTTAAATGCTTTCCTGCGGCTGCTCGTAGAGTTAAAAGGTCGTCTAAAATCCAAACTGCACGACCAAAAGTACCTATGATAAGTGCAGATTCAATATTTTGAATTTTCAGATCCATGGTAGATACGGATGGAAATTTATTCTTGAATTGAACCCAATTATCTCCAGCATCAATACTTACCCAAAGACCACCTTCAGTACCTAAAAAAACCAGATTTGGCTCCTGGGGATCTTGAATAACACTTAAAGTATATCCTTCGACATCTTTATTGTCTAATAAAGATTTCCAGTTTTTACCAAAATCATCTGTTTTGAATAAATAAGGTTGATAATCACCTTTTCGGTAATTGTTAACCACCATCCAAGCTGATCTCGGATCATAGTTTGAAGCTTGTATTTGAGCAATCCAACTTTCATGAGGCATCTCTTGGACTTGACCACTTAAATTAATCCAAGTAGCACCACCATCTCTAGTGATATGGACTTGGCCATCGTCTGATCCTGTCCAAATTATATTTTTATCAAGTGGGCTTGGAGCGATAGTCAGAAGGCTATTATAGTTTTCTGCACCTGAAATATCTAGAGTCAGTCCTCCATAGTCACCTTTTTGATGGTTTGGATTGTTAGTAGTTAGATCAGGAGAAATAATTTTCCAGCTGGCACCTTTGTCTGCTGTTTTATGAACAAATTGAGAACCATAATATAAACTATTCGAATTAAATGGATTTTTGGCGAGAGCAGCATTCCAGTTGAAACGTAAAATAGTTTCTGATACAGCATTATGTGGTTTGATACTATTGTAGTAACCACTTACTTTATCATACCGATATAGGTTTCCGTTTTGAGAAGTTCCGTAACCAAATCGAGAATTTTCAAGGTCTGGTTCAATGTAAAACCCATCGCCCCCAACCAAATATTGCCAATATAAGGTACGGATACCCCCGCGCTTCCAAGTGTAGCCTGGCCCAGACCAATTACCATTATCTTGCATTCCCACATATATGTTATAAGGGCGGTCTTGATCTACGCCAACATGGTATACCTGGGCTACTGGAATTGTTTCAGGGAAGTACCAGCTCTCCCCATGATCTCTGGTAATACCTATTCCACCATCCCCTCCAATAATAAAATGTTTAGCATCTTTGGGATTTACCCAAAATGCATGAAAATCTGCATGGATTCCTTTTGTTTCATCGGCGGGAATCATAGGAACAGGGTCAAATGAAATACCACCATCATAACTTACCGAAAGCGGTTGATAAATATTGTAAAGGCGTTCGGGGTCTTTGGGATCTACGCCAAGGTCTTGAAAATAAAAAGGCCTGTTATTGGTGAATTTGGGACTATCATTGATTTTGTACCAATTTTGACCTCCGTTATCACTTCGATAAAGTGCATTTTTTTCAGATTCAATTTTGGCATAGATACGATTGGGATTAGATTGAGCAATTGCAAGACCAATTCGCCCTAAATTACCCTCTGGAATACCTTCAGTATGCATTAATTCTTTCCAAGAATCACCACCGTCTAATGTTAAAAAAAGACCTGAACCAGGGCCACCTGAGGTAAAATAATAAGGAGTCCGTCGGTGCTCATACATTGCGGCTATCAGTTTATTAGGATTTTTAGGATCCATAACTAAATCAGCAATGCCAGATTTATCATTGGTATAAAGAATTTTTTTCCAAGAGCGACCTCCATTTATAGTTTTAAATAATCCTCGGTTCTCATCGGGTATAAAGGGATCACCCATAGCACCGACATAGACTACCTCTGGATTTGATGGATCAATTTTAATACGATGAATGGTTTTGGTATCACTAAGTCCCATGTGGTTCCAAGTAACACCATTGTCTGAGCTTTTGAAAATACCCATGCCTAAACTCATAGAATTTCTAGGATTACCTTCTCCTGTACCTACCCAAATGACGTTGGGATTACTCTGTTGGATGACTAAGGCACCTATATTTTGTGTGGGCTGATCATCAAAAACGGGTTTCCATGAACTTCCTCCATTTTCTGATTTCCATACACCTCCCGACGCCGAACCAATAAATAAAGAATTAGGATTAGAGATTACCGCATCAATTGCTGTGATACGACCGCTCATATTGGCAGGTCCAATATTTCTTATGTTTAGATTTTTAAAATTAGATAAATCTAGTTTTTGTGACGTAGCTATTGAGGTTACCAAAATTAGTAGGAAAGTGAGTTGCGAGGAGATTTTCATTTTGGCTGATTTTATGAAAGTCATCATGTAAGGATTGATGACTGTCTTAAAAGTTTATAAAAGGGATTTAATTTAAAAGTAATTCTTTATCTTGAAAATATAAATGAGTCCTGATTAATTTGTTTTTTTTCAGATTTTTGCGGTCGTTGAAAACTTTTTTGGAAATATCTTTTTATTATTTTTTTAATATCGGAAAGCTATGAAAAGCAGCAAAAATGACATTTCGGAAAGCTATAATTCTCTTTTTCAAAAGCAATTGCTGCATAAGAAAATTGTTAGCAAATCTACTTTACAACAACGAAAAGCAAAACTTAAAAAACTACTAAAGGCCGTTGAGGTAACCTACAGAAAGGAAATTCAAAAAGCTTTATTTGACGATTTTGGTAAAAGTTCTTCTGAGGTTGATTTGAGTGAAATATATGCAGTTACAGCAGAAATTAAATATGCCCTCAAAAATCTTAAATATTGGATGCAAGATCAGCTAGTGTCGACTAAACTTGTTTTTACGGGCTCTTCCTCAAAAATTAAATATGAGGCTAAGGGAAACGTATTGATCATTTCACCTTGGAATTTTCCCATCAATTTAAGTATTTGTCCTTTGGTTTCTGCTATTGCCGCTGGTAATACCGTGATATTGAAGCCCTCTGAGCATACGGTTCATGCATCGGCATTGATTAAGCGAATGCTGAGTAGCCTTTTTGATGAGGTAGAGATTGCCGTGATAGAAGGGGGTAGCGATGTAAGTACAGCCCTACTAAAACTTCCATTTAATCACATCTTTTTTACAGGATCGCCAGAAATAGGTAAAATAGTGATGCGTGCGGCAGCAGAGAATTTAACTTCTATTACTTTAGAGCTCGGAGGAAAATCACCAACTATTGTAGATCAAACAGCAAATGTAGAAATAGCGGCCAAAAGAATAATATGGGGAAAGTTTTTGAATGCTGGACAAATATGTATTGCACCAGACTATGTTTTCGTTCATCATAGTCAATTTAATGCCTTTTTAACTGCCTCAAAAAAGGTTTTATTTGATTTTTATGGTGAAAATTCTAAAAACTCTCCAGATTACACAAAAATTATTAATGATCAACATCATCTCCGGCTGATAGATTATCTTGAAGATGCAATACGCAAAGGATCTAAAATTGTGTATGGGGGAGATTCTGATCTAAAAAGTAATAGTTTCGAACCTACATTGATTACTGATGTTTCTGAGGACACTGATTTGATGCAAAAGGAAATCTTTGGCCCCATTCTTCCCATAATTGTTTTTGAAGACATTAACGAAGCAATAGACCACATTAATTCTAAAGAGAACCCTTTGGCCCTTTATATTTATAGCAGCAGTCAATCTAAAATCAATTATATATTACAAAATACAACCTCGGGAGGGGTTTGTATCAATAATAATGATTTGCATTTTTATAACCATGAATTACCTTTTGGGGGTATCAATAATAGTGGGATTGGTAGTTCGCATGGGAAGTTTGGTTTTATGGCATTTTCCAATCAAAGAGCTATTTATCGGCAGCATATTCCAGGAGTGGTAGAATGGTTGATGCCTCCTTACAATCAACTAAAGCAACAGTTAATTAATTTGGCAATTAAGTGGTTTTGACTTTTGAGTAGCAAATCTCAAAATTGCCATATCAATGTATTTAAATGGATAACAAAAAAGTTTCTTGGGGGATTTTAGGTACTGCCCAAATTGCGATCAAAAAAGTTATACCCGCAATGATACAGACTAAATTTTGTAGTATAGAAGCGATTGCTTCTCGCTATTTATCCAGGGCACAATCGGTAGCAGACCAATTTCAGATAAAGAAAGCTTTTGGTAGCTATGAAGATATGCTATTAGATCCGACCATTGAGGCTATCTATATTCCTTTGCCAAACCATTTACATGTTGAATGGATTATAAAATCACTTGAAGATGGTAAACATGTTCTTTGCGAAAAACCTATCGGGATGAATTCATCAGAAATGATGTTAATCAATAAAACGCAACGAAAATATCCAGAATTGCGTGTGATGGAAGCGTTCATGTATAAATTTCACCCCCAATGGGAGAAAGTTAAGGCATTGATTGCTCAAGGGTCTATCGGTGAGTTGATTCATCTGCAGACACATTTTTCTTATGCCCAATTGGATCCATATAATATTCGAAATCAGAAAAAAATGGGAGGCGGAAGTCTATATGACATTGGATGTTATGCTATTTCTTTAGCCAGATGGCTTTTTAAAGAAGAACCTATTAAGGTTAAAGGATTATCTGAATATGACCCTGAAATGAAAATAGATCGATTGACTTCTGGAATACTTCAATTTAGAAAAGGTTCTGCGTCTTTTACCTGTGGAACGCAAATGGAACGTTTTCAAGTTGCAAATATTTTTGGATCAAAAGGTAAAATCGGTGTCAAGTATCCTTTTAATTGCCTTGATCAAGAGGCTTGCATTATTGTGTCGCAAGGTAGTGATACTCACGAAATTTTATTAGAGCCTTCAAATGCTTATTCACTTCAAATTGATCATTTTTCCAAAGCAATTAGAAATTTGGAACCTTTATTAATTTCAATGTCGGACTCCATAAACAATATTAAAGTGATTGAGCAATTGAATGATTGAACTCAAATGAATAGAGGGGATCAATGATTGTTTGTTTGAACCTGTAAGGCGATAACATGGTCATAAATAAGCTTTGATATTTTGGCTAATGTGAAGGTGCCTTGATCAAAATCTTTTAAGTTTTTTGAAAGTAAAATAAGTACATAAGATTCACCATTTGGTAAATAAACTATACCTGCATCATGATGTAATGCTGTGATTGAACCTGTTTTGTGCGCAACTTCCACATCGTTGGGTAAAAATCGAGGAATGATATCATTAAACTTTTGGTCTTTGAGCACATTGATCATGGCCATTTGATCTTCTGTTATTTCAACTGAGGGTACGGCAATGCTTTTGAAAATTGTCATAAGATCTTTTGCGGTGGTAACATTATTTAGTCCTAAATCGTATGCCTTCTGATCTTCTACTCCTCGAAGCACCTCTGTATCATAAGCACCTAAACGCTTCATTGAAGCAGTAATATTTTTGCAACCAATTTCTTTGACTAATATGTTGGTAGCCAAATTACTACTCATAATAATCATTTGATACATGAGATCAAATAGGGTAATTTGTTTGCCTATCCGATTATAGAGTAAAGGTTCTGAATCCTCTGCAGCATTCATTTCATAACTCGTATCATCAGCAATACTTTTAAATTTATTTTTTACGAGTATGCTGTCATTAAGAGAAAATTTACCTTGGGAGGCTTGATTATACATTTCGATCATGACGGGTACTTTCATGGTACTAGCAGCATGAAATTTTTCATGTTCATTAAGAAAAAAGTTATTTTCTTCTCGATTTAAATCTTGAAATGCAATAGCAAAGTCTCCTTCTACTTGCTCTAGAAGATTTATTATTTTTAAATCTAAGCTTTTTTTTTGCTCTGATTTACAGCTGAATAATAAGATTGATATTAACAAATACCGATAGTATTTCACAATATTTTTTAGTTAAATTTACATTTTTAATCTAACAAACATGCGATGAATTTAGGGTTTTTAAGAAGTATGAAGCCTTGGTTAAAAACTTTTTTTCGGATATTTGTTGTTATATCTTTTTCAATTAGCATTCTAAAAGGGCAGAATAATTTTAATAAAAAATTTGAACAAATAGACGATAAATTACCTACACCAAATAGTTATAGAACAGGAGCAGGAGCTCCCGGTCCAGCTTATTGGCAACAACGTGTAGATTACAAGATAGAGGTTGTACTTAATGATAAGAATCAAAGTATTGTGGGGAATGAAATCATAACTTATTACAACAACTCACCTAGTACATTGAACTTTCTTTGGGTGCAGTTAGATCAAAATATAAGAGCCAAAGACGCTGACAAATATAAGATTAATGAACGGTTGTATGGTGGTTATTCCATAGATGCCAAGAGACTGCCCTACAACACATTCGATGCTGAATTCGAAGGGGGATTTCATATTTCTACTGTTGAGGATATGGAGGGGAATGGACTTAGTTTTCATAGGGTTAAAACCATGATGCGCATAGATTTACCAGTGCCTTTGAAAACGGGATCAAAAATGAAGTTCAAAATAAATTGGAATTATTTGATTGGCAATAGGAGAGATGACGATGAGCGATCGGGTTATGAATATTTTCCTAAAGATGAGAATTATCTGTACACGATTGCCCAGTTTTATCCTAGAATGGCTGTTTTTGACGATTTTAATGGATGGCAAAACAAGCAATTTTTAGGTCAAGGAGAGTTCACATTGAATTTTGGACATTTTGATGTAAAAATTACGGCTCCTGCCGATCATGTAATTGCTGCGACTGGCTCGTTGGAAAATGAATCATTGGTCTTAGGTCCAGAACAATTTAAGAGATTACAAAGGGCAAGGGAAAGTTTTGATGCGCCCGTTATAATAATATCAGAGGAAGAGGCTATTATGAATGAACATACAAGGTCTGAGGAAACCAAAACTTGGCATTATAAGGCTGATAATGTACGTGATTTTGCATTTGTATCTTCACGTAAATTCATTTGGGATGCACAGGCTGTCCAGTTGAATCAAAAAACGACAATGGCTATGTCTTTTTATCCCAAAGAGGGCAATCCGCTTTGGGAAGAGGAATCGACCAAGGCAGTGGTCAATACCTTAAAAACTTACAGTGAAATGACGATTGAGTACCCTTATCCGGTGGCAATCAGTGTCCATGCAGCTGACATTGGAATGGAATATCCTATGATTTGCTTTAATTATGGTCGACCAAATAATAAAGGTTATTATTCTGCAATGACCAAATGGAGCATGGTAGGTGTCATTATACATGAGGTAGGTCATAACTTTTTTCCGATGATTATTAATTCTGACGAAAGGCAATGGTCTTGGATGGATGAAGGACTGAATACTTTTTTGGAAACAATAACCTCAATGAAATGGTATCCTGAGATGCCCATACGTAGTGGAACCCCATCTACCATTAAACAGTACATGGGTGGGGAAAAAGATTTCATAAGACCTATCATGACCAATTCAGAGAATATTTTATATTTTGGTCATAATGCCTACAGCAAGCCAAGTGCGGCACTATTTCTACTGAGAGAAACAATTATGGGGAAAGAAATATTTGATTATTCCTTTAAAGAATATGCACGAAGATGGGCCTTTAAACATCCTAAACCAGCTGATTTTTTTAGAACTATGGAAGACGCCTCTGCCATAGATCTTGATTGGTTTTGGAACGGTTGGTTTTATACCACTGATCACGTAGATATTAATTTAGAGGGTGTGAGCTGGTATGTGCTGAGTGAACCCAAGACTTCAGCGGATCGGAGATTTAAGTCTAATTATGTTGAAGGAAGAGAATTAGTCAATTTTGCAGGAGGTCCTCAGCCCTGGTTTATAATCAAGGACAAGAAGGGTATCGTCGATGATTATTTTGATCCTGTGGATCAAGATGAATTGATGTTAAAATTTATTGGAGAGAACGCTTATGAATTGTATTTTCGAAATGAAGGAGGGTTAGTAAGCCCAATTATTATTAAATGGATTTATGAAGATGGGACAAGTGAAATAGAGTATATTCCTGCAGAAATATGGAGAATTAATGAATTAAACGTGAGTAAAATATTTTTCAAAGAAAAAGTAGTTTCTAAAATTATTTTAGATCCTTTGGATCAAACAGCAGATGTCAATTTCCAAAATAATTATTTTCCTAAAACAGAAGTACCTACGAAGTTTGATCGATTCAAAATGAAAGTCAATAATTAACTGCAATAGTGGATGAATTTCACGTAAAGATTATTTCTTCCAAATCTTGGCAATAAGAAAACTAATTATTAATTGTCATTTTAAGAATTTAAATAAATCTTATCATTAGGGTAATCAGATAAGTGTCTTAACGACTGAGATCAACTTGTTTTTTAAAAAATAAGTTTAACTTTTATTTTTTCTGGAATAATACTATTTAACCTTTATATATTTATTTGATGGAATTGAATTTTGAGTTGTTAAAAACGGAGGCCATTGATAATCATATTTATCGAGGACAAACTGTTGACATAGGTGCTCCGCAACTATATGGAGGCTTGGTCATGGGACAAGCTGTTTATGCTGCTTCGCAAACTATTCCAAGAGATCGGACGATACATTCTATGCATTGTTATTTTATTCTTCCTGGAGATCCTTATGCTCCCATTATCTATCAGATAGATCCAATTCGAGAGGGAAATAGTTTTTCTACGCGACGTATCGTCGCTCTTCAGCATGGAAAAGCTATTTTTAATATGTCTGCTTCGTTTCAAATTAAAGAATCTGGAATTTCTCATCAATTGGATCATAAGCCGGTTAAAGGCCCTGAAGGCTTATTAAATTTGAAGCAGATTAATTCTGAGGCTGCCGAAAGGTCAGAGGGCGTCCTGAGAGATCGTTTGAAGAGTTGGGCCCAAACAAAATGGCCAATAGAAATCAGGCCGATCGATGCGTTTGACCCCTTAAATCCCGTAAAGGCGCCGCCCAAATTAGGTGTTTGGTTTAAAATACTGGATGATATCTCGTTACAGAGTTTAGCTTTTCGACAAGCGAGTCTGGCTTGTTTATCTGATTATATGTTGCTTTCGACTGCTTTAATTCCTCATGGGATTTCTTGGTTGAGAGGGGTAAGGCAAGCCGCTAGTTTAGATCACAGTATGTGGTTTCATGAGCCTTTTCAAGGATCTTCATGGATGCTCTATTTAATGGATAGCCCGAAAACAGGAAATTCTCGGGGATTGACAAGAGGAAGTATTTATGATCAATCGGGTAAATTAATTACTTCATTGGCTCAGGAGGGATTGATTAGAACTTGAGCATTTTGTTTTTTCTGATATCCATGATACAATAGTCTAATGCCAATAAAAAAATAATGAAACAGGATCATCCATTCATTCATCATTTTCAAAATAGTTTCAGTCGGAATTACCTCGTAAAGCTGGTCCTTTCTAAAAAAAGGATGAAAACTACTTTGATTAAAATTGTTACCCTTAAGCCCGTTCAACTCAAAGATGAAATGTTGGTATCTATGGTGATCAGTAATCAAAACAATGATGTTACCAAAAACGTTACCTTAGAACAGAGTGTTTTTCAATTATTAAATTTACTTAATAAAGATTTTTATCAAGCTGATTTATTTACTTTAGAGAAAGATTGGCACTTACTATTTTACCGAAGTGGAAAATTTAAAATGAAAAGTAAACCAGCCACTTTTCATGTGGTTGATATGAAGCATGATCATTTAAAAAAAAGAATTTTAGATTCCCATGGTAATATTTACCTAGAACAACTGGAGGTTACTACTAAGGAAGGATACGTTAGAAAACACAAACAAGACAAGTACCGTCAGATCAATAAATATGTAGAAATCATAGATTCCATTTTGCGTGCAGTCCAACTTCCTGAATCTTTTAATGTAATAGATATGGGCGCAGGAAAGGGATACTTGACATTTGCATTATATGACTATTTGTACAATAAATTAAAAAAGAAACCTAAAGTTTTGGGAATTGAATTGAGATCAGATTTAGTTGAAAAATGTAATGCCATAGCGAGGAAAGCAAAATTTGATCATATATATTTTGAGCAAGGTGAGATAAAAAATGTCATATTGCCAAAAATAGACGTACTGATAGCTCTTCACGCCTGTGATATTGCAACGGATGACGCTATTGCAAGAGGGATTAAGGATCAAGCAAAAGTTATTCTCGCCGCTCCATGTTGTCATAAGCAGGTTCGTAAGAGTATGAAAAATCAGGGCTCTTTGGCAATTTTGACCAAATTTGGAATCATGGAAGCCAGGCAAGCAGAAATATTAACCGATACGATCCGAGCGCTAATATTGGAATCTTATGGTTACCAAACAAAAGTTTTTGAATTTATAGCGACCGATCACACACCTAAGAATATTTTAATCACTGCGGTAAAAACAAAAGAAATATCAGTCCCAGATCTTGCTATTTTGGAGCAGGTCACGACACTTAAATCAACCTTTGGTATTACTTTCCATGAGTTGGAGCATTTGCTGGAAATTGAGACTTAATTATCTAGGGCAGAGAAAATAATATAATCTAATTTATTTCGTGAACCATCATTAATAAAATAGAAGAAATAAAGTCTCTACCGATCAAATATGATGATAATAAATCTTGTTAATTTATAGTTAAACTATTTACGGGGGTATGTTGGCATACTTATTGCACGTCAATGGTAAAACAAAATAAACAGCTATTATGAAAATTATTGCACCCATATTTTATATTGTAATTGTGGCCATTAGCTTCATTTTTTCAGGCTGTGAGCTAATAAATGATACAGAGATGGCTGATGTGGCCTATTTTAAACCTATTTACTCTTCAGTGGATGAGCTTACCATGGATATTTCTATAGAACCCCCTTTGGATTATGCAAAATCTGGAAAGGTGATTACTTATGGTGACTATGTTTTTATAAATAGTCCAAATAAGGGGATTCACATAGTTGATAATTCGGATCCAGGCAATCCGATTAATAAATCTTTTATATCATTACCTGGTAACTTAGACATGGCTATTATGGATGATCATCTATATGCCGATATGTTTTCAGCATTGGTCGTAGTTGATATCAGTAACATAGATGAACCTATTCTTTTGGAGGATTATACTGTAGAGGATGTTTTCTATTTTGATCAATATTGGAATTATCCGTCTTGGGAAGAGTTAGAGAATTATGAGTATGATCATATAGGATATGAAGTTTTAGATTTGTCTCAAGGAATTGTACTTGATTGGGAAATAGTAATTAGGCAAGAAGAGGTAAATAGTTACGGACGCTGGGGTACAGATATTGCAACTTTGGAATCTGATGAGATGTTGATTGATGGTGTTGGTTCAGTAAATATCAGTACTGCCGGATCAATGACCAGATTTTTACCTATCGATCGATTTTTATATACAATCAGTTTCAATGAACTGGTTTTATTTGAAGTGACCTCAAGCCATCAACCTCTCCGTTGGGGTAAATTAGACACAGAGACTTGGGCCGAAACTTTATTTAGATTGAATGACATACTATATGTGGGCTCTATCAATGGAATGTTAATGTATGATGTAACTGATTCGGGTAATCCAAGTTATATTAACAGAATTGAACATTTCAGAAGTTGTGATCCTGTGGTGGCGGACGAGGAATTTGCTTATGTCACATTAAGAGGAGGGACCAATTGTTGGACAGATTTGAATGAATTGCAGATCATTGATATTCAGGATCCACAAAACTTAAGCGTAGTCGGTAGGCATATTTTATTTAATCCTCATGGGCTTGCAGTAGTAGGAGATTACTTAATTGTTTGTGATGGAACGGCAGGTGTAAAAGTGGTAGACGTTACGGATCGTACCTCACCTTCAATTATAAGTACCTATCCTATTGATTTTGCTTATGATGTAGTTGTAAGTTATCCAACTGCTCTTGTAATTGGAGAACAAGTTATGTATCAATATGACATTTCTAATTTACCTGAATTGGTAAAAATCAGTGAGTTCGATATTTTGGAAAATATCAATTAATAATTTTATTCGCTCTTAGGACTCAATTTCAAGTTTTTGAAAATCTATGATGCGTTTTGATCATCTTCAGGATAAGGAATAAAAGTGAAGTTAGTGAAATTAGGATGTAAGACGAAAAGACAACAGAATTCATCTGGATCTTTATAAATTGTCATGAAGTCTTTCATATTTTCGATTAGTTTGCGTTCTACAAATTCTTCGACAAAAGAGGCATGATAGGTCCATTCATTATTCAAATAATTCTTTTCATATAGTAGAGAACCCAAAGGGATGGTCTCCTGAGAGATGATAAAAACGGGGAATTTAGAAAAATCTCTTTTTCTGATTTGATAACTTGCTTCTTTTAAGAGGTCAGATACCTTTACGAAGTCCGAGGATATTTTACCTAAAAATTTAGGATTTAGGTCAGGATCGTTGTACATACTGTTTTGTTTCTAATAATACAATATTTTCAATGTGTTGAGTATGCGGAAACATATCGATCGGTTGGGTTTTAATCGCTTCATAGTGATCACTCATGAGTTCCATATCTCGTGCTTGCGTAGCCGGATTACAGCTTACGTATATGATTCGTTCAGGGTTTAGTTGAATAAGTGCTTTAATTACATTTTGATGCATGCCCATGCGAGGGGGGTCGGTGATGACCAGCTCTGGCCGTCCATTTATCTTAATAAAAGACCCACTAAGCATATCCTTCATGTCCCCAGCGTAAAATGCTGTATTATTAATTTTGTTAAGCGCTGAGTTAACACGTGCATCCTCAACTGCTTCTGGAACCGATTCTATTCCTATCACTTTCCGGCAATTTTTGGCAATAAAGTTAGCAATTGTTCCGGTGCCTGAATAAAGATCAAATACGAGCTCGTTACCTTTCAAACCAGCAAATGCTATTATTTTTTTGTAAAGTTCATAGGCCTGCGTTGGATTAGTTTGAAAAAATGATTTGGGGCCAATTTTAAAGCGTAGATCACCTATTTTTTCGATGATAAAGTCCTTACCCTTATAAGTTATGATGTGTTGATCGTAAATGGTTTCATTTTTTTTTAAATTTACTAAGTAAAGTAGGGAAGATAACTTTGGAAAATGCTTTGATAGAAATTGCATAACTTTTTTTATTTTTTCTTGATCAGCTTCTCCAAATTGGACAATTACCATAGTCTCTTGAGTAGTGGCTGTTCGAATGATTAGGTTCCTCAATAAGCCTTTTTGTTTTCTAATATCGTAAAAAGTGAGGTCCTGAGTGTCTGCGAAATTTTTTAACGCCAACCTAATTTCATTTGACGGATTTGGCTGTAAGTGACAGTGATTGATATCCAATATTTTATCAAACTTTTTTGGAATATGAAAGCCCAACGCATTTTTATTGATAAGTCCCTTTGTTTGAATTTCTTCTGGTGTTAGCCATTTTTTATTAGAGAATGTATATTCTAATTTATTTCGGTAATTATATTTTTCAACAGATCCTACAATAGGCTCAGCTTCGGGCAACTTCATTTTACTTATTTTCCTCAGGTTTTCTCTGACTTGTTGGGCCTTGAATCTTAACTGCGCAGGATAATTTAAATGCTGCCACTTACACCCACCGCAAATACCGAAATGTTCACATATTGGCCCTGTCCTGTCGATTGATTTTTTATGAAAAAAAATAGGATATCCAATTAAATACTTTTTTTCTCTACCAATGATTTTGACATCAATGAAATCACCAGGAGCACCTTGGTTCACAAAAATTACTAGATTATCTTTTCTACCCACCGCTTTTCCTGTAGAAGAGAAACCTGTAATTTCCATTTTTTCAATAATCTCTACTTTTTGCATGCAGCACAAAAGTAGTAATTGTGATGGATTACTGCTCTAACATTTGCTCATTCTTAAGATCTAAGTTAGATTAGCTAGACTTACCTATCAAGTATGAAAAATATTTTTTCAGTCATCATTATTTTCATGACACTGCCTACTACGGCTTATCATATTGTGGGGGGTGAGATTGAATTTGAGACGGTATCGGAGGGTGAATATCGCATTAATTTAGTTCAATATTTTGATCGATTTCAAACGGATAATCCTAATCCAGAGAATCAAGTTCGAGTTTATATTTTTAGAAATTCTGATGGAGTTGAAATGTCTAATCATATATTAAATTTGGATGCTGAATCTTTGGTTAATTATACCAATCCAGAATGTTCTTGGGAACAATTGATTACCTCTAGAGTAATATGGACGGGAGTGGTTGTTTTAAACCCTGAAGACTATCCGGATATCGGGGGTTATTCCATTGTTTGGGAGCGTTGCTGTAGAAATGCAGGAATTAAAAATATCATAAATCCTGGGGGTACAGGTATGAAATATGTGACTGAAATACCTCCGTTATTGGACACAGATAATCAATTGTTTATTAATTCATCACCGCAGTTGTTTGTCCCTTTAGGAGATTACGCTTGTATAAATCAACTTTATTATACAGAATTTACAGGGATTGATCCCGATGGAGATTCATTGGTTTATTCATTGGCCAGACCTTTGAACTCATCCTCTGCAGTGGCCTTACCTATTCCTCAGCCTGCACCGCATCCCTTAGTATTTTTTTCGGAGGGTTACGATTTAGATAACATGATTTTAGGAAATCCCAGTCTCTCCATTAGTGAGCGTGGGTTGTTACGGGTGAATCCGAGCGAGTCAGGATTATATTTGTTTTCAGTTGTCGTTGAGGAATTTAGAGCAGGTTTAAAAATTGGTCAGGTACAACGTGATTTTCAATTATTGGTTAGATCAGAAGGCTGTGATCCTCCTGATCCCCCAGTGGTAGGTATTCAAATTCCTGACAATGAAGATTTTATTCCAGAAACAGAGATATTGAACTATAGCTTATCAGAAGATAAATGTTTTGATTTTATTGTGAGAAATATTAGTGCGGGAGAGACCATTAGTTTAATGGCGGAGGGCGTTAATTTTGAGGAAGAGGTGAATGATATTTTTGAATTTAATATTTATGAAGACGTAAAATCTGATTCACTAGTTATTCAGGTTTGTGCACCCGGTTGCCCACCACTTACAGACATACCTTTTATTGTCGATTTAATTGCTGGAGATGATGCCTGCCCGTTACCTCAAATGGATACCTTACGCTTGAGCATCAAAGTGGAGCCTCCACCTAATACTTTTCCGACTTATGAGATTATGTATGTTGATACGCTTATTTCGGAAGGTGTGCGAATAGAGTTTCCAATTCATTCATTTGATGAGGATCTTGATGATTTAAGTATTGATTATTTTATTAGAGGACTTGCAGATCCTGGCATTTTTGGATTTTCGTTGGAAGAAACAAAAAATGTTCCAGGCAATTTAAGTGCTATTTTGGTTTGGGACACTCAATGTGGGGAGTATGATTTCTCAGAGAGACAGCAGTTTGATGTTTTTGTAATTGTAGAAGATGCCGATACTTGTCAAAATTCAAATTTTAATTTTGCACAATATGATTTATCCATAAATCTTCCTTCTAATACCGAACCAATTATTTCTATTCCAAATTATCCCGATTATGAAGTTACTATTGAACCTAAGGAAATCCTAGATTTTACACTTTTTAGTGAAGATGAAGATGGAGATCGCATTAGTTTACGTATGGATGGAGTTGGGTTTAATCCTTTTGCTTTGGGCATAGATTTTCAAGAGAGGATAGGTGAAAATAATACTGAAGCTGATTTTAGCTGGACAGCTGACTGTAATTATTTATCTGCCTCTGGCGTTGATAAATTTAAGTTCCTTTTTTTGGCTGAAGATGAGGACAAATGCAATGTAACTAATACAGATACGGTAATTTTTGTAGTCAATGTGGTTGCTCCTGTAAATCAAAGTCCGATAATTGATAGATTTGAGCCCATACAATTAGAGGTAAATGATCCTTTTAGCCTTCAGATTGAGGCATTTGATTTCGATACGACAGATAGTATTAGTTTGGGTTTTTCCGAGGAGTTTAGAAGACCTGATTCCCCATCTTTGCAGATGAAAACCCAAACAGGACAGGGGGCGGTGGCCGCAACGCTTTATTGGCAACCAGAATGCGCTTTATTGAGAAATAGAGATAATTCAACTTATGACTTAATTTTCATTGCTGAAGATGATCATTGTCCTTCGCCGGCATACGATACTACTAGAATACGCTTTGAAATAGTAGAAACTAGAACTAGATTTGAAAATTTTTTACCTCCAAATGCCTTTTCACCAAATGGAGATGGCTTCAATGAAATATTTAGCCTATCGGGTAATGATGACCCTAGTCAAAATTTACCCACAGACAATTGCGAAGATACTTTTGAATATGTTGCCATTTACAATCGTGTGGGTATTGAAGTTTTTTACAGTGAGAATCGATACTTCTTTTGGGATGGGAAACAGTCACCTCCAGGCCTTTATTATTATCTGTTAAATTTTTCAAAAACTGATTATAAGGGTCATTTATTGTTATTCAAATAAATAATAGTTTTTTCGTTTTTATAAAGACCTCTTGATCGTACCAAAGAATTTTGATCCACGTGTCATGCTTACTTAATACCTCAATGAGATGGCCTTTTTCTACAATTTCAATTGGTTCAGCACCTGCAGAAGGTGCAGACATTAGGATCGTATTATCTACTTTGATGATGGCTCGGTCATTCTCAAAAAAATTATTGATCAAAAGGAATAAGATAAAAATCACACCTATTTGAACATATATGATAGGGCGAAAGGCTTTCATTGATTGTTTTTTTCGAAAGCTCAAAAAAGTCAAAATCACTAAAATGGTAAATAAGCACATTTCAACTTCTCTTTTGAATTCAATTAATAAATTTCTGAAAAAGTGATAATCTGAGTATTCATAGCCCACTAAATCATTTTTTTCTGCGATGCCTCTCATCTTCTCTAAGGCTTGTTCATTTGACGTCATAGTATAATAACTATTTAAATGAAAAAGGGCATGAACATAGTTACCGAGTCCTTCATGGATGTAAGATAGCTTTAACAAAAGGGCAGGGCTAGCTTTTCCTGACGCAATTATTTCACTAAATATTGCCTTTGATTCGGTGTATTTCTTTGATTTAAAGAGCGAATCTGCCTCAAATAATTTGGGACTAGCTTCACTGTTAAAGGCAGATAAAATGGGAAATAATGAAAATAATAAAAACTTATATTTCATTTAGTTTGATTTTGTATCATGGGTGCATAGTTTTGTTTCGCAAATTAATCAAATGAACTGTCATTTACCCAAAAATGATTTGTTAAAAATATTTTCGATTCGTTAGCTCAGCTGGTAGAGCATCTCCCTTTTAAGGAGAGGGTCCTGGGTTCGAACCCCAGACGGATCACCATAGAACCAGATTTAATCTGGTTTTTTTATTTCTTATATTTTTTTAATAGAGCAGTGTCCTTTTAAATAAGTCGTTTGTTTTAATATGGTTAATTTATTGAAGTATTTTTCCCTTCTCAGTAAATTTTAAAGTTAAAAATGCTCGTTTATTTAAATTAGCAATTTTTATGCTAAAGCTTAATTTTTGAAATGGATTGGCCCAAATTAAATTTTAAACGAGATTTTGTTGATATAGAATTTAATAAGATATAGTCTAACAGATGTTTTCAGTTTTTTCTTCAACGCATGAGCACTCTATGTAACGATAATGAGTATACTTTCAAGTACGCGTTGTAACCCCATTTTACAAAAAAAAAATTAGTTACGGAAATATATTTTGGTATAACGGGAGACGAAAAAGAGATAACCTATAGTGAATTATCAAATGGGTCGCGAATGAAAGTGAGAATCATTAACTATGGTGGAATTATTACCAAAATTATGGTATCGGATAAGAGTGGAAATTTTCGGGATATTGTTTTGGGTCATGATAATATTAAGAATTATGAAGAAAAGAGTGACTACTTTGGATGTATTGCTGGTAGCTATGCTAATTGTATTTGCAAGGAGCAATTTTCATTGAGTGGAATAAGTATCAGTTACTTTTTAATAATAAAGAGTATTCTCTGATTGGAGGATTTAAGGATTTTGATAAAAGAGTATGGAAAGGAACTACATTTACAAAAGCGCGTGAGGTTGGCATAGTGCTCACTTATTTAAGTTTTGATGGAAAAGAAGTCTATCAAGGTAATTTATCTAAGAGCGCTACATACACTTTGGGTTCTGAAAAGAACTTACGTATCGATTATGAAGCAACTACTGATCAACCAACAATTATCAATTTCACCAATCACTCTTATTTCAATTTGAAAGATTGGGGAACATCAAATATTTTAAATCATGAGTTAAAAATTAATGCTTCTTTTATACCCCTATTGATGAAGGATTAATCCCTATTGGAAATCTGATGTTCCCAGAAAATACTCTTCTTGACTTTAACTTTTTTAATAGGATAGAGGCGCATGTTAATGACTAAAATGAGTAATTAAATTTGAATTGGACTATAATTATAACTATTTTATAAATGACTTGACCGGGAGTTTATCGATAGCCACTATTGTGACAGAGCCTGAATCAGGTCGAATTTTAGAGGTACTTACTACGGAGCCAGAGCTTCAATTTTACTCTGGCAATTTTTTAAATGGAAACTAACAGATAAAAGGAGTATTGCCAACCAACATAGATCGGCCTTTTGTCTTGAAATCTAGCATTATCCGGATTTCCCCAACCAATCAGCCTTTCTTTCTGAAATATTAAAACCTAAACAGCGCCATCAAAGTACTACAATATTTAGATTTAAACTGTTGATAAATAAATTTTTATGAATAATTTCCATCAATTTTTATAACTGATTATAATCTGATATTTTTTTAAAATCTTTTTTTCTTTACTCAGTTGATTTAAGAGGATCTTACGTAAAATCATTTATCATATTATCAGATAAAAATATTGTATTTAGGTGTAAAGACCCGTCTATCATTTAATTAAATGAGATTTGATCTTTTTTCCGTATTTTCAGTTATTGAAATCATTTATTGGTTATTCTTTCTAATAGATTTATCTTTAAGTTGTTTTTGAGTTGAGTGTTTCAATATATCCACCTTCCAATCCTTTAATATTTCTATTTCGCCAAAGAAAAGGCATGTATTAATAGTTTAGCAGGCTTTAAGAGATACTTTGAGTCAAATAGACTATTGATACTTAATAACTTTACTAACTTAATTATATGCAAATTAAAATTCCATGAACGATTCAAGAGATTTAAGAAAGGATGTCTCATATTTAAATAAGCTCAATAAGACAGAGGTATTGAAGTTGATTCGGGTATCAGGGGAGGTTTCAAGGGCTGAAATTGTAAAAAAAACTAAACTTAGTGCACCCACGGTAACTCGAATAGTGGAAAGTTTGATTGATAGTAATTTGGTGCGCATGGTCGGTGATGGAGATTCGACCGGAGGCAGACCGCCGAAGCTAATTAGATTTGATGGTTCAAATAATTTCGTCATTGGCATTGATTTGGGTTCAACTAGTATCAGGGCGGTAATCTCGGACTTAGATGGAAAGTTTTTAACAGAAATTGAGACACCCACTGATCTTAAAGGTGGTTTTGAAAAGATAAGTCTTCAGGTAGTTGGTCTTATTAATAAACTAATAGAACGTTCTAAACTTTTAGAAGACGAAATACGGGGTGTTGGGCTAGCTGTTGCTGGTTTAATTAATATTGAGACTGGTATTATTGAATATTCACCTATGTTCAAATGGAAAAAAGTCAACCTTCGAGATGAGTTAAAAAAATATTTAAAAATGGCTGTTTTCTATGATAATGTGTCGCGAGTTACGGCTTTAGGTGAATTATTATATGGTGTTGGGAAAAAACACAAGAATTTTATTTGTGTCAACGTAGGTTTCGGTATTGGAGCCGGTATCATTATTAATGGGGAACCTTTCTTTGGTAATCGAGGCTTTACAGGTGAGTTTGGACACATAATAGTAGACCATAATAGTCTACATACAGATGCAGATGGAATTAGAGGATGTATTGAAGCACTTTCTTCGGGCTATGGTATCGCTGAAATTGCCAAAGGTGAAATTAATGCTGGTAAGGAAAGTAGCATGGTAAGTAGCGTCCAAGGTAACCTAGAGAAAATAACAGCAGAAATTGTAATAAATGCAGCAAAAGAAAAAGATAAACTTGCTTTGAAAATAGTAGATGAAGCCATGACTTATTTGGGAATTGGTGTGGACAGCTTAATTAAATTATTTAATCCAGAACTTATTGTTTTTAGCGGAGGTATTGCTAAATCTGGGAAGCTATTTTTCGGTAAATTGGAAAAGCATATATCGGAGAATAAATTGCGCGAGATCGATTACATTGTAAAAATAGTTCCATCATCATTTGATGAAGATGCCACCTTGATCGGGGCTTTTTCATTAGTCACATCTAAAATACTTCAATTTAATAGTTGAAACCCTAATTAATTTGCATTGTTGATAACATTCAACTTTCTGGTAATTTCTAACTTAATTTATTTTAAATAAAGGGTAAGATCGCGTAGGTTAATATGAAACATAAGTTCATTAATCATTTTACTTTACGAACTAAGAATGTCTAATAATCTAAAATAAAATACGGCCAAAACAATTGCCTTTTACTCATTTTTGATAAAAAGATAAAAAAAGTTCATTTTTTAAGAATTTTTATTATTTCTCATGGTCTATTAATAGATAAATTAAAAAATTGAGAAATATTTCAAATTTCTACATTTATATCTCACTTCTATAAATAAATGAAAATTTTCATATCAGCAGTTCTGCTTATCATTTTTGTATTTGTCAAGTAGGATCTTAGTTTTGTAACATTAGAAAGTAAAAATAATAAATTGATATTATTTTTTGCTCAATCGATTGTGCAAATAAATAAACTTTTTATTTACAATTATTTTAATTTTTAGCAAACTTAATAACTGGTAATTATGAAGAAGAAAATTTTGCTTTTAAGCACTTCCTTATTGTTCTTGATGGGGTCCGTTTTGGCCCAAAGAGCGGTAACTGGAAAAGTGACTTCAAGTGATGACGGAACAGGAATTCCTGGGGTAAATGTTGTTTTAAAAGGGACCACATCGGGTACAATTACTGATGTTGACGGGAACTATCGCTTGGAAGTCCCTGAAGAAGGAGGAACTCTTGTTTACTCTTTTATAGGCCTTAATTCTCAAGAGAGCGTCATAGGGTCAAGATCTATTGTAGATATTGTAATGACTGCCGATCTTGCTGAACTCGAGGAAATAGTAGTACTGGGTTATAATGTCCAAGATAGGACAGATGTTACCTCAGCGATCGCCTCAGTCGATGTTACTAACATGTCAAAACGATCAACAGCAGATGTGACGCAGGCCCTTCAAGGAACGGTAACAGGAGTAAAAATAAAGTACACTGATGCAAATCCGGGTTCACCCATCAATATGACTATTAGAGGCGTGAGTTCCCCTAGTGGAACATCGGGCTCACCACCATTAGTTGTGGTTGACGGAGTGA
>CAJWQD010000015.1 GCA_913045135.1 uncultured Flammeovirgaceae bacterium | reverse complement strand
GTACGGATATTGGCCTTTATGGTAGCTTATTTGGCTGTTAGGTCGATGATGAGCGAATACCAAATTAATTCTTTAATATTTGCTTTAATAGATGAATATATGGGTGCATTTGAATTTACCTTTGTATTTAGGAAGTAGATTAATACTTCTAGATCTTGTCAATTACATTTATTCTACCTGTGAATTATTTATCTGTTGAGCGTCTTACCAAGAGCTTTGATGAAAAGCAATTATTTGAAGAAATTACTTTTGGACTTCAAAAAGGTCAAAAAGCGGCATTGGTTGGGGTCAATGGATGTGGAAAATCTACGCTACTTAAAGTAATAGCAGGTTTACAGTATCCCAATTCCGGTCAGGTTACTTTTAGGAAAGGAATTACTCTTTCAATTTTGACGCAAAATCCTGAGTTTGCCAATGAGAATACCGTTATGCAAGCCGTTTTTTCCAAAGATCGAGAGGAGCTTAAAGCTATTCGAAATTATGAATCTGCCCTTATGAGGATGGAAAAAAATCCTGAAAATGTGGTTGATTTATCTTCTTTTATAGAACAAATAGATGCCTTAAATGCATGGGATTATGAATATCAGGTCAAGGAAATTCTTGGAAAATTAGGAATTCATAACCTATATCAAAAAATGGGAGAATTGTCTGGTGGGCAGAAAAAGCGAGTGGCGTTGGCTCAATGTCTCGTCGTGAAGCCTCATGTACTCATTTTAGATGAGCCAACCAATCATTTAGATTTGGAGATTATCGAATGGTTAGAGGAGTATCTGGCGACCCAAAATCTTGCATTGTTGATGGTGACACATGATCGTTATTTTCTCGAACGCGTGACTAATGAAATCTTAGAGATTGACAACGGTCGGATATTTAAGTATACAGGGAATTACAGTAATTTTTTAGAACAAAAGTTTGAACGTGAGGAGCAAAAAGCTGTTATGGTCGGAAAAGCAAAAAACTTATTAAAAAAAGAAATGGAATGGATGCGTCGACAACCTAAGGCTCGAGGAACGAAAGCGAAACATCGAACAGATACTTTTTATGATATCAAGGAAAAGGCCAGTAAGTCTGTATCTAAGACTAAAATGGAGGTTAATTTAAAATCCCATCGCCAGGGCAAGAAGATCATGGAAATCAAACATATTTACAAAATTTTTGATGATATAAAAATTATTGATGATTTCAGTTATGTTTTTCAGCGTAATGAACGAATTGGTATTATTGGGGCTAATGGAGCTGGAAAATCAACTTTTCTTAATATTTTAACACAAAAGTTTAAACCTGATTTTGGCGAATTGGAAATAGGCCAAACAACAAAGTTTGGATATTACGTACAGGATGATGCCGTTTTTGATCCCCAAATGAAGGTAATTGAAGTAGTAAAAGAGGTAGCCGAATTTATTAAATTGGCTGATGGATCTGTGGTTTCAGCGTCTGATCTCTTAACTCAATTCCTCTTCTTACCCAATGCACAATACAATCTTGTAGGCAAGTTAAGTGGAGGTGAAAAAAGGAGGCTTCAATTGTTGCGGGTACTGATGGGGAACCCTAATTTTTTGTTATTAGATGAACCTACCAATGATTTAGATATCTTGACCCTTAATGTATTGGAGGATTACTTAAATAAATTTGATGGTTGTTTGATGATTGTTTCTCATGATCGTTATTTCATGGACAAATTGGTAGATCATTTATTTGTTTTTGAAGGTAAAGGTATGGTCCGAGATTTTCCAGGGAATTATAACGATTATCGTGCAAATGAATCCGGATTAAAGTCAGTAAAGAAAATCGTCCAAAAACGATTAAATGATCAGATTAATCGAGCTAAAAATACAATAGACGGTCTGTACAGATTGACTTTTAATGAGAAAAGAGAGCTTGAAGAGCTTAAAAAGGAGGTGTGTCAATTGGAAATTCATAAGAAGGCTATTGAGGACGATTTGGATATGGAAGCTGATTATGAGAAACTGATGGCCTTGGGGGTGGTATTAAACAAAATAATGATCCTTACAGAGGCTAAAGAATTACGTTGGCTTGAGCTGAGTTAACTCGATAACTCTTAATTATTTTTATATTCAAGGTAGTACCTCTTTATTGAAAAAGCGAGAAAAAAGCATAAAGAAGTAGAAAAGGCAATAAAAGTCTAATTCAATTTAAACGTAGTTTAACACAAGGGGGTCTTAAATAATACGAGCGGCAGACCTTAAAAAGATTAACAACCTGATTTAAACTGAAATAATCAATCTTGTTTTAGAGGTATAATTATTGCGAAAAAAAATTGTTTAAATTCTCTTTGCACGTGCAATCCATTTAAAGAAATTCAGCCACCGAATGATTTCTAGTATGAGAGGAGAGGGAATTATTTTTTTTCATAATATTCTAATGATTCGGGCAGATACTTTTTGAGATCCGCAATACGCCGTTCATTTGAGGGATGCGTAGATATCCATTCAGGAGCACTAGGGCCATTAGATATTTCGACCATTCTTCTCCAAAATTCAGGGGCTGCCTCTGGATTATAACCAGCAATTGCCATGAAGACCAATCCCATTCTATCGGCTTCACTTTCATGCTTTCGAGAGAACTTTAAGATACCCATTTGGGTACCTGCACCAACGGACTGCAGTAATATGTCACGTGTTAAGGCTGATTGATTTTGAGTTACCAGCGAGATTGAGGCCAACAAACCGTTGGTAATCATACCTTGACTCATTCTTTCTCTACCATGATTAGCAATGGCATGGGCAATTTCATGACCCATGACAACGGCAATTCCTTGCTCTCCCTGGCATATCGGTAAGATTCCTGTATAAAAAGCGACTTTACCTCCTGGCATGCACCAGGCATTGACTGTTTTGTCTTCGATCAAATTAAATTCCCATTCAAAATCATTAAGGACCTCACTTTGCCCTTCCTTTTTAAGATAAGTTTCTACTGCTTTTTGTATTTTGACCCCCACTTTTTTAATTAAGGCTATTTGTGTTTTATTCTTGGAAAGGTCATTAGCATTTAGAACCTCTTGATATTGCTGAAAACTCATTGGAATTAATTCTGAGTTTTTGATCATACTCAATTGGGACCTACCAGTGATAGGTACCGTGGCACAGTTTAATAACACTAACGAAATGCTTATTAATTGCCAAGATCGAACTTTTATCATATGTTTTTACATAAAATTAATGTATGTTTTTTCTATTTTTATAAAAAAAACTCTACAATATTATCGCAAGGCCTTTTGTTGTCAATTTATTTGAAAGCAAATTTTATTCACCTACCGCTAGTTTGATTTCAATTTCGATCATACCGTCTGAGCCATCTGTACCCGAAATTGCGCTTATATGAATTAAACCCTGAACGTCTTCTACGGTATTAAACATAAGGATGTCACCCTCTGACAAATTTGTTACCCTGCCATTGGCATTACTTAAATCGATACCCGAGATGGCTGCCTCTACGTCACTGACTGTGATCATTTCAAGATACTCAGCATTAGTAATGGCTGTGGTAGATAAAATAGTTGCATTTCTTGTCGTCCAACCAGCATCTGTTAAGTTATAGATGGTATATTCAGCAGGGGAGGCTAGTGAGGCATTATCATTGGTTCCGTAATAGTAACCAAAGTCAATATTTGCAGAAATTGGATCTGCAGTGGATTCTACCTCATTTCGACTATACGTCTCATTTTTTAAAATCGAATAAAAGGTTTCAGAGCTCAAATCTTCTAAAGGAGCATACAAGATCACCGCAGTTTGAATTTTAGCCTCGGGAGAAACAACGATAAAAGAAAAAGAGGTAGTAACTGTATTACCCCCTTCATCAACAGCCTCAAAATCAATATTGCCTTCACCCAAAGAACCACTATAAATGTTTAATGTGACATCTACGTCTTGGGTGCCGGAGGCTAAATTCAGATCATTTCTATTCACTGTACTAGTTACATTACCGCTTATGTTTAAGGTATTGAAACCTATTTCAGCATCAATGGAGACAACAATTGAGAAGGTATCCGATAGATTCACCTCTCCACCATTTACTAAAGTGGCCCCATCTGAGGTTGTTGCTGAAAGGTAAATGTCGAGATCTGGCATAACAGCAGGTATTATTTCGTTTTCGTTACACGCATAAAAAACCAGAAGTCCTATAATTGAGGAGATGGTAATGATTTTTTTTGATATTTTTTTCATTGGTAATTGTTAATTAAAGAATAAGATTGATTTAAAAATTGCTAAAAGTTGGGTTTGCTATTAACAGGAAGTAAAGTTTAACAATTTCCAATTGAGATGGTAAATAATAGATATTATTTTTTAAAATAGAGGATTAGTAAGTTCATTAGTTCAGTATTTTTTCTTGAATTAAAGTGTAATGGTTATGTGTAATAAGGGTATCATTGAGTGATGGAAATATGATATTTAGTATCAATTACTTCTTGATTTTAAAATAATTATGTCATGAAAAAGTTAATAATCGTGTTGGGTATATTTTTCGTTAGTCTAGTTGGGATTCTCATTGTGATGCCCATGATTTTTAAGGAAGATGCAAAAAAGGCGGTTGATGCTGCCATTGCTTCACAATTGAACGCTCATTTTTTTTATGATCAAGAGGGTTTCAGTTTGTCTTTATTTGAAAATTTTCCAAATTTTACTTTTTCAATGAGGGATTTTGGGGTCTTAGGTGTCGACACTTTTGCTTCTGATACCTTGATTCAAGTTTCTTCTTTTGAAATCACTCTTGATCTTTTATCAGTTATATCTGGAGAACAGATAATAATTGATGAAATTATTTTTAGGGCACCTAATATTAATATTCTATCTCTACACCACGGGCAAAGCAATTATGATATTTTAAAAGAAAAAGTCGAAAAAACTCATTTGGAAAGCTCTCCTCAAGAGAAGACAGTCTTCAGTTTAGCGATAAAAAAATGGGAAATTATTGACGGTAATTTCACCTATGATGATCCTTCAATTGGAATTTATAGTGAACTTCTAGGTATTGATCATATCGGATCTGGAGATTTTTCACAAGACATATCCGATCTAATTACCAACACAACCATAGCTTCGGTCGGTCTAAATTATGAAGGCATAAATTATCTTAACGGAAAGACATTCGATGGAGATCTAAAAATGAAGATGGATTTTAAAACTTCAAAATATACATTCAGTGAAAATAGGTTGATGTTGGGAACACTGGCTATAGGTTTAAATGGAGATCTGACGCTTCTCTCAGATGCAGATATGATGATGGATATTGAATTTCAATCGGTGGATATGTCTATCAAATCTATTTTGTCGCTTCTGCCTGGGGATTATTCTTCTTATTTGGACAATGTAAGTGTTGACGGTGATGTAAAATTATTAGGTAAGGTAAGTGGCACTTATAATGAATTACGTTTCCCGGATATAAATATTAATACGATAATATACAATGGCTATTTGTCGAATGAAGAATACCCTATACCTATCGAAGAGATTCAATTGGAGGCTGCTTTATCCATACCTGGTGTTAATATGGATTTGATGTCTTTTTCAATGCCTCAGTTTTCAATGCAGGTCGAAGGTCAAGATTTTCGGGCACAAATGGAGTTTGAAAATTTATCAAATTATACATGGGATTTGAATATTAGCGGAGGACTTGATTTGGGCAAAATATTTCAGATAATTCCCATTGATGGAGTCCGCCTTAAAGGATTAATTTCTGGAAATTTTGAAACAGCAGGTAATGTGCTCTTGATTGAAGAAGAGAAGTATGAGGAACTTCAGACAAAAGGGAGCGTACTCGTGAGCGATTTTAGTTTGATAGATGAAAAACTTCCATTGAGTATCAGCATTCCTGAGGCAGATTTGAGTTTTGATAATGAGCAAATTGCTTTGAACCAGTTTAAGGTCTTGTTTGGAGAAAGTGATTTCCAAATGACAGGCACCTTAGAAAATTTCGTTGGCCATGCATTGAAGCCTTCGGAGATATTGTTTGGTAAATTAAATTTTAGTTCTCAAACATTAAATTTAAATTCTTTCCTTTCCATGACCGATACTACAGCAAAAGACGCTTTGATGGATACTTCATTACATGAAATAATAAGAATTCCGATCAATATGGATTTAGTATTGAGCACAGAGATAGAACGCCTGTTTTATGATAACTTGGAGTTTAAGGATGTTAATGGTAAAGTTGTGATTAGTGAAGGGATCGCTCAGTTAGATGATTTAGATTTTAATCTTTTAGGAGGAGACTTTTTGATGAGCGGATTTTATAATTCAAATCCCCAGCTACCGCTGTTCAACTTTAATTTTAAGATAGCTTCCATGTCTATAAAGCAGGTATTTTCTTCGTTTAATACTATTCAAGAACTGGCACCCATAGCCAAGGACTTAGCAGGAAAATTTTCGACTGATTTGGTTACCAGTGGGGCGTTTGATACCGTAATGATGCCGATTATGGAATCCTTATCTGCTTATGGTCTTATAGACTTGAAATCGACCACCTACAATAATCCGAAATTTATTAAGGGGTTGAACAAGATAACAGGTGATCAAAAAGAAACTTTGAAACTTCAAGATATTAATTTTGTGTACAAAATTGAAGATGGAATTTTAATCATTGAACCTTTCGATTTTAAATTATTGGGGAGGAACACCACAGTTTATGGATCAAGTGGTATTTCAGGTTTACAATCAAATATGAATTATATTCTGGAGACCGATCTTAAAACAGGCGACTTGGGGGCAGCTGCTGTTAATATGATTGCTTCTTTGACAGGCTTGAACGATTTGGTTACTGAAGGGGTTAGGATGAAGATTAAGATCGATGGAAATTATGAAGATCCTCAATTTCGTTTGGATGGAATTTCTAATATTAAAAAGGGGTCTAGTGAAAAAAAGATCAAAGATTGGGCTAAAGAGCAAGCAAAAATTAAACTCAAAGAGCAACAAGAATTAGCCGGAGAAAAAATTAAAGAGGAATTAGATAATCAAAAGTTGAAGTTAAAGGAAGAAGCTGCTCAGAAGGCAAAAGGTCTTAAAGAAAAGGCTAAAAAAGTTATTAGTGATGAGGTTAAGTCTAAATTAGGGGGAAAACTTAAAGGGCTCAAAAAGAAAGATGGACTCTGATAAAATACAATATTTACTTGGGGAAAATACCTTTTTCAATTTACCTATCAGCAACTAGCTTTATTTATAAATTTAAATGCGTGCAGGAAGAATCATCATTTAAGTTGTTATTAAATCTATTTTGAGCAAGGATGAGATTTTTTTAAATAAATTGGGATTAGTCTTGTCAAAAGCTAGTTCAGATGATGTAAAAATTATTATTATAAATCCCAGAATAATTAATCAATAAAATAAAAAATCAAATTTCTTCTAAAGAAGGTGTACTATTAAATTTTCCCGCGTCACGTTAGATTTTCAATAGATTCAGTGTATTTGAGAATTTTTTTTAACCACTATCAAGTTTGAAGGTAGAATTTTGTTGTTTTAGAATGGCGATTGCATGTATGCCACTGGTTAATAATATTTCGTGAATTCTAATTTCTACCTCATTTATTTGCATAAATCATTCATTTATCTTACTTTAATATACACGGAATTTTAAGTTTGACTGTCATGGTAAAGAGTTATAGAGGTATAGAAATGATAAAGAAAGTTGATAAGCAACAACTTTTAGTAAAAGATTACATGGCAACTAGATTAATTAAATTCAAGCCAGATCAATCCATTTTCGAAGCAATGAATCTATTGTTAAGTAAAAAAATCTCCGGAGCACCTGTAGTTAATGATCAAAATGAACTTATTGGAATGATATCAGAATCCGATTGTATGAAGGAAGTAATTAGGGGTAAGTATCATAATATGCCCATTGATACAGGCTCTATCTCATCTTATATGACAGAAGAAGTAGTTTATATTGCACCGGACTTGAATATTTTTGAAGTTGCACAGCTATTTCTAGAAGAGAAGTTGAGAAGATTTCCAGTCGTTTATAAAGGAAAACTAATTGGACAGATAAGTCAGAAGGATGTAATTAGAGCGTTTAAAAAAGTCAGAAGTAGCACATGGCGGTAATTTTCTGATATTTTTTTTGAGATGGGTTGGTTCGTACCAATCAAAATGATAAGTTTGATAAAATATTTTAATAACTATGGGATTAAGTAGCGCAATTAATAATTTATCGAAAAATATAAAGACAGGAGTAAATAATTTTTTAAAAAATTTTAAACCTTCTTACTCTGTAAATGCTATAACTTATTTTGTGATTCCCGGTTCGCCTTTAAAGAAAAAAATAAGTGCCTATCGTTTTGGCAGAGGCGAATTAGTTGAGGCGAAATTCTTTTTTGACCAAGCTCTGGAAAAGACAAAAGAACTAGGCTTTGTGCCGGTTGAATTACAACTTATTCAAGGTAAGGAGAAGCTCATAGATAATCAAAAGTTAGGACCCGTAGATTTGGTGAAAAGTGCCATTAAGCATTAAGAATCTCCTAAATTTTTGAATTCTTTTTTATAAATACAAATCACATTTAATAACCATTGATTCACATAGAGTGCTTCATATTCTAGCCTGGTAAGTATGTAACTCGAAATATCGGCCTTTCTTGTCAATTAAATCTTCATGCGTTCCTTTTTCGGCAATTACACCGCTTTCAATTACCAATATTTGATCTGCTCGTCTTATTGTACTTAGTCTGTGGGCAATAACTAAGGTAGTTCTACCAATCATGAGATTTTCAAGACTTTTTTGAATGTAGGATTCACTTTCCGTGTCTAAATTAGAAGTAGCTTCATCTAATATCAGGATTTTAGGATTTGCTAAGATGGCTCGGGCAATAGCTATTCGTTGTCTTTGACCTCCTGATAATTTTATTCCACGTTCACCTATTACAGTTTCCATACCTTCTTCAAATTGATCGGTAAATTCGGTAACATAAGCTGCCTTTGCCGCGGAAGTTACTTCCGCATCGGTCGCATTGGGTTTAGGGAATAAGATATTTTCTCTAATAGTACCTTCAAATAAAAAGTCATCTTGAAGTACTACACCCAATTGACTCCTAAAGTTTTCCAAAGAGATGAGAGAAAGGTCATGTCGATCAACAGTTATAGTTCCCGAATTCGGAATTATAAAACTAGCCGCTAGTGCCGCGATAGTTGATTTTCCAGATCCAGATGATCCAACCAGAGCTGTGACTGACCCTGGCTGTACATCAAATGAGATATTATGGAGGACTTTTTTTTCTTCTTTATACCCAAAGACTACATTATTAAACTGAATATACCCTTCAATATTTTTAATCGAATGAGTACGAATAGAACCATTGTCCTCAGATTTCATATTCATTAACTCTTCAGTTCTGTCGAGACCGGCAAAAGCTTCGGTTAGTTGACTTCCAATATTACTCATTTGTATTATAGGTGCAATCATGAATCCTAGATATAAGGTGAAGGACAAGAATTCTCCAATAGTAAGATCATTATTCATAATCATGTATCCCCCAATACCCATAATTCCTGTACTAGAGAGGCCCAGTAAAAAAGTGGCCGAACTGGTTATAACGCTTGTCGCAGTCAAACTTTCCTTAACGTTTAAGAATAATTTTTCAGTCCCTTCTTCAAAAGTTTTAATCTCTTGCTTTTCTGCATTAAATCCTTTTATTACACGTATGCCATTTAAAGTTTCTGTTAGGCGACCTGTAACCTCTGCATTGATTTTACCTCTTTCCCGAAAAATCGGTCGAATATAACCGAAGGCTTTTAATGAGATGACTCCAAAAATTGCTACAGGAACCAATACATAAATTGTCATCATAGGACTTATTCTAATCAGTAAAGCTAAAGATATGAGGGACGTCAATACACCTCCGATAAGCTGAACAAGGCCTGTTCCGACCAAATTACGTACCCCTTCTACATCAGACATGATTCTAGAGACCAATTCGCCAGATTTTGTGTTATCAAAAAAACGTGTTGGTAAATACATTACTTTTTTTTGGACTCGAACGCGGAGTTTAGCAATGAGGTGCTGGGCTTCGACACTCAATATTTTAGTCAATAAGAAGGAGGTAATGGCTTGTATTGTGATAGCTCCGATCACGCATAACAATAAATTTTTAAGCATTTCAGTATCTTTATTTACGATCACATCATCCATTAAATACTGACTAGCTCCCGGTAGTACCAAACTAGAAATTCTACTGAGGATAATTAAAAAAAGTCCAATTAGAATGGGAATTCTTCTTGGCCAAATGATAGTTTTAAAAACGTGACTTAAGGTTACTTTTGAATTTGCCATGCCTAATAAATTGCAAATTATGATCCAAATTATTTTACTGACAAGATGGCCGAAGGAGCATTGGTTAGAGTGATAGTCGAAAAGATATTTAGTTATTAACTTATATATTAATTGAGTTGAAGATATGAGTTAAATAATTAATTTTTTTTAAATTTTTTACTTATGTTAATGAAATGCCAAAATGTGGTAATCAGATTGGAGATTTACACCTTAAATATAGGTCAGAGAATAATAATTCATGAAAAGGTAGGGTTACTTTTTGAGGTACTATATTGGAGTCAGTAGAAAATAAAGGTTGAGTTGAGATACGTTTGGCTAATCAAAATAAGAAGGTATGATTACGGTAATATTGTAAGGTATTTTTTTAGGAGCTGAGTAGCCATAAATGAAACTACAGACTATGGATTCGATAGAAATTCAAGCATATTCATTAAATGGCTATGATAGGATCATTTTTACTATAATTGTCAATTTAATTTTCTTTCGAGTTATGAATATTATATTTAATGGAATCTAGACCACTTATTTCAATTATAATGGCAGTAAAGGATACAGGATCTTATTTGACTGAGTGCCTCGATTCTATACTCTTGCAAACTTACGAATATTGGGAACTGATAGCGGTCAATGACCATTCCTCTGATGATTCATGGGAAAGGTTAATTGAATATTCACAACGAGACAAAAGGATTCGGATTTTTCAAAGTACAGGTCAAAGACTTAATTCAGCATTAAAGGAAGGTTATAAAAATTGTCGTGGAACTTTAATTAATCGAATGGATTCAGATGATCGTATGCCATTAGATAAATTGGAAGCAATGCTCAAGGTTTGGATATTACATGGAAAAGGAGTTGTTGTGGCAGGTGGGGTTGAACATTTTGTTGAAAAAGGGGCTGTTGGACGAGGTTTTAAACGATATGATCGATGGCTCAATCAAGTGGCAAAAACGAGCACACATTATCAACACATTTATAAAGAATGTGTCATTCCTTCTCATTGTTGGCTGATCCACAAAGAAGATTTTAGTGCTGTGGGAGCTTTTGATCCAAATGTTTATCCGGAAGATTATGATTTATGCTTTAGATTTTATCGTAAGGGTTATAAAATTGTAGGAATGGATAAAATACTCCATTATTGGAGAGATCGAGAAGATCGTATTTCTAGAACCTGGTTAGAATATAAGGACAACAGATATTTTGATCTGAAATTAAAATATTTTTTTGAGTTAGATAGAGATTTGTCCAGGCCTTTGGTGGTTTGGGGCGCAGGTCGTAATGGGAAAGATTTTATAATGGCCTTAAAAAATCATGAAAAAGAGATACATTGGGTATGTGATAATGAGCGTAAAATAGGTAAACACATATTTGACTTGCAAATACATCATTTTTCTTCAATTAAAAGCCTTAATAGACCCCAAATTATCGTAGTTATTGCTCAACCTTCAGCTAAGTTTGAGATTGAATGTCATTTTATTGCATGGGACAAAAAACCAATTGAAGATTTTTGGTTCTTTATTTAAATGGACTTGAAATCAAAGGTTTCTAAAAAAGCAGTCGTGAAATTTCCCGATTTAAATTGTTTATCTTCCATCAGCTGCAAATGGAATGGAATGGTTGTTTCAACGCCTTCGATGACTATTTCTTCTAAAGCTCTTTTCATTTTAATTAATGCCTCTTCACGAGTTTGTGCTGTTACAATGAGCTTAGCAATCATAGAATCATAATGTGGTGGTATGGTATATCCAGCGTATACATGACTGTCTACACGTACTCCATGTCCCCCCGGAAAATGTAAATTAGTTATCTTACCAGGATTCGGTCTGAAGTTTTTTCGTGGATCTTCCGCATTAATTCTGCATTCAATTGAATGCATTTGAGGGAAATAATTTTTACCTGAGATATGAATGCCGGCTGCTACTTTTATTTGCTCTTTGATTAGATCATAATCCGTGACTTCTTCTGTAATTGGGTGTTCTACTTGTATACGGGTATTCATTTCCATGAAGTAAAATTTTCCATATTTATCAACAAGAAACTCTACTGTACCCGCTCCCTCATATTTAATGGCTTCTGCTCCTTTAATGGCAGCTTTTCCCATATCTTCTCGAAGTTCATTTGTGATAATAGGCGAGGGAGTTTCTTCTAAGAGTTTTTGGTGTCTCCTTTGAATGGAGCAATCTCTTTCCGAGAGATGGCAGGCTTTTCCTGCAGCATCCCCGATGATTTGAATTTCAATATGTCTTGGTTCTTCAATAAATTTCTCAAGATAAATGTCATCATTTCCAAAAGCAGCACCTGACTCTTGCCGTGCGCTGTCCCATGCATTTTGAAATTCTTGCTCTTTTTTGACCAAACGCATGCCACGCCCACCACCACCGGCAGTTGCCTTGAGCATGATGGGATATCCAACCTCCTTAGCAATCAACTTACCTTCTTTTACCGATTGAATGATCCCCTCTGATCCAGGAATTGTAGGTACGCCCGCACGCTTCATGGTGTCTTTGGCACTAGCCTTATCACCCATTTTATTGATCATATTGGCACTTGCTCCAATGAATTTGATTTGATATTCTTCACAAACTCTAGAAAATTCAGCATTTTCAGCTAAAAATCCGTATCCAGGATGAATGGCATCCGCATTGGTGATTTCGGCAGCTGAAATAATATTTGGGATGTTGAGATAGGAGTCTACACTTGGTGCTCCACCAATACATACTGCCTCATCTGCAAAGCGCACATGTAAGCTTTCTTTATCTGCCGTGGAATAGATAGCTACGGTCTTAATATCCATTTCTTTGCAAGTTCGAACTATTCGAAGTGCAATTTCTCCTCGGTTTGCAATTAGAATTTTCTGAAACACAATTTATTATTTTAGGAAGGATCAATTAAAAATAAAGGTTGGTCATATTCTACAGGATTTGCATTTTCTGCCAATATTTTTACTACTTTACCTGAAATTTCCGCTTCGATTTCGTTGAAAAGTTTCATGGCTTCTACTACGCAAACAGTATCTCCTGGCTTAATGACATCTCCCACTTTTATAAAGTTTGGAGATTCGGGATTTGGAGCCATATATATGGTACCAATCATGGGTGACTTAATAGTAAAATATTTTTCATCTTCTACTATTTTGCTTGAAATGATAGATTCATCACCGACAGCTTCCAGAGATTGTTTGGGTAGCGATTGAGGTAAAGTTGTGGACGGTGAGAAGTGGGGCTGTGATATGACTTCAGAAGACCGTTTGATTTTTATTTTGAATGTTTCGGTTTCAATGTTTACTTCTTCAAGGCCGGTACTTTTTATATAGTCGATAAGGTCTCGGATTTCTTTTACTTTCATCTTCGTTTATAGTCTTGTATTACACAGTTTTTATTTCCAGGCTAAATCTAGGATAATTATTTGACTCTTTCGGAATAGGATCCATTTTTTGTATCCACCTTTATGATTTCGTTTTGGTTGATAAAAAGGGGGACTTGAATAATGGCACCAGTTTCTAATTCAGCTTGTTTTGTCGCATTGGTAGCAGTGTCCCCCTTTAATCCAGGTTCAGTATAAACAATCTTTAGGTTTACATACTGGGGTATTTCAACTCCTAAAATCTTTTCTTGCTCGGTATGTACTAGTACCTCCACTTCTTCTCCATCTTTTAGGAATTGAGGAGCATTGATTAATTTAATATCAATAGGTATTTGTTCGTAGGTCTCTGTATGCATGAAATGATATCCAATATCATCTTTGTACAAATATTGGTACTTATGTCGTTCAACTCTTGCCGTTGTGATCTTATGGCCTGCCGAAAAAGTATTGTCAATGACACGACCGGTGGATAAGCTTTTCAATTTTGTTCTTACAAAAGCAGGTCCTTTACCGGGCTTGACATGCTGAAATTCAACAATCGAGAACAAATCATGATTGTATTCAATTACTAAGCCATTTTTAATATCAGCAGTAGTTGCCATATATCTCTAATTTTCAGGGTTATAAGCCCATTTTACATAAACGGAGGCCCATGTAAATCCACCTCCAAAGGCAGCTAAAATAAGATTATCACCTTTTTTTAATTGCGATTCGTAGTCCCATAAACATAAAGGTATAGTACCTCCTGTTGTGTTGCCGTATCTTGAAATGTTCATCATGATTTTATCATCTGGTATCTGCATTAGTTTAGCTGTGGCATCAATAATTCTTTTATTCGCCTGATGAGGAACTAACCAAGCAACATCAGCACCCTTTAAATCATTTTTATCCATGATTTCCTTGGCAACACCAGCCATTTTCGTTACAGCAAATTTGAAAACAGCAGATCCCTCTTGATACACATAATGTTCTTTGTTTTGAATGGTTTCAAAACTCGCTGGATATCTACTTCCTCCTGCCTTTATATTTAGATATTGTTCACCTGAGCCATCAGATTTTAAAATAGCATCTTTGATACCTAATTCTTCATGATTAGCTTCTATGAGGGCTGCCCCAGCCCCATCACCAAATATAATGCAAGTGGTGCGGTCCTGATAATCTAAAATTGATGACATCTTATCGGCACCAATGACTATTATTTTTTTGTGTGAACCCGATTCAATAAATTTAGAAGCGGTGCTCAAGGCGAATAAAAAACCAGAACAGGCAGCAGCAAGATCAAAACCAAATGCGTGTATTGCACCTATTTTTTCAGCAATTAGATTGGCGGTAGCAGGAAAAGTTAAGTCAGGTGTGATGGTAGCACAAATAATTCCATCAATTTCTTCAGGGGTTGTATTAGTCTTATTTAGAAGTCCCTTAACAGCTTCAACGGCCATGATGGAGACTCCTTTCCCGTAACCCTTGAGAATACGCCTTTCCTTAATACCTGTTCTACTAACAATCCATTCGTTGCTGGTGTCTACCATCGTAGCCAATTCATCATTGGTAAGGACATATTCGGGGACATAGCCGTTTATACCGGTAATTGCAGCCGTAATTTTTGACATATATTGGTGGATCTGCGCTCTGGGTTATAATAAATAATTGAAAATCAGACCAGAAAGTTTTAAACTAAAACTTCTTTTTCAATCACTACCCTTCCTTTATAATAAAGCTTGCCTTCATGCCAAAAGGCACGGTGTGGTAAGTGGGACTCTCCTGTGGTTGGACAGATCACGTAATTTTTTGGAGAAGCTTTTACATGAGTTCTTCTCTTGTCGCGTCTTGTTTTCGAAATTTTTCGTTTTGGATGTGCCATTGTCTATTGATTACTAAATTAAAATTTAATTTTTTTAAGTACTTCCCATCTTGGATCCACAGTATCATCCTGTTCTTCTTCATTTGAGGAAGGAGTTTTGTCTTCATAAGCTAATTCAGCTCGCTCCTGATCTCGTAGTCTAGGGTGTATTTTTTTCATTGGAATTTCTAGCGACACAAATTCGTATATGTAGCTAGATATATCTAATGCTTGCGTCCCCATATCTATAACACTTATTTCATCGCTTAATTCTTTATTGGTTAATCCAAATTTAACGATATGTTTTTTTTCACAAGTTAAAAATTCTCGATAACTCTCTAATGAAATATCACAGGTCAAAAGAATATTAACTTTGATCATAAAGTTCAAAGTAATCATGGCTTCAGATTTATCCATTACCAGCGAAGCACTGCCAGATCCTTCTTTCACTAAATTATTTTCGAAAGTTTTGAAGAATTCGGGTACCAATTCAAATTGAAAATGGTGTATGCTATTTTCAAGCCGTGTTAAATTGATCTCAAAAGACTTTAAAACACTAGTTTTCACTTAATTTAGATTAATAATAACCGCAAATTTATGTATAATGCACCGATATTCCCAATGAAATCTCCATTAGAAATGTGAATCAATGATCTTTATTTCTGACTAATCTACTTGCTAGTAGTAATGCATGGGTCATAGAACTTGGATTAGCTATATTTTTACCGGCCAAATCAAAAGCAGTACCATGAGCAGGTGAAGTTCTGACCACCGGTAGTCCTGCGGTAAAATTAACACCTGAACCTTTCGATAGTAACTTAAATGGGATTAGACCTTGGTCATGATACATAGTCAAGATGGCATCATATTTTAAATATTCCTCACTTCCAAAAAAACCATCCGCAGGGAAGGGTCCTTTTACGAAATATTTATTGAAATTGAATTTATCAACAACTTTATTGATGATATGCTTTTCTTGGTTACCCAACAAGCCATTTTCACCCGCATGAGGATTTAATCCAGTCACTGCTACTTTTGGAGTTTTAATTCCAAAATCAGTTTTTAAGGAATCTATAAGAATTTCTAGCTTCTTTGAGATCAGTGATATTGAAAGTCTTTCTGATACCTTTGCTATCGGAATATGTCCTGTGGCAACAGCCACACGTATCTTATCCTTTACCATTAACATAAGATTTTGACTGACTTGAAATGTTGCTGCAAGGAATTCGGTATGACCTGGAAACGAAAAACCTTGTTTATTTAATATCTCTTTACTTAGGGGTGCGGTAACCAAACCATTGATCGATTTAGTTTTTAAATCAGTAACGGCTGCTTCGAGAGACTTTTTGGCATATTCACCTCCTGCGAAATTTGGTTTGCCTGGTGTGATGGTGACGGATTCTTTCCAAACTGGTATAACATTTATTTTGAGTGGAATGGCTTGTTGAGCTTCTGAGATGATATGAAAATTTAAATGAGACTTTTTCAGTAACTTTGAGTAAAAATTAAGCGCTTCTATTGAAGCATAAATTACTGGGGTAAATTTCGAAAAAAGAGAAATCTTTTCTAAGCTTTTTAGTGTGACCTCGATGCCGATTCCGTTGAGATCTCCAATGCTTATCCCGATGATTGGTATAAATTTACGATCTAGATTAGTGGAGTCCATTGTTATTAAATAAGAACGGACAAAATTACATTTTTTTAGTCATTACCTTGAGAAAATTAAAAGCAAAAAAACATTTAGGTCAACATTTCTTGAAAGATGAGAAAATCGCCCTAGACATTGCGGCAGCGATAGGAAAAGGATCGGGAAGTCTTCTAGAAGTTGGACCTGGTATGGGGGTATTGACGCAGCATTTGCTAGAAATTAATCACTTGATAACATTTGATCTTGACAAGGCCTCCATTAATTATCTGAAAGAGAAATATCCTGACCACGAGGAGAAATTTCAATTAAAAGATTTTTTGAAAGAAAATTTATTGGAGTATCAAACCCCCATTCGAGTAATAGGAAATTTCCCATATAACGTCTCTTCGCAAATATTTTTCCAAGTTTTTAAGTATCGCGATCGAATTGAGGAGGTTGTGTGTATGATTCAAAAAGAGGTTGCAGAAAGGATTGTCTCTAAACATGGGAATAAGGTTTATGGTATTTTGAGTGTGTTGTTACAAACATTTTATGATATTGAATATTTATTTTCTGTAGATCCTTTGGTTTTTGATCCCCCGCCTAAAGTTAATTCAGCAGTAATCAAGCTAGTTCGAAACAATCGCTTGGATTTCGATGCAAAGATGTTGAAAAGTGTGGTTAAAGCCGGATTTGGTAAGCGACGAAAAACCTTGCGAAACGCATTAAAAGGGCTAAATTTACCCAATGTTTTGACCGCGCAAGAAGTTTTTGACAAACGCGCTGAGCAGTTATCTATTCAAGATTTTATTGATTTAATAGGAAAAATTGAGGAGATATGGAAAAAAAAATAATGGAATTTGAGTTTTCGAAAGAATTTTTAGATCGTTTTAAGCTCGCTTTGAATGATCGAGATGCCGCTTACATTCAAAATTCTTTAGAAGGGGTACGATCTGCGGATATTTGTGAAATACTTACCGAGATAGGGATAGAGTATGGCAAATTTGTATTTGATATTCTTTCACCAGATATTGCTGCAGATATTTTGGTAGAATTGGAGGAGGATTTTCGTATGGAGTTTATGGAATATTTTTCCATTAACGAGCTTGCTCATTTCATTGAAATACTTGATTCAGATGATGGCGCAGATATACTGAATGAAATGTCCTTCCAGCTTCGAGAGGAAATTTTAGAGCAGATCAATAATGAAGAGAAAGCAGGTCATCTTCTGGACCTGATACGTTATGATGAGGATGTAGCTGGTGGACTTATGGCCAAAGAATTGGTCAAGGCAAGGGAGAATTGGAGCGTGAAAAGATGTATTGAGGAAATTAAAATTCAAGCGGAACATATTGAAAAAATATATTCAGTTTATGTGGTAGATCAGCAAGATAGATTGAAAGGAAGGGTGAGTTTGAAGCGGATACTTTTAGCTAAAGATGATAAGAAAGTGGCCGAGATATTTGAAGAAAATATTATTTCTGTGGGTACATTTCTAGAGGGACAAGAAGTCGCTAATATAATGCAAAAATATGATCTAGATGCGGTTCCTGTTGTTAATGTAAGAGGAAAACTTGTAGGCCGCATTACCATTGATGATGTTGTGGATGTAATTACCGAATCAGCGGAAGAAGAAAGACAATTAATGTCTGGGGTAACTTCAGACGTAGAGGAAGATGATGGGGTTTGGGTCATTTCCAAGGCTCGACTGCCGTGGTTAATCATAGGTATGACGGGAGGGTTGATTGCGGCGCAAATAGCTGATTATTATTCAGGAACGCTCAATGTAATTGCACGACTGTCTTTATTTATCCCTCTAATTATGGCAACGGGAGGTAATGTAGGAATTCAATCATCGGCCATAGTCATCCAAAGTTTAGCTGGTAAAAATGGGTTCAATGATACTTTAGGAAACCGTTTATTAAAGATGTTTTTCGTGGCTATGGTAAATGGGAGTATTCTTTCTTTAATGGTCTTTGGTGCAATCTTGCTGTTGTTCAAAGATCAATTGCTGGCCGTTACTGCTTCCATAGCTCTGCTTAATGTTGTTCTGTTGTCTTCATTTATGGGGACCATAACACCTTTATTATTAGACCGCTTTGGAGTTAATCCAGCTATTGCTTCTGGCCCCTTTATTACAACGGCAAATGATCTTTTGGGACTCACGGTTTATTTTTCCATTGCTGTTTTTTTATACCATTTATAATGTCTTTGAGTCGAAAAGTCTTAGTGGTAGATCAAATGCATGAATCAATTCAAGAAGTATTGCTTAGCATTGGTTTTGAGTGTTCCTATCGACCTACAATTACACGGAAAGAAATAATACAAATTTTGCCAGATTATGTAGGTTTGATAGTTAGGAGTAAGACTGCAGTTGATCGTGAATTAATCCTTAAGGCAGAAAATTTGAAGTTTATAGGAAGGGCTGGAGCAGGCGTGGATAACATTGATGTAAATTTATTGGCTAAAAAGAAGATTAAATTATACAATACTCCCGAGGGTAATAGAGATGCAGTAGGTGAGCATGGAGTTGGAATGCTACTGAATTTATTAAATAAATTGAGAATGGCTGACAATGAAGTGCGTTCTTATCATTGGGATAGAGAATCTAACAGAGGTCATGAGCTAAAAAATAAAGTAGTAGGGATCTTCGGTTTTGGATTCATGGGAAGCGCTTTTGCTGAGAAATTAAGGGGTTTCGATTGTGAGATAATTGCCTTTGATAAGTATAAAAAGAGCTATACATCGAAGCTAAACTATGTAAATGAAGTTAACCTTATTGATTTTAAGAAAAGAACTGAAATTTTGAGTATTCACATCCCCTTAACTTTTGAAACGTCTAATTTATTCAATTATGAGTTTTTGAGTTCTTTTAAAAATCTTAAATACTTAATCAATATGGCAAGGGGTGAAGTCTTGTCTTTGAAGGGATTAAATAAAATTCTGAACGAGGGAAATTTGAGTGGGGTGGCGTTGGATGTGTTGCAAAATGAAAAGCTACATACATTGACTATAGAAGAGCGAAATATCTATCAAAATCTGTTTAACCATCAGCATACTCTTTTTTCACCACATGTAGCGGGATGGACTCACGAGTCTTATGAAAGAATTAATTATGTATTAGCAAAAAAAATTTCGAAAATCATATTTTAATAATAATAGATGATTTTATTTATATTTGTTACAAAATACGAAAAGCAGAATGAGGCGGTCCATGACCGTTCTTTTTGTTTAGAGTGTTTTCAATAAACATTTTTAAATATGTCAGTTAATTATTTCTCAAAAGACGGCTTGCAAAAAATCAAAGATGAATTAAGAGATCTTCAGACCAAAGGACGGGCTGATATGGCCAAGCAGATAGCTGAGGCTAGAGATAAGGGTGATTTGAGCGAAAATGCTGAATATGACGCTGCCAAAGATGCCCAAGGACACTTAGAGCACAGGATAAAGCAATTAGAAGCCATCGTAGGAGATGCACGTGTGTTAGATATCAATGCGGTCGATACCTCCAAGGTTGGTATTTTAAGTTTTGTAAGAATCAAGAATTTAAAAAATAACTTAGAAGTTAAGTATCAATTGGTCGCGGAGGAAGAGGCGAATTTGGCATCTGGCAAAATTTCTGTCAAATCGCCGATTGGGAAAGGGTTGTTAGGAAAGAAAAAAGGAGATTTGGCAGTGATGAATGTTCCAGCGGGAGAAGTGAAATTTAAGATTTTGGAGATAAGTTACGACTGATATGTCATCGGTATTCAGTCAAATCGCTAAGTATGAAATTCCAGCTCACATTGTAGCTGAAGATGAAAAACATTTAGCCTTTTTAGATATCAATCCATTGGTTATGGGCCACGTATTAGTGATCCCTAAAAAAGAGGTTGACTATATTTACGATTTGGAGGATGATGAATTAGGAGCACTTCACATTTTCGCAAAAAATGTGGCTAAGTCACTGAAATTGGCCATTCCTTGCTTACGGATCGGGATCAGTGTTGTCGGGCTGGAAGTACCTCATGCCCATATCCATTTAATTCCTCTCAATTCGATGGAGGATATTGATTTCAATAGAATGAAATTATCTCCGTCTAATAAAGAATTAGAGGCCATTTCAAAAAAAATAATCGGTTTGCATTAGGATTTAATTCTATTTGGATGATCACTTAAAAAAGCATTCCATCCTTGAGTATTTTTCCTTTGTGTCTTACCTTGCAAATGGTGACAAAAAGCGACTGCCAAAGCATCTGTTGCATCCAATAAGTAATTAGTTTTCTTAAAGTTGAGCAAGTTTTGAATCATGGCTGCTACCTGTTCTTTGGAAGCATTACCATTTCCTGTTACCGATTGCTTAACTTTTTTTGGTGCGTATTCACTGATGGGTATGCCATGCGAAAGGGCAGCAGCCATTGCGACTCCTTGAGCCCTTCCTAATTTGAGCATTGACTGCACATTTTTCCCAAAAAAAGGGGCTTCAAGAGCGACTTCATCCGGCATGAAATCTTCAATGATTTGATTGACCCGATCGTATATTTTTTTTAATTTCAATTCATGTCCTATGTATTTTTTTAGGTGAAGTACACCAAATTGCAATAATTTAATTTCCTGCTTTTGAATAGTGATCAATCCATATCCCATTACACTGGTCCCTGGATCTAATCCTAAAATAATATTGCTTGCTTCTGTTTTTTTTTCAATGCCCATTTTTACAAATAAAGGAGATCCTTGACAGATTAAAAAGTCCAATTGAGTTCTCTGACTGATTTTTTTAAATTATCTTAAAAGAATCGTATATTTTTTGAATTCAGATTTAATAATAATTTCATATTAGATTTATATTTTAACTTTAGGTTTTATATCAAGCGATTAATTTTAAGTTTCTTAGGATTGTAACTGATGACAAATATTCAATTTGAGATCATAGATGAACTTTATTTTGTGATTTCTTTTCAAGAACTTTTAGCACAACTCGATCTGGATATAGAGTTACTGGTGGATGAGCTCCATAAACTACATCAAAAGGGTTGGATTAGGATCTATGATGGAATTGATAAAGAACTTGAAAATCATATGTTAATAAACGAAAGCTTTTCAAAATATCGATTTCTTGCGAGTAAAAAAGGATTATCTGAACACAATTCTACCTGATACCATTATCCTGGGGTGAAGAAAGCGATTAATCAATTTTTTGTTTGGTGAAGGCCTATCTATAAATAATTTGGCTTATTGTTTAAAATGTAACTCCTTAATAGACTTGTCCACTGAAAAATGATGATAGAATTAGTTATTTGATTTTTGATGAAGATCCAGGCGACAAATTAATATCATATGGTCGGGATGGTTTTAATGATTTTTAGGCATATGTAAGTTTTTTGTTGTGAAAATAGCTCAAAAATATAAAATTATCAGAGCGACTTGTATCGTAAGGTCATCTTATCGGAAATCACACTTTTAAGAACCCCATGGATCGAAGATTCCTTTTCAGATTTATTTGAAAAATGTTTATAATGTCAAGAATTTCTTGAGCTGATTATGCAAACATATTCGTTAAAACTATTTCAACCTTTTTATGGTAAATTTACAAAGCTGAAATGTAACCTAAAAAGTTTATCAAAATATTCTTGGTCAAAAATTTCGAGAGATTACCAATTAAACTTGTTTTCTAAATATACCCTCGGATTTTTGCATGATAATTAAGAGGATTATAGTGCGGTTTCATTTAAGTTAAAGTGTCACTAAAATCTTAAGATTTTATAACTAAAATTTTTGGACTTTTTTTCAGTTCAAGAATATGAATTTGAAAACTAAACATAAATTGAATCATGCTGATTGAAACTCATGCCCACTTGTATTTAAAAGACTTTCAGGAAGATTTGAATCAAGTCATTCTTCGTGCAAAAGAAGTGGGCATTGACAAAATTCTCATGCCTAATATTGACAGTCAAAGTATTAAACCAATGCTTGCGATTGAAACTAGTTATCCCAATTTTTGTTTACCTATGATAGGTTTACATCCCTGTTCCGTCAATGACAATTATGAAAATGAATTGGCTATGATATCCTACTGGTTGAAAAAGCGAAAATTCATAGCGATTGGTGAAATAGGAACTGATTTATATTGGGATCAAACTTTTTGGCGGGAGCAACAAAAAGCATTTCTTCAACAGTGTCAATGGGCTTTGGATTATGACTTACCTATTGCAATTCACAGTAGATCCTCTATTGCTGAGACCATAGATTTGATTAGACCATATGCTCTAAAGGGTCTTAAGGGAGTTTTTCATTGTTTTTCTGGTTCAATCTCCCAAGCAAGAGAAATTAAAAATTTAGGATTTTATTTGGGTATTGGAGGTGTACTAACCTTTAAGAATGGAGGTTTGAATGAGTTAATGTTTGAGATTGGAATTGATCAAATTATCTTGGAGACAGACAGTCCTTTTTTAGCTCCAAAACCATATAGAGGAAAGAGGAATGAGCCTTCCTACTTGACACATGTAGTGAGTATATTATCCTTATGCTTGGATATGAGTATCGTGGAGATTTCTCAGATAACTACAAAGCATGCCAAGACCTTATTTCAATTACCATGAAATATAAAATTGTTAAAATTAGAAGTTGTCAAACTGTGTTTAGACAACGTACTATTATCATCATTTACAGTGGAGATACTAGAGGTATGCTGCAAGATACATTAGGAAGTTTGGTGCCTTTTAATTTCATGAAAGTCATGCAGCACATACCTGAGTTATCCAAGATAGAAGTAGGATTGACCGTGATATCTTTTCCAAAACTTATTGATTCATCTAATGTCAGTATTGAAGTATGGCAATAACTAGGTTATTATTTACAAAAATTATGATCAGTATGATGGATTTGTTACTCTCCACGGAACCGATACAATGGCTTATTTTGCTTCTGCATTGAGCTTTATGCTAAAAGGACTAGCAAAGCCTATTATTTTTACGGGAGCTCAAATTCCGATAGGAATGTTAAGATCCGATGCAAGAGAAAATTTCATCACTTCCATTGAGATTGCTGCAAATCAACGAAATAGACGGCTATTAATTAAAGAGATTTGTATTTATTTTAATCTAAGGTTATTTAGGGGTAACTGATCACAAAAAATGCTCAGTATTACCTTTGCTGCTTTTGATTCTCAAAATTATCCACTTCTCGCTGAATCTGGAATTGGTATAAGCTGTAATGAGGCTGTCTTGGCGATACCCAATGGCTTGGTACCCCTTCGTTTGCATTAAGATTTTGATGATAATGTGGCTGTTTTGAAGATATTCCTTGACATTAATAAAGGAGTTGTTACAAGTGTTTTGAACATTAAAAACCTTAAAGGGCTGATTGTAGACACCTTCGGATTTGGAAATATACCGAGCGAATCCTGGTTCATTTAATACCTTAAAAAAGTAGTTGAAAAACAGATCATCATTCTGAACGTGAGTCAATGTAGTGGTGGTGAGGTAATTCAGGGAAGGTACGAAACCAGTAAAAAACTGTCAGAAGTTGGATAATTAGTGGAGGAAATATTACGACAGAATCTGCTCTTGCAAAATTAATGTTATTGTTGGGTACTAAAAAATCTCACGAAACAGTTAAAATATTACGTGTAAGCCCCATGAATGGTGAAATGGATTAATGAAAGGACAGATAAACAAATCTAAATTTGGATAAGGTGTTTTTTCTTAATTTATTTGTTTTGATATTATGCTTAAAGAAGAGTGATATCCAAAAGGAGAGGTGGCCGAGTGGCTGAAGGCGCACGCTTGGAAAGCGTGTATATCCTTACGGGTATCGGGGGTTCGAATCCCTTCCTCTCCGCTATAATTATTTAAAGAAAAGAAAGTATTTTTAACTGTGAATATTCGATTGATTATGAAAAAATTTTTAACTTATTTTATTTTTGGGGGCCTTATAGCCAGTGTACCTGTGACCGTTTACGCTCAAGATCAGACTGACACTAATGAAACGGTTACACTAGAGGACACCTTGTCCATGGTTTCCTCTGATTCCGTGATAGAAGAAGAAATAGTTGACGAGATAGCATCTATTGAGGAGGAAGAAGTAAGTTTTCACCAAGTGATTAAACAACAATTTATTGATGGAGGACCAGAATTCATGGGTATCGTTTTGATATGTTTAATCTTGGGCTTAGCTATTTCTATTGAACGCATTATTCATTTGAATTTAGCAACTACAAATGTTTCTAAATTGCTCATAAAAGTAGATAAAGCTCTGAAATCAGGTGGAGTTGAGGCTGCAAAGGAGGTTTGTAGAAATACAAATGGACCTGTTGCTTCCATTTTTGTACAAGGTTTGATGAGAATGTCTGAAGGAGTGGAAATGGTTGAAAAATCAATTATAGCCTATGGTTCAGTTGAAATGGGAAAACTTGAAAAAGGAATGGTTTGGATTTCATTATTTATCTCTTTGGCACCAATGTTAGGATTTATGGGAACAGTTATAGGGATGATTGATGCTTTCGATGCTATTGCAGCTGCAGGAGATGTATCTCCTTCGTTGGTTGCGGGAGGTATTAAAGTAGCTCTATTAACAACTGTCGGAGGGTTAATAGTGGCGGTGATTTTGCAGTTGTTTTATAATTATTTGGTCTCAAAGGTCGATTCTTTAGTCAACAGTATGGAAGATGCTTCAATAACTTTAGTCGATATGTTGGTAAGACATAATGTAGGTAAGTAAATTAAAAAATTAAATATATGGATTTTATAGATATTGGATTAATAAGTAGTTATGCTTTAATAGGGTTATGTACTTTGGCTGCTGTAATCATACCCCTTTATCAGTCATTTGGAGATCCCAAAACATTACTGAAGTCAGGTATTGGTATTGGTGTAATGTTGATTATATTCATATTTAGCTATTTTTTCGCAGATGGGAGTTCTGCGGGAGTGAATGAATCAACTTCTAGAATTGTTGGTGCGGGGATTATTACCACTTACACCTTCTTTTTCCTAGCCATTGCAGGGATCATTTATACAGAGATATCTAAAATAGTTAGCTAATATGCCAAGAGGAAAGAAAAAACTTCCAGAGGTTAGCTCGGGTTCGATGGCGGATATTGCTTTTCTGCTTTTGATCTTTTTTTTAGTCACAACGACAATTGCTAATGATAAAGGGATTCTTTTGAGGTTACCACCTCCACCAGACCCGTTACAGGAGCAGTTAGACATAAAGATTCCAGATAGAAATATCTTTACGATATTAGCTAATTCAAAGGACAAACTGCTCGTGGAAGGAGAACCGTTTGAGGGTAGCATGGACGAGTTAAAAGAGGATGTCAAGAAGTTTATTTTAAATTTTGGAAAGCCGACACCTGAAGGGATTGAAGTTTACAATAGTTTACCTGCACAAATGAAGGCCTATGTGAACACTAATGGTAGGGATCCAGAGTCTTCTGATGATCCGACAAGTCTCAAATCTATAGTATCATTCAAATCGGCTAGGGGTACAAGTTATGACCTTTATGTAGGTATTCTAGATGCGATGAACGCTGCTTATAATGAAGTGTATGCCTCTCGTGTTGGAATAACTACTGAAGAATGGTTAAGTCTTGATAGAAGTAATAATTTGCAGAAAGAGATGTATAATCGTGGGCGCAGTGGTATTCCAAGAGCTATATCAATTGCTGAGCCTGATTAAAATCAGATAAATTATGCCAAAATTTAAGAAAAATTCAAATACATCTGAGGATATTCCAACCGCTGCCTTGCCAGATATTATTTTTATGTTGCTATTTTTTTTCATGGTGACCACTGTCATGAGAGAGACTGACATCATGGTTAAGCAACAAATTCCAAGAGCTACTCAGTTGACGAAAATAGAACGAAAGTCTTTGGTCAGCTATATTTATGTGGGTGAACCTAAAAACGTTGTACTATACGGATCTGAGCCCAAAATACAAATTAATGATGTATTCATAACTGAAGACGACATCGTTGGCTTTGTCAATACGGAGAAAGATAAATTAGATGAGGTAGAACGAGATCAAATTACAATGTCTATGAAAGTGGATGTGGATGTTAAAATGGGTATTGTTTCAGATGTTCAACAAGAGCTTAGGAAGGCTAATGCACTGAAAATTTTGTATAGTACAATAAAAAGAGTGTCTGAATAAAAAATCAAAAGGTATTTAAATAAAATGCATGTGTTTATAATGTGTTTTTTTATTTTTGTTCATTGGGTTTTCTTGGTCCCAGAAAAGGGCCCCATTCGTTTATTTGCTTGTGACTTAGTTTTTTCAAAAACATAATAAAGGAAGGCTTGACTGGCATTTTATGCAGCACTAAATCAGTTTCACTTATGAGTTTATCTCCTTTTTTGGCATTACAAGAAAGACATGCAGTAACTATATTTGTCCAAACAAATTTACCTCCCTTTGATTTGGGTATCAGATGGTCTAGTGTTAAATCTCGTGTTTTTCCACAGTATTGACACTGATTTTGATCTCTTTTAAAGATGTTATGACGGTTTAAGATAACACTTCGATAAGGTAAGCTGACATATCTATTTAGTTTAATAACGGAAGGATAGGGATAGCTTTTGCTGATACTTCTTAAGACCCGACTTTTTGATTCGCTGATGAGTTCGGCTTTTGAATTAAAAATCAGAAGAAAGGCGCGATTCACATGACAGAGGGCGAATGGGGTGAAGTCTTGATTTAATACTAGTACCCCCAAAATCAAATGATCTTAATTAGTTTTAATTCACGATCATGATCTTTTTTCTTCATACTTTCCCGTTTGTCATGTAGTTTTTTTCCTTTTGCCAAGGCAATTTCCATTTTGGCGATACCTCTTTTGGTGATATATAATTTTGTTGGTATAATGGTCAATCCTTTTTCCTCTGATTTAGATCTAAATCGTTTAATTTCCTTTTTTTTTAATAATAATTTTCTTTCACGGATGGGATCATGATTATAAATTGAGCTTTCCTTATAAATTGCAATATTCATAGATCGCACAAAAGTTTCTCTGCCAAGGACGACACAATGAGCTTCTTGTAGTGAAACTAGACCCTCCCTTATTGATTTTATTTCACTTCCTTTCAATTCAATACCAACCTCCAATTTTTCAATAAGAACATAATTAAAGGATGCTTTTTTATTGCGAATCACAACATTATTCGAAAATCTAGTTGTTTTATTTTTCATTTTCAAAGCTCATTCTCGGTTGGGGAGTATCTGTTAAATGGCCGAAAGATTTATTTTGAAAATAAATATGGCCTGAAATGGCTACCATGGCCCCATTATCAGTACAATACTCAAATTTAGGTATATAGTTATTCCATTGATACTTTTGACTAAGTTGCTTAATCTGGAATCTTAGCTCCTTATTTGCCGCAACTCCTCCTGCAATGGCAATTTCCTTTATACCGGTCTTTTCTGCGGCAAGGACCAATTTTTTCATCAGCATTGAAATTAGATGTTTTTGATAACTCGCACAAATATCTTCTCGGTTCTTTTTAATGAAATCTGGGGAATGTTTCAAATTATCTCGAAGAAAATATAATAACGAAGTTTTAATTCCACTAAACGAAAAATTCAAATCCTTTATTTGAGATTCTGTAAACAGAAATTTATCAGGATTACCTGATGCGGCATATTTTTCAATTTGCGGTCCACCCGGATAGGGAAATCCCATAAATTTGGCTCCTTTATCAAATGCTTCACCCACAGCATCATCTTTGGTACTTCCTAAAACATTCATCTCAATGGCACTATCGACCTTTACGATTTGGGTATGACCACCACTAATAGTTAGGCAAAGAAAGGGAAATTTGGGCATTGGTATTTCGATAAAATGAGCTAATATGTGTGATTTCATATGGTTGACGTTGATAATCGGAATATCTAATGCAAAAGCCAGACTTTTTGCATAAGAATAACCTACCATAAGCGCTCCTAATAAGCCAGGTCCTTGAGTTACTGCAATAGCACTTAAATCAGAAAATTTAATCCTTGCAGCTTTGAGTGCTGATTCCACTACCAAGATTATGTTTTTTTGATGCGCTCTGGAGGCTAATTCAGGCACTACGCCTCCGTATTCTTTATGTATGGATTGTGTAGCGACGATATTATTCATTACTTTGCCATCAATGCAGATAGAAGCAGATGTTTCGTCACATGATGATTCAATGCCAAGTATGATGGTTTTCATTTATATAAACATAATTAAATTTGAAAAATAATTTATCAAATATAGCTAGATCCCTTCTAAGATATTTGTTATTTATCTTGGGTTTCCTATCCTTGATTTCGATAGCTTTAGCTCTATTTATACAGTTTTCAAATGTAAAAGAAAATTTAGTGAGATCGTTTGTAGCTGATTTGTCCGAGAAGACCGGCTACCCTATAAAAATTGAATCTGTGACTATTAATTGGCTTGATCAATCTCATATCTCTCAAATTCAGGTTTTTGATTTAAATCAGAATCTCATGGTAGTTTTTGAAGATGTAGAGATCGATTTTGATATAAGTAATATGTTTCGACAGGGATCTATTAGTTTGGAATATATTTTATTTGATAAAATGAGGGTTAATCTCATGAAATACGAGGAATCTGATCTTTTTAATTTTCAATTCTTCCTGATGGCCCTCAAGTCTGATGATAAGGTTGTTCATAGTAATCCTTTCTTACATATTGGGACTGTGATTTTTAAAGACCTACAGATTACTTCGAGTGATTATTCTCTAAATGATCCAATGAGAGTTTCATCTCCCTTAAACTTAAATATAAGTCATATGAAGCTGGTTGATATTATGGCTTCGACAGATAGTATAGGGTTTCATATAGATTCTTTAAAAGCTGATTCATCCATTTTTTTAAATACGGCGATTACTGATTTAAAAGGTAGCTGTGGCATTTCACGAGATCAAATAGACTTCAGTGAAATGTATTTAAAATGGGGAGCAACAGAGATCAATAGTGAAATCAATCTGAGTTTAACCTATGGAGATTGGATAGAGTTCGAAAAGGATAATTTATTGGTAAACATAAGTTTGGGTCCCGCTTTAATAGATATTAAAGATTTTAATCTTCAAAGTTATTTAAAGAATCATAGAAGAATTTCCTTGGAGTTGCAGATGAAAGGTTATTTGAATGATCTTCAAATATCAAGTTTTTCAGGGACTTTGGAAACAGGGAGTATGTTTAACGCGCGAGGTAGAATTAGTGAGATGGCTGGGATAGATTCAGCTATTTTTAAATTAGAACTGATTGATTCTTATTTGGTTCAAGAAGATTTAAAAAGCTATTTGAGAGGGTACAATCATGGACCGCTTCGCTTTGCTGGCAGTATCCAAGGAAACAAGGATGAAATGCTAATTTCAGGCGAGATAATTAATCAATTCGGAAATATGGATCTTGATCTTAACTTAATGAACTTGTTAGGATCTAAAGAAATTCTTTATCATGGGAAAGTTGATTTTGATGATTTTCATTTGGGTAAGATAATAAATGATTCTAGAGTAGGAAGAAGCGTTGGTAGATTGATATTTGAGGGTTCTGGTTCTGATACTCATACTATGAATTCAAATTTATTTGTTCAATTTGAGGATTTAATTTTTTCAAATAAGGCCTACCAAAATCTCGATATAGTTTTACATAAAGAATCGAATAATTATAAATTCAGTTTTACTACAAATGATAAAGATTTAAAAATGAGAGGTGAGGGAGTGTATATTAGCCAGAAGTCACCTCAACTTGAGGCAGAAGTAGCACTCAATTATGCCAATTTAAAGGCTATGAATTTCTCCAAAGATTCCTCAGCACTCTCTTTAAATTCTAAAATCAGTATTAGTGACTTTCAAAAATCAGATTTAATAGGGACTGTCATATTGGATGATATTCAGATATTGAATAAAGGGGGAAATATAATTTTTGATCCAATTTATATTTCAATAGATACTACCAAATTCGATAGAATAAAGATAAAAAATTCAATCTTTAATGTATCTGCCTCTGGTGATTTTCCGCTAAATAATGTTATTTATGATTGGATAGTTGAGACCAATTTTTATAAAAACAAATTAATTTTTAAACAGAAAAATTTAGAGCAGCTGCCATTAAACGACTATGAGATTAAATTGAAAGTAGACCTGGAGGATTTGGGGTATATAGGAATGCTTGCTAAGTTGGATCAAGAACTTGGGGGAAGAGCAAGTATTGATTTATCTTATCAAAGGGGGATTTCTTTTGCTGGAAACATTTCCACTGATTTGCTACAAATAGATACTATCACGTTCCTGGAGAATCAAATGGAATTTGACTTTAGGACAAATCGTAGTGATCCTATTGAGGGTCAAGTGGTGTTATCTTCAAAAGCGCAGAAATGGTTCACTTTCCCAGAAACCTCAGATCTTAATATTTCATTATCTTTATTTTCAGATACCTTAATTGGCGGTTTAAGGATAGCGCAGCCGTCGAAAAATTCATTTCTGATTTTGAATATGGAATCTATTTTTGGGAAGGAAATAGAGATTAAGTTTTTTGATTCGGAGATCAAGTGGATAAATAAAATTTGGAATATTAATAAAGCTAATCAAATTACCATTTCCAAAAAACAAATCAAACTTAAAGATGTTGAAATTTCCAATGATGTTGACTTTATAGCATTAGAAGGTGTATTATCAAATGATCAATCTTCTGAACTTTTCTTTGAAATAAAGCATTTTGGTTTGCAAAATATAGCCTCTTTTTTGCCCCTTAAATGGGATGGTATTTTATCATCTATCGGGAAAATAGAGCGATTGAATGTTGAACAGCCTTGGCACATAGATGGTCAATTCAATTTGTTGGGACTTCAATTTGAGGAGGTAGAAATAGGTGATTTGGAGGGAGCTATTGATTGGAGGCCACAAGAAAATGGATTATATACTGATATTAAGATAGAGTCCGACTCATATGGGGAAGGTAGATTATTTGGTTATGTGTTTCCGAGTAATCAAAAGGATCAACTCAGTTTAAATGTGGAATTTAAAGAAATGCAGATTAATTGGTTAGCACCATTATTTCAAAAAAAGATTTCAGGGATTGATGGATTTGCATCAGGCAGATTAAAAATTGAGGGCCTTGTAGATAACCCTAAGATCAATGGGCAGGCAACTTTGTTACAAGGAGTAGCGAATGTAGATTATTTAAATACTAACTATAAATTTTCTGGAATTACTAGATTTGATCAAAATATAATTTATTTTGATCAAATAAAAATATTTGACAGATTTGGATCTGAAGGCTTTGTCACAGGCCAATTAACCTATGAGAATATTAAAGGTAAGGCTCTAGATGTAAAAGTAGATTTTCAGAATCTTGAACTCCTAAATACGAGCCGTAATCAAAACACCCTCTATCACGGTAATGTCTTTGGTAGTGGGGACATACACATAAGTGGCCCATTTAATAATCTAATTTTCGATACAAATATTCAAACTGATGGAAAGACACGTATTAAAATACCTATAGAGGATCAAATGAGTTTTGAAAACCAGGATTATATTAATTTTGTAAATCAAATAGATACCATTACCCCGTCGAGTGATCTAAAAGAATACAAAAAAAGTAACAAAGGGTTTCAAGTAAATATGAATCTTGAGATAACTCGAGATGCATATGGAGAATTGATTTTTAATGAACAAACTGGGGATATTATTAGAGGTAAGGGACAAGGAAATTTGCAGTTAAATGTCAACTCTAATGGCCTCTTTGAAGTACTGGGTCAATTTGAAATATTGGAGGGAGCTTACAATTGGACTTCAAATGTTTTAAATAAAGAATTTGAAATTCAACCCGGGGGTATGGTCTCATTTTTTGGTGATCCCTATCAAGGGATTATGTCTTTGGAGGCTAATTATAGACAATTAGTAGATCTTTCATCTTGGGCTGGTCAATCTCAGAGCTTTGGTAAAAAAAGTCCTATATTGGTTGTTCTTAAACTCAACGGACCTGTAATTAATCCTGAAATTAATTTTGAACTTAAGTTTGAGGAAAATAGTACCGTATCCAATAGCGATACTGATTGGTATGATATTCTTACGGCTATTAATTCAAATGAGCAAGAGTTGAAACGTCAAGTTTTTAGTTTATTGATTTTGAGACAGCTATCTCCTAATAATCAACTTCCTTCTTCTGAGCAAATAGGACAAGGTTTTGGAAATAGTGTAAGTGAATTCATTAGTAATCAATTAAGTTATTGGCTGAATCAAGTCGATGATAATCTTGAAGTAAGTGTAGATTTGTTGGGTCTTGATGAATCAGCAGTTGAGACGGTTGAGTTGAGATTAGCCTATACTTTTTTAGAGGGGCGCTTACGTTTAGCAGGGGCCAGTGCAGTTAATAATAATCAAAATCAACCAAGTTCTACTAATAATATTTTAGGGGATTGGTCGTTTGATTACTTCTTGACGGAGGATGGGAGATTAAGGTTAAAAATTTTCCGACAAAATAATCCCTATAATTATGCAAATGAAAATTCAGTTGAGGGTGGTATTAGTTTGCAGTATGTGAAGTCATTTGACAAGCTTAAAGGGTTATTTATTAATGATAATAAGAAATAAATTTCAATTTCTGAAGGATTTTTTTTATGATAGACTTAAAAAAAGTAGCCTTAATTGTTAAGTTTGTAAGGCAAGCGAGCTCATCGCCTCAATGTTGAGGAGGAAAGTCCGGGCAGCATAGAGTACCGTACTTCTTAATTGGAAGTCTTTTTTGTAAAAGGAGATAGTGCAACAGAAAATATACCGTCTTAACATGTTTGAGATAAGGGTGAAAAGGTGGGGTAAGAGCTCACCGGTCTCGGCGTGAGTTGAGGCGCATTGTAAACCTTACGGGCTGAAAGGTCAAATAGATCTTGCGATGAAGAGTTACTCGCTCATGCAAGAAGGGTAGACCGTTCGATTTCAAAAGTGATTTTGGAACTAGATAAATGATGGGACAGTATTAAGATTTTTCTTAATAGAGTACAGAACCCGGCTTATTTGCTTGCTTAAATTTAATTGAATCAATATGGCTCATATTTTAATTGTTGATGATGAAAAGAGTATTCGAGATACTTTAATTGAAATCCTTGAGTTTGAGGGTCATAGGGTAGGGCAAGCTAGTGACGGAGAAGTAGGATTATCTTATTTAAAAAAACATCATGTTGATTTAGTTCTTTGTGATATAAAAATGCCTAAAATGGACGGTATTCAACTTCTTGAGTTGGCAAATTCAGAAGGAATAGCAGCTGTTTTTATCATGATAACTGCCCAAGGGACCATTGAAACAGCAGTCGAGGCCACTAAAAAAGGAGCTTTTGACTTTATTGAAAAGCCACCAGACCTTAATAGATTGTTGCTAACAATTAAAAATGCCTTAGAAAAAGAACATTTAATTCAGGAGACAAAGATACTTAAAAATAAAATTAGTCGAACGATAGACATAATAGGTGACTCAAATCAGATTAATAGAGTTAAATCTGTGATTGAAAAAGTAGCTCCTACACAGGCCAGAGTATTAATTACAGGTGAAAATGGCACCGGAAAGGAATTAGTGGCAAAGTTGCTTCATGAAAAAAGTGATCGGTCAAATAAGCATTTGATTGAAGTAAATTGTGCAGCTATTCCATCAGAGCTAATTGAGAGTGAATTATTTGGTCATGAAAAAGGGGCTTTCACCTCTGCAAACAAACAACGTATTGGTAAATTTGAGCAAGCACATAAAGGGACTTTATTTCTAGATGAGATTGGCGATATGAGTTTAGCCGCCCAGTCAAAAGTACTTAGGGCACTTCAAGAAGATCGAATAACAAGAGTAGGTGGAGAAAAATCCATTAAGGTAGATGTTAGAGTCGTAGCTGCGACGAACAAAAATTTAAAAAATGAGATCACTAACGGTAATTTTAGAGAAGATTTATACCATCGACTGAGTGTTATTTTGATCGAAGTTCCTTCTCTCAGAGATCGTTCTAAGGATATTATTATGTTAACTGATTACTTTTTAAAAGAAGTTTGCAGGGCTTATGGCGTAGCTTTGAAAGTGATGAAGCCTGACGCACGTCAAATTTTGAACCAATATATGTGGCCGGGAAATATACGGGAGTTAAGGAATGTTATTGAGCGGTTAGTAATTCTTTGCGAAAATGAAATTTCAGCCAAAGATATTAATTATCATACTAACTTAAAAAAACTTATTATGCCCTAGATACCTTTACGTCAACCACATCTACCGTATCGACCACTTTTGAATACGTAGGGCATAATTTTTGTGTACAAGCACCCATAACGGCTAGAATAAAACCTATCAATAAAATTTTTTTCATAACTTCAAGCATTTATATTGTGAAGTTATCTTTTTTTTTATCAAAATCCATTTTTTGGCTTCAAATTTATCTTGATATCCTGATTTTTTATCATATCCTACGTGAGTTAGAATAATTGGTTACAACCTCTTATTTCACTATCGTCAAAACGACCCATTACCTTAAATTTAAATCTATCCACGTTTCTACCTAAGTCTTTGGTTTCAATAAAAGCACACGTGCTGATATTAGCCAAATCAATTATATTGATTCCTCCTGTCATTTCCTTTTTAGCATAAGTGAAAGGATCATTGATATCTCTAATCAAACACCTTGCCCAATGAGGAAACATTAAGTTTCCATTTTCTTTTGCATATGCTTGGGTATAAAGCTCAGTCATACCATATTCAGTAAAAAGATTTTTTGGATGAAACCCTTTACAGATCATACGATGCAGATGTTCTCTTACTATTTCCTTTTTTCTGCCTTTCATTCCTCCTGTTTCCATTATTGATAAATTTTTACTTCTAGGTTTTTTGGCAGCTATGTCCAGTAAAGCATAGCTTACTCCGATGAGTGTTTTTTTAGCATCATTATTAAATAAATAGCTCAAATTTGCAGTTGTGATATCGATATATCTGGATTTTTTTTGGGCATGATTAAGAAAATAATTAACCATTTCGATTAAGGAGGAATGACCCTGCTCCAAATAGGAGGGAAGGAGGGCTAGTATAATCTGTTGATCTAATGGTCCATAAAATTGTTCATAAGTTTTTTTGGCCATTTGGAGAAAAAAATCAAGATCACGCACCACATGTCGACTTTTAATACCTTTTGTTGTGCCACTAGAAAAAAATATTTTCTCAGGAGTCCAGTTTTCTGATTTTATTTCATAATTCTTAAAAAATTCGATAGGTAAAAAGGGAATATCTTCTAGCTCTTGAATTTCATTTTTTTTTATTTTCAGGTGGGAACAATAAGCTCTATATATTTCGTTGGTGTGGTACTGATAATCAAACAATGCGAGGCTTCTGTCGTTGAAGTTATCATTGGTAATATCTATAATCGTATTTTTGAAGTCTTGATAGAAGCTCATAGAATAAATTAATTACTCAGTTGAATTAAAGTGTAAAGATAAATTACCTACCATTATTAAGTAAATACCTTTACTTTGCTAGTGTTATATGTCAAACAATATAGTTAAATATTTAAGTTATTTTATGGCCTCAATGCTATTTGCTGGCTGCTATGACGCTCCCTATTTACCTGATGAGCCGAATATTTCCTTTAATCGAATTGAGTTTGTTGAAGTTGAAGGTGCCGCTGATAGTTTGATTTTGACTTTCAATTTTGAAGATGGAGATGGAGATATAGGTCTTGACATAGATGAGGTTTATCCACCTTATCATACTTTTAATTATGTTGTTCAAGAGCGGGATTCAGAATATTTTTTGATCGAGTATGGTCAATTAAGTTTTAATGAACCTCTCATTTTGGCAACGTCCTATGGTGGTGAAGTAGTATTGTCAGGCAATTATGACTTTGATCAAACATTGCCTGAATTTGGTTGCGCAGATTATTTAGTTACCACGGATTTAAATACGGATCCGTTAGATACGGATCAAGTGGATACTTTTCTAATTAAAAAAAACTTATTCAACAAAAACATTTATGTTAATTTTTATAAAAAAATAAGGGGGAAATATCAGTTAATTAATGATGATTTTAGTCAAGGAGGCTGTGTTGAATTTTTTAATTCTCGGATTCCGGTTTTTGATAAAGAAAATATAGGAAAAACACTGAAGGGAAATATTTCTTTCTCCATGCTTTCTCAAGGATTTCAACAAACTTTTAGAAATGATTCGATTATGATGAGTTTTTATATCTATGATCGAAATTTAAATAAAAGCAATATTGCAGAGACTCCAGACTTTGTTTTGATAAATATTACAAGAGATTAGTTTAGATTTTAGGATATTTACCAGGATCCTTTTCATTCATTATCTCGTAAATAACCTCAAAAATTTCTTCTGCATTTGGTTTCGAGAAGTAATCACCATCACTACCATAGGTGGGCCTATGATTTTTCGCGGTTAAGGTTTTAGGGGAAACATCGAGCCATTGATAGCCATCGTCTCTATCCAAAACTTGTTGCATCATGTAGGCCGTGGCACCGCCAGGAACATCTTCATCAAGGAATAAAACTGCATTGGTTTTTTGTAGAGACTTTACTGTGGTCTTGGAAAGATCGAAAGGGAGTAAGGTTTGAACATCCATAATTTCAATAGATATGTCTATTTCAGAGAGTTCTGCTGCAACTTCCATAACAATTCGACACATAGAGCCATAAGTTACTACCGTCAAGTCTTTTCCTTCTCGTAATATTTCAGGGATTCCTAAAGGAGTTTTTATTTCAAATAAATTATTAGGAATTTTTTCTTTCAAGCGATAACCATTTAGTGTTTCAACAATAATAGCAGGGTCGTCCGAGGCTAGAAATGTATTATAAAATCCAACGGCTTGCGTCATATTTCTAGGTACTGCGATATGAATACCTCTCACAGCATTCAAAATCATTCCCATGGGAGATCCAGAATGCCACATTCCTTCGAGCCGGTGTCCTCTCGTTCTAATTATAAGAGGTGCTTTTTGTCCTCCTTTTGTACGGTGATGTGTTGTGGCCAGATCATCAGATAATATTTGTATTGAATAGAGTAAATAGTCTAAATATTGAATTTCTACGATAGGTTTTAGACCTCGTAATGACGCACCAATTCCCTTACCGATGATCGCATTTTCACGAATTCCTGTATCAATGACCCGTAGATTACCATGTTTTTTTTGCATTCCAGCAAATCCTTGATTGACGTCTCCTATCTTACCCACATCTTCACCTAGTGCGATAACTAAGGAATTATTTGATAAGTGGTAATCAAAACAAAGGTTAAGGATTTTCCTTCCATCTACCCATTGTGCTTCCTTATCATAAAAAGGTTTGACTTCATTAATTTTCAAGGCAGAATCTTCAGATTCACTGGTCAAGTGAGAACTGTAGTCCTTATAGTATTTCTCTTTTTGTGTTGCCAGCCAATTTTTTAAGTCTTGCTTATTTACGTCCTCATATTTTGCCAAAGTTCGGATGATGGATGTACATGCTTTGACAACATCTGATTTTAAAGGAAATATATTTTGTTCGAGATCATTGTAAATATTAGTAAGTTGTATTTTATGTTGTGATTCATTTATTATTTTTTCAATGAGAGCTAAGGCTTGTTTTTGATCTGATTTAATTTCTCGAAAATAATTTGATGAAGCAGCATTGCGTGCGTTTTTAGCCGTTATTTTAGCTTCTTTTTCAATTTCATATAGTGTAGCTTCATCAGCAATTTTTTCTTCAAGTATCCACTCCCTCATTTTTAGATTACAATCAAATTTATTTTCCCACAGCAAGCGCTCTTTAGATTTATAGCGTTCATGAGAACCTGAGGTGGAGTGTCCCTGGGGTTGGGTGAGTTCTGTGACATGTATCAAACAAGGTACATGCTTCTCTCGGGCGAGCGATGTCGCTTTTTCAAAGGCAGTCGACATCTCCAGATAATTCCAACCTCGAGCAACTAAGATTTCAATACCATTGGTTTTCTCTTCGCGTTGAAAGCCTTTCACTATCTTTGAAATACTTTCTTTTATGGTATGAATTGTATTGGGCACCGAAATACCATAACCATCATCCCAAACCGCCAACACCATTGGGACTTGTAGAATTCCTGCTGCATTCATAATTTCAAAAAAATGTCCCTCAGAGGTTGATGCATTTCCTATAGTGCCAAAAGCGACTTCATTTCCCTTATTTGAGAATTGTCTTAAATCGTGAAGTGCTTTGTTTTTTCTGAACAATTTAGAGGCGAAAGCAAGCCCTAGTAATCGGGGCATTTGTGATGCTGTGGGCGATATGTCAGAGCTTGAATTTATTTGATTTGTTAATTTTTTCCATCGTCCCGAGGAATCGAGGGATCTGGTACCGTAATGGCTGTTCATCATACGCCCTCCAGAAGAGGGCTCAAATTCCACATCCGCATGAGCATAAAGTTGTGCGAAAAACTGTTCAGGAGTCAATAGTTTTAATGCCAACATTAAGGTTTGATCACGATAATAACCAGATCTCCAATCTCCTTTTCTGAACATTTTGGAAAAAACTATTTGAGCAATTTCTTTCCCATCACCAAATATTCCAAATTTGGCTTTTCCCATGAAGACTTCTTTTCTTCCAAGTAAGCTAATCTCTCTACTTTGAACAGCTAAAAGATAATCTTCTAAGATTTTTTCTTTGGCGGAAATTATTGTTTTGTTAGAGTTTGAGCTCATATTTACCTCGAGCGGAGGATCAACATTAATCTATCCGTAAGATAATAATAAATCACTATATCCAGATGTTTTGTAGTTAAGGTAGATTTCATATAAAAATAAATAATGACTAGTGACAAAATTAAAATTTATTTTACCTCAAGAAGCCAATATAAATTACAAGTGAAATTCCATTTTTCATTTTGTTTATTTTTTTAATCAATGGTTAATAAAAACCACTATTTTTTATTTTTAAATACCCGATTATATTTACTAATAATTCGATTTTAATTTAATGTTGTAATAATGATAATTGGGATTCCTTCGGAAATAAAAAAAAATGAAAGTAGAGTAGCTTTGACCCCGAGTGGGACACAAGAATTGAGTAAAAAAGGGCATGAGGTTTATCTGCAATCTAATGCAGGTGCAGGGAGTGGATTTTTAGATAAAGAATATCTTGATGCTGGAGCAAAAATATTATCTCAGGCCTCAGAAATTTATGAAATTGCTGATATGATTATGAAAGTCAAAGAGCCTATTGAATCAGAGTATGTATTGATTAAGAAAGGTCAATTGGTATTTACCTATTTTCATTTTGCCTCATCAAAGCCATTGACTGATGCAATGATGGCAAGCCGATCTGTATGTCTCTCTTACGAAACAGTTGAAATGGTAGATAAGGCTTTGCCTTTGCTCATTCCCATGTCCGAGATAGCAGGTAGAATGTCTATTCAGGAGGGAGCTAAATATTTGGAAAAGCCCTTCAAAGGAAGAGGTGTTCTTTTGGGAGGAGTCCCTGGTGTTCTTCCTGCAAGAGTTTTGATCTTAGGAGGAGGTGTTGTTGGAATGAATGCTTCTAAGATGGCTGCAGGTATGGGCGCAGATGTTACAATTATGGATTTTAATTTGTCTCGTTTAAGGTATTTAGATGATATCATGCCAGCTAATGTAAATACTTGCATGAGTAGTGAACATAATATCAGGAATATGATTGGCACATGTGATCTTATTGTTGGAAGCGTCTTGATTCCAGGGGCTAAAGCGCCCCATCTCATCACAAAGGATATGCTTAAGCATATGCAACCAGGAACGGTATTGGTTGATGTTGCCGTTGATCAAGGAGGTTGTATTGAAACTTGTAAGCCGACCACTCATGAAGATCCGACCTATATTATTGATGATATTGTCCATTACTGTGTGGCTAACATGCCAGGAGCAGTTCCTTATACATCTACACTAGCCTTGACCAATGCAACTCTGCCTTATGCTTTGCTATTAGCGGATTTAGGATGGGAAAATGGTTGTCGGTTTAATAAGGAATTAAAGAAAGGGTTAAACATCATTGACGGAAAAATTGTTTACCCCGGAGTTGCAGAGGCTTTTGGCTACAAACTAAGTAACATAGATCAATTACTTTAAGAGAAAAAAGGGAATTCAGATAATTGTTCATATTTGCCATTTATGAGCGTCTTTTTCCAAACATAATGCTTCAAGCCGTTTGTAATAGCTAAATATTGAGCGTTAAACGCAGTATTGTAGCCGCTGATTTGTTGAAGGGTAGCTGCTGATAACTTAATATTTGGAGCTTTACATTCAACCAAAAGGTAGCTAGCTCCTCTTCGGTTATATACATGAATATCGGTCCTTTTTTGTTGTTGCAGATGTTGATGACCTTTTTCGATATTGATCAAGGCTTTTGGATAATTAAGACTTTTTATGAGTAAGTTCAAAAAATGTTGCCTTACCCATTCTTCAGGAGTTAATAAGAGTTCTTTTTTTCGAATTTCATCCTTAATGTAAGCTAGATTATCTCTCCAAAAGATACTTAGATTTATTTCTGGAAGATTAAGTTTTGGAAGTTTGGAATTTTTCATTTGGCATTTTAACAAAAATAAGAAAAGCCAGTCCAATTATAAAAAACAAGACCAAGATTAAAATACTATTTCTCATGCTACCTGTAATCTGATCAATTAATCCATAAGAAAAAGTTCCTAATACTACGCTGATATGAAAAGTGACATCATAAAAGGAGAAGTATGAAGTATGGTCTTCAGAATTTATTGGAATAAGTTTGGAAAAGGTAGCCCGTGAAAGAGATTGGATACCTCCCATGACTAATCCAACGAGCCCAGCAATTACATAAAACTGATTTACGCTGGTAACAGTATATCCATAAAGACAGATTCCAATCCATATTCCAATCATGGTAGAGAGGGAAAATATATTCCCGCGAAGGTCAGATAACTTAGCAAACAATGTAGCTCCAAGAATTGCTACAAATTGAATTATGATGATAGCCGGAATGAGTTGTGACGAATTCAATTCCAACTCTTTTGTACCAAATAGTATAGCTAAAAGCATAATAGTTTGCACACCCATATTATAAAAAAAATAAGCAAACAGGTACATTTTCATGTTTTTTAATTTTTTTAAGCTTAAAAACACCTTTTTCAATTCGAGGTAACCATTTTTGAAAATATCACGACTTACTTTTTTGTTTGAATTGTTTTTTGGTAGCCATTTAAAAGGTACTTGAGCAAATCCAATCCACCAAAGGCCAACCAGAATAAAAACGAATCGTGTGGCTTCGCCTAAATCTGAAAATCCAAACATCTCATATTTTTGGGTAATAAATATACTTATTAAAAGGAGGATAACACTCCCTGCATAGCCATAGGAGAAACCTTTTGCACTGATTCGATCAGTCATATTTTTTGGTGCGATTTCGGGAAGATAAGCATCATAAAAAACCAGTCCAGAACTGTATCCGATGGAAGCCAGCATGACACAGAAGATACCCCACTCAAGGGCATTTTCATTAGTAAAAAAAAACAATCCGATGCAGGCAAAGGCACCCAAATATGTGAAAATTTTTAAATACTTCTTTTTATTACCTGTATAATCTGCGATACCTGATAATATAGGAAGCAACAAAGCAGAAATCAGATAAGAGAGTGAGGTAGCATAACTATATAAAACGGAATTGACCATTTCAAATCCAAAAAAGTCTACTTTGTCGTCATTACTTACACTCGTAACAGCTGTGTAATAAATCGGAAAAATTGCTGTGTTGATTACAAGATTATATACCGAATTTGCGAGGTCGTAAGTACACCAAGCCCGAATGACACCATTTATTTTTTTCATATTAAAACTAATTTAACCAATAATCATAACTTGCAAGTTATCAATGAGGGATGTTGTCATCACTTTAATAAGTCCGCATACTTGAGTCTTCGCGTTCCATTAGTGATTAAATTAAATAGCAATTTTTTCTTGATTTTAGTTAGAACTAGATACTTTGATCTTATCAATCATCCAGTTAATCCATTCTTTTATGACCTCTTTTTGTTCTAAGTCATTGTGCGCTTCGTGAAATACACTCTCCCATAATTTCCATTTTATTTTATCGGGATTACCTAAGGCGAATTTCATGGTAGACTTATGATCAATTATGGCGTCTAACTTACCATGGAAAATAAAACCACTCAATTTGATTTCATTCTGATGTTTGATTAGGTATGCAGCGCCATAGTTAACAGTAGAAAATAAACCTGCAGAGATTTTAAAGTTCACTAGAGGATCTTGGTCATATTGTTTTTTGACTTCCGGATTCTTGCTAAGATGTATACTATTGAGTCCGTTGGGCTGTCTAATTTTAGGTGCAATACGCGCCATTAAGTATCCTAATTTCTTTTTCCACCGTGGGAGTTCAAAAGCTAATTTAATCCAAGGAGCAGAAACTATGAAGCCTGATAATTCTTTAGAGTTATCTCGCAATACGTAATTAAGTACTAGATTTCCACCCATACTATGGCCGAAAAGGAATAAAGGTAAATATAGATTTTCTGCTCTAACTATTTTTAAAAACTCTTCAATATCGTTAATTAAACTTATCAAATCAGGTGCATGACCCTTTAAGCCTCCAGATTTACCATGGCCTCGAAGATCAATACCGTAGACATTGAATTTTGAATCATTTAGTGAATGCATCACGTGTTGGTATCTGCCGATATGTTCACCCAAGCCATGAATGATACAAACTACGCCAAGAGGGTGGTCTATTGTCATGGCCTCGACATGTAAATTAATACCATCACGTGTTGATAACTTTGAGTTGTCCATATTAGTTATTATAGCAAAGGAATTTATTGTCCTGATTATTTTTATCGGGGCAATAAATTTTTTAGTAATTAATCAGAAATTACCACTTTATCCATAACATCACCTTCATTAATCATATCGATCACCGTTAAACCCTCAATCACTTTGCCAAAGCAAGTATGTTTTCTATCTAGGTGTGCCGTATTGGCTCGACTGTGGCAGATAAAAAATTGTGAGCCACCAGTATTTTTTCCGGCATGAGCCATCGAAAGTACACCTTTATCATGATATTGATTATTTCCTGTTAACTCACAATCAATGTTATACCCTGGCCCTCCGGCGCCCGTGCCATCTGGACATCCACCTTGTATGACAAAATTGGGAATGACACGATGAAAAGTAAGACCATCATAGAATCCTTCCTTGGCTAGATCGATAAAATTTTGGACAGTATTCGGCGCATCTTGCACATAAAATTCAATTTTCATAATACCCTTTCGGGTATGTATTTCTGCTTTTTTCATATTATTTAATTTAAGCTATTATTACTTCAATGATTATTAAAAAATCGTTTCATTTGTAAAAATAACATTAAATACATCATGAGAAGAATTAGTTGTTTTGTGATTTTTCTTTGGTTTCTATTTTTTAAAACTTTTGGTCAAATAGACGAAAATAAAGTTTCTCGCTTTATTTTAAATTATTCAAAGACCCAGGACTTAAAAGTCGAAGCAGTAAGAGCTATCTTAGACAGTGCGAAGTATGTTCCAGAAATTATTGAACGAATCAGTCGTCCGGCAGAGGATATTTCCTGGAAAAGGTATAGAAATATATTCATTACCAATGAAAGAATAACTAAAGGGGTGACCTTCTGGAGTGATTATGAAAGTACATTGAATGCGGTCAGCAAGGATTCGGGTGTCGAAATTGAATATTTGGTAGCTATTTTAGGAGTTGAGACATACTATGGAGAGAAAAAAGGTGGGTACAAAGTTTTGGACGCTTTGTATACTTTGGCTTTCGGATATCCCAAAAGAGCGAGTTTTTTCACTAAGGAATTGGGTGAGTTTATTACTTTATCTTCCACTCAAAATTTAGATTTATATAGTGCTGAAGGATCCTATGCAGGCGCTATTGGGTATTGTCAGTTTATGCCGAGTAGTTACCGCGCATATGCTAAAAGTTTTGATAATTCAAAGAGTTGTGACCTTGTAAATAATGTAGATGATGCAATAATGAGCGCTGCAAATTATTTAAAGGTACATAAGTGGAAAAATGGTGGAAAAGTGGCTATTCAGGTACAAAAAGTTAGTAATGTGATCAATTTGAATACAAATTACATTAAACCCAAAAATACGGTTCAATATTTTATGGAGAGGGGCTATCAAGTGGAAGGCCAAAGTATGACAGATTTGGTTTCAATTATTGAATTAGATAACGAAATTTCAAAGGAATATTGGATGGGGTTTTCCAATTTCTATGTGCTTACGCGCTATAATCATAGTCCACTATATGCTATGGTGGTACATCAATTGGCGCAAGAGATTCGCATATTAAAAAATTGAATTAGGATAAATAAGATTAAAAATTGATTATTGAGGTCATTTCTGGTTTTTATGTAATCATTACACATTTCTCAAATTTCTACTTAACAATCACAATAAATATTGTTTAATAATTAAGATTTACTTTTGTTTGACATTTAATTTTTTATAAACTTACCAAAACCAGTTAAGGGTCTTAAATATCAATTTAATACTGAATTCATGAAAAAAAAAGGTTTAGTTATATTGGCAATGTTTATTATTAGTGATCTTGAAGCCCAAAAAAGAGAATTGATTACTCTTTCTCAAGAGGAATTTGAAGAAATTGAAGCAACTACAACAGAATTATATCGAGATTTAGATCGTGTCACTCCCGGAAAGGAAGGTGCTCCTCCTTCGGATGCCATTATCCTTTTTGATGGTTCTTCTCTTGACAAATGGCAAAAGACTTTTTTTGAGTACAGCGGAAGTATGGCAGAGTACCATGAATGGTTGCCCTCATTAAAGGAAGGCCCATATGTTACTGCCCCAGCAGATTGGAAATTGGAGGAAGGAGATTTAGTAGTGGTGCCTGGAACGGGGCATTTGATGACCAAAGAACTTTTTGGTGATGTTCAGCTACATATTGAATGGTTGACTCCAAAGGACACTACTAAAAAAAGCCAAGATTACAGCAATAGTGGAATTTTTTTAATGGGACTTTATGAAATTCAGATATTGAATTCCTTTGATAATGAAACATATAGTAATGGTCAAGCGGGTGCTATTTATAAGCAACACATCCCCTTGGTGAATGCTACAAAACCGCCCGGAAACTGGCAAGAGTTTGATATTATTTTCAGTGCGCCGAAGTTTTCCAATAGTGGAAATGTATTAAACCCAGCTCGAATAACCGTCTTTCATAATGGTGTGCTGATTCAGAACAACGTTTATCTAACGGGACCGACCTGTTATATAGGACAAGCTTATTACGTCAAACATCCGGAAAAACTTCCTATTCTGTTACAAAACCATGGAAACCCAGTAAGATTTCGTAATATCTGGGTACGAAAGTTATAGAAATGACTTTTTATTTTAGGTATTTAGTTTATTTAAGGCTTAAATACTACCGTTTATATTGACTCGTTTATTAAAGTTATGATAGTTTACCGTTTGTGTAAGTTCAAAAGGTATTTTCATCTGGATTCATTAAATTAAAATGAAGTCACTATTTTTTATTATAAATTTTCGTATTTTCATATCATAAACATGGGAAAAAATATATTTTTAATCATAGGACTTTTAATACATTTTCTATCTAACGCCCAACCTAATTTTGTGGATAAGAAGCGATTTCCATTTGAGTCAGAGCTTGAAATCAATGAAAAAATACCGAGTCCAAAAACAGTTTTAAATTATGAATTAGGATCTTCTTTTACCTTATACGCAGACGTTGTGGCTTATTTTAAAGCCTTATCAACATCTTCTGGGAGAGTTTTATATCATGAGTACGGAAAGACTTATGAAGGTCGACCTTTGATTAATTTGGTTATCTCTTCAGAAGAAAACATTAAAAATATTGATGATATCAAGTCTAGTCATATGCAAATTCTTCAAGAAACTGAAGTGGACCAATTACCATTGAAAGGCCAACCTATTTTCATTTCTTTTAGTTATAACATACATGGTAATGAAGCTTCCTCGACGGAAGCGGCCATGCAGGTAGCCTACCGAATGGCCGCAGCTCAAGACAAAGAAACTAAAGAGGTGCTCAAAAACTCAATAATAATTATGTATATCTGCATCAACCCTGATGGTCGCGATCGTTACGTCTATTGGTATAAATCAATGAAAAGATTGAAAAGACCAAGTAAGGAGCCACAGGATATTGAACATATGGAGAATTGGCCAGGAGGAAGAACTAATCATTATTGGTTTGATGTCAATAGAGATTGGGTTTGGCAAGTACATCCAGAGGCTAGAGGACTATCTCATGAGTATCAAAAATGGCTTCCACAAGTTCATGTTGATTATCATGAGCAAGGCTTTAATAATAATTACTTCACGGCACCAGGCACCACACCGAGAAATCAATTGCTTCCAGATTCTTACGAAAGGTGGTCCGAAGTTTTTGGGAATGCCAACATTGTTCAATTTGATAAGCATCAGATAAATTATTTTACACGTGATCGGTTTGATTTCTTTTATCCAGGATATGGTTCAAGTTATCCAAGTGTGATGGGTGCGATCGGAATGTTAACCGAACAAGGTGGAGGATCTGCAGGAGGCAGAATTGTACAAACTGACGATGAGTTTGACCTCACCCTGAGGCAAAGGATTTTTGATCACTATACAACTTCTGTCGCAACTATAAAAACAGCAGTTTTGCATCGTGAAAAGTTACTTAAGTACACTATAAATGCACTGAATCCCGCTAAAAGTAAATCTAAAATTAAAGCTTATTTTTTTAGTGATCAAGATGTTTATAGTAATGATTTGGTCAATGTTTTGATTCGAAATGGAATTAAAGTAGAGCAGGCTCTTGATGATTTACAGATTACAGCTGCCCAAGATTACCGTTCAGGACGGATTTCAAAAAAGGTATTTAGTAAAGGGACCTATATCGTAACCACTCGACAGCCAAAACATTTATTAATTAACACGATTATGGCACGTAATTTGGAAATTGAGGATTCAGTTATGTATGATATGTCCACGTGGTCAGCTCCCTTAGCATACAATTTAAATGCCTATTCTACAATGGGCACATTTTCGGTTGAGACCAAACCTGTTAGTCAAGAGGTTAATTTTAAAGGTTTGGTGATCAACAATGAGGCTCAATACGCCTATGTAATTGATTGGAGTCAGCGAAATGCTCCTCAAGCATTGGCCCAGCTATGGGCTAGGGGATATAACGTTCGCTCTGCATTTGAACCCTTTATTATAGGAGATAAAACCTTTACTTCAGGTTCTCTGATTGTGCTGCTTGGTAGAAACCTGCATCACAAAAATAAAATAGATCTCGAG
>CAJWQD010000014.1 GCA_913045135.1 uncultured Flammeovirgaceae bacterium | reverse complement strand
GAGGATTTAACAAAGAGTTAAAGTGGTGAGAGCACGCCTCGGATATTTCAATTAATACTTATTTGATTATTGGTACGCGTTCTTAAATTGCTCTAATCATCCTCTCAAGACCACTATTCCCATTCCCCATTAAGGAAGACGGGTCCAGTATCACACCAAATTACTCTTTGGGTCTTATGTAGGGTTTACTTCAGTCTGATCCAAAGTTCGGCATTGCCTAAATTAAGGCCTTAGTTATATCATAAGTATTCCAACTATTGGGTATTGGTGCCGGTGGGTGCCGATTCGCATAATGAAGTTTGTGGTTCATTACTTGATCGTTCATTTTCATAAATCCCTAAGGTCAAATTTTCTGGAAAACTAATAGAGATAAAATTGTATCGATTCTAAGGTAGGCCTAGTATCGGTAACAAGTATCTGCTTTCAAAACGAATATTGGATTCATGGAGTCCCATAGGACCTTGAGGAGCTGAAATATAGACCTCATCATAGTTTATAGTGTTTCTCCATCCATTGATACTTCCACCGTTTCTTCTCTAGAGGACAAAACAAAAACCGTAGTGGTTTAAAAAAAATATAAATATAAATCTTAATCAATAATAATCTAAGGTCAACAATCATGCCTAGAAGTAATTATTAGTCATTATTTTTTTTGAGGGAAAGGAATTGAATTAAACTTTCTTTGGCTTGACGTTCATCTGGATATTTTGTATTTGCTAATGGAGCTTTGGAGAGTTCTGCGATATGCAAAGTTTGTGTTGGAAAGGCGAAATTGATTTTTATTACATTTCCTAACTTCAAAATTTCCATTAAAATCTCATGCCTTGCTTTCAATTCACTAGACCAATCAGGAACTTCAAAAAATATGTAAAACATAATTTTGAGTGAATGTGCACCCATATCATTGAAAAAAATATTATTATGATCCGAGTTGGTATCGGGATGCTGATTGACAATTTCTTTTAGACCATCTATGAAAACTTCAATCAATGCAGGTGGGGTATCATAATTTATACTTAAGGTGGTGTAAAACCTTCGATAGACCCTTAATCCATGATTGTTTATTGTTGCATCGGCTAATTTTCCATTTGGTACAGTCACTAACGAATTTGAAAAGGTTCTAATTCTTGTAGATCTAAGCCCCACTTCCTCAACGGTTCCATCGATGTCATCAGTAGTTATCCAATGACCAATTTGAAAAGGCTTATCTATAAAAATCATTACAGATCCAAAGAAGTTTTTGATGGTATCTTGTGCTGCCAAGGCAAAGGCTAAACCCCCTATAGACAATCCAGTCAATAAAGGGAAAATAGAAATATTTAAGCTTTGTAAAATTGCCAATGTTCCAAAAGTGATCACAAAAACCCGCAATGATTTTCTTATGATGGGGACCAGCTGATCGTCCATAGTATTTTGAGTCTGAGACGCCTTCATTTCCAGATAGAGCCCAATATATTTAATTAATCTAAACGAGGTAATGGTGAAAAGTAGGGGAATGGCTGCTCTTATCGAGGTAGCTAAATAAATGGAAAATGTGGCGGGTAATTGAAGTATGGGAAAAACGAAGGACAATAGTAAGATGATGATGAGAAAACTCAAGGGTTTTATCAAAGAAGTCATTTCTTCTGCTGAAATCTTCTTAACTTTTAATTTTTTTATAATTCGATGAGCAGATTTCTCAATAAATTTGCTTAATAATTTATGAATGAAAAAGGCCATGAAGATAAAAATTAGGCTGGCTAAATATTGATTTACGGTTAATCCAAAATATTGGTTGGCATGAGAGGAATCCATAAATTCAAGCAGAACATCTCCCCCAAAGGCAAAAAGCTTATCATGGAGCTGTAACACATTTGCCACACTTTCTTTTGGAAAAATCCAACGATCATTAATTTTTTTCAGGTACAAAAGAGGATAATTCTCATTTAGTTTATAAATGTGAAGCTGGGTGGTACTGTCAATGTAATTGGGATCATTTGAAATTTGTGCTATATCTATAGAGATGCCCTCACCTTTGATTAACTGAATTAATTTTTTTGGAAAATTCGTTGAATCATTACTTGCTAATTCTGCACATTTTTTTATTAGTGAAGGATTAAAATGAGCGGATTGAGAATAAAAATTAAAAGTTTTAATTGCTCTGTAGGGTGTACTCAAATCAAACATAACGGTATCTTTTGTCAAGGATTGTGATTGTCCCATCCCAATAGTTATAAACCCAAAAAATAAGGCTAAAAATATTTTTCCCATCTAATTATGATTTAAGCGTGTACCTCTGAGATTACCTTTTTAAATTTGTAGAACAAATTTAGTAAAAATGAGCCCGCAGAATCCTTTTTATAGGTTATTCGAAACCCCTTTTGAAATACCACCCTTCAATTTAATAAAAAATGATCATTATTTAGCTGCAATTAAGCAAGGTATCATTCAAGCGAGAATTGAAATTAATGAGATTAAAAAGTGTTTAGATCCACCTTCTTTTGAAAATACAATTGAAGCGCTTGAAGATTCAGGATCACTTTTAGATAAGGTGTCTAAAACACTTTTTAATCTAAATTCTGCAGAAACTTCTGATGACTTACAAAAGATTGCACAAACGGCAACGCCCTTGCTTACTTCCTTTAATAACGAAATAACGCTTGACAAAAAACTCTTTGAACGGGTAAAATTCGTTTACAATTTAAATGAGTCGCTAGCTGAGGAGGAACGTACGCTTTTGGAAAAAACATATAAATCTTTTGTTCGAAATGGGGCAGGACTTGATCAAAAGAGCCAAAATAGATTTAAAGAGATTACTGTAGCGCTCTCCAATTTAGAGCTAAAATTTGGTGAGAATGTATTGGCTGAAACTAATAATTACGAATTAGTCCTTGAAAAGGAAGATGACCTTTCTGGTTTGCCTCAAGATTTGATAGATCGAGCCAAAGCATTGGCCATTAAAACACAACGACCAAAAAAATGGATCTTTACATTGCAGGCACCTTCCTTTATTCCTTTCATGGAAAATTCAGATCATCGGGGTTTACGTCAGCAATTATTTATCGCTCATATGCAAAAGGGATTTAAAAAAGGGGAAAATGATAATCGAGATTTGGTTTTAAATATTATCAAACTCAGGGCTGAGATGGCAGAAATCTTAGGTTATGACAGCTATTCTAGTTATGTTCTGGAGGAACGTATGGCTGAAAACCCAAAAAGGGTAAAAGATTTTTTAGATGATTTATTATTCAAATCAAAAAAGAAGGCAATTCAAGAAGTCGATGAAGTAAAGGCATATATGAGTACCCAAGGTATTGATCATGAGCTCGAGCGATGGGATTGGGCTTATTATGCAGAGAAGTTGAGAAAAAAAAAATTCGATTTTGATGACGAGTTACTTAAGCCTTATTTTAAGCTTGAAAATGTTATCAATGGAGTTTTTAAAACCGCTGAAAAATTATTTAGATTGACTTTTAGGTTCAATGATCAAATTCCTACTTATCATGATGAAGTAAAGGCCTATGAAGTTTGGGAGGATCAAGAATTGAAGGCAATTTTTCTTGCAGATTATTTTCCGAGATCGGGGAAACGGCCGGGCGCTTGGATGACTTCCTATCGAGGTCAGAAAAAAATAAATGGTCAACGAATAATTCCCCAAGTCAGTATCGTATGTAATTTCGCACCTTCAACTGAAAGTCACCCATCACTTTTAAAATTTGATGAAGTTAAAACCCTGTTTCACGAGTTTGGACATGCCTTACATGGAATGCTTGCTGATACCAAGTATGAGAGTTTATCAGGTACCAGTGTGTTATGGGATTTTGTAGAGCTCCCTTCTCAAATATTTGAAAATTGGTGCTATGAATCAGAATGTTTGCGTCTTTTTGCTCATCATCACGAAACTAAAGAGGTTATTCCCTCGGAGTATATTGACCGGATTAAGTTAGCAGCTACTTTTCATGAGGCCTATGCAATGATGAGACAATTGAGTTTCGCGATTTTAGATCTTTCTCTACATAACAAAAACTATGCCGATACCGAGAATATAGATTCCATAGATAGGTTAGAAAAAGAAATCTTAGGGGCAATTAATCTATTTCCTGATATTCCTGATACCAATTTTAGTGTTCAATTTTCTCATATATTTTCAGGCGGATATGCTTCAGGCTATTATAGCTACAAATGGGCAGAGGTATTAGATGCTGATGCTTTCGAATGTTTTAAGGAAAAAGGTATTTTTCATTTTAAGACCGCTCAATCTTTTAAAAATTGTATTTTGACCCAAGGAGGAACGCAAAAGCCGATGGACCTTTATAAGAAATTCAGAGGGGCTGAACCTACCTCCGCCGCGTTATTAAGGCGGGCAGGTCTACTGGTGTCAAATTCAAATTAGAGGATTATTATCGAGTAATATCATTTCTGTGTATTTGGTAATGTCCATTTTTGTAAGGATTTTTTGATTTTATGCGATCAATTGGGTGTTGTGTAAGCGTGGAACGTTTTCCCATTAATTACGTATATGTTTTTTGGACCAGATTTACCTAGATTATTTATTTCTATGGGCTGTGTACTGGTAATAGTAGCTACGGGTAGCAAATTTCCTTTTAAATCAAATAGGCGCATATAATCTTTGTCAATATGATTAAGGGCTATATAGCCACCTTGATTCCCAACACTAAAAAATTGAATCAATAATTTTTCACTAATATGCTGATTTTTTTCGAAGTAAATTTGATCTTGGTCATTGACTATTATTATTTTATTTTTAGTCACTTTGGCTATCACAAATTTTTTGTTTTCTGAGTCATTAATTAGGCTAAATTGAGTGTCAGCTGCGGGCTTATATAATTGAGTTTTATGAATAATTTCGCCTTTAAGATTTATTTGAAATAAGGTACCATTTTCACTGAGAACTGTCCAACGAGACGATTTGAAATCGCTTCCAATTTCTAGGTGGTAATCACTTTTTATATTGAGATTTAATTTTATTGGGAATCCATTATAAATTTTAGCTCGCCTGCTGAGTAAAAAAAATTCACCATTACTTAAGACAATAGCATAGACATCAGTACCTCCAATTCGGAAATGGCGCATAGAGCTAATAATACTTTTTTCAAAAGAATAAGGGTTCCATCCCTCAAGAAGATTACCAAACTTATCTGTTATGTAGGCATCGCCTTTTTCTGACGTAATTGAAAATCGGTAGTTTTTTCTTTGGTCATAATCTATAATTTCTAGGCTTTTGAGGTTGGGTGCTATGTATTTTGGAAAGTTAGCTACGTTTTGACCGTTTCTATCAAGCACATAAATTGAATCATTTGTTATAAAAGCATATTGCAGCTTTTTATTTTTATAGAAGTCTATTTGGTTTATGGCACCCACTATTGGTAAGAAAAGGGGTCGCTGCCAGCTTATTTGAAAATCTCTATCAATGAGATAAATCATTTTCTTGTTGTCTTGGACAATTATTTCATCATTTCCATTTCTATGGTCAGTTACCAAGTAAGGTTTTGAAATCAATTGATGATCAAATTCAAGTATATTTGTATTGATTAACGAGATGTTTTTTTCGGGAGAAGGGCTGTTTCTTTCGACGAAAATACTAGTAAAATATTTATCATCGATACTAGAAAATTGGACTGAGAGATATTCAAAACTTTTGAAAATTATTTCAGATACCATAAAATCGTTTTGCCATTTTGGCTGCATTAATTGAAACAAATAGTCCCATGATTCGGCACCATTGACAATAATGGTATGAGCAGAAACCTTATTAATTTTACCTAAAAATTTTTTCTTGCTCAATGTTTTCCCCCATGTGTTTTCTGTTAAAATGTCGGACAGAAAATCTTTTAAAACAGGTAGATTTGGACTTATTAACACATAATTTCCAAAAGAACTGTAATAACCATCAGTGAGATTTTTTGCGATGCCTCCAAATAATAAAGCTGGGAGATTTTTTATTGGAAGTTGTTGGATGGTGTACTGATTATATCGCTCGACAAAAAACTGATCTGATCGTTGGTTTGGTATTTGTTTGGCGATAGCATCTAGATAGTGTACTAAGCCTTCACTATTATTACACTCAACTATAAGGACAGGAACTTTTTGTCCATTCCTTAGTTGAGTAGCTCGACCAATCTCGTTATCCAAAAATTTTAGGATATCATGTGGAATTACTGATATGTCAAAATAGGATGCTTTCAGATCAAGCTGATCCGTTTTTTTTTGTTGATCTCTCCAATAATATGGATCTTGAAAACTAAAATGTTCAAGGGTCATAGTACTATTACTAATGACCTCAGTCATATCTAATGGTGCTCCTTCGACGCCTTTGATCATCTGTAGGGTTGTATTACTATCGGCAAATGAAAAGCCACTTAAACTGATATGATCGTTTTCGATATTGAGATCTAAAAAAGCTGAATTTAAAAACGCTTTATCGAGATCATTTGTGGCTAAGGCCTGTGTGCCCTTAATGAAGCTCTCGTAATTAAGGTAGATATTACCTTCATCTTTTTTGATTTTTGTTAGTTGTTTATGCTGACTAAAGACCTTTCCAAAGGATTTATAATTAATATTATCGAAAGTTCTTATGGCATCTTCAACAAGGTAGGGAGTGAAGCTGGCGATGAAATAATTATCATATAGTGAATAAGTTAAGCGGCTATCTGTAAAGGATAAAGAGACTTCATTCAATTCAAAACCTAAATAATTTCGAGATTTTTTATTCTCCTTTACCTTAATTATTAGAGGTTCTATCAATTTTATCATCTCATCAGGAGTGATCAGATCATTAATTGCTCCTATGTAAAGAAAGTCAAATTCATTTTTACTAGTGTTATGTAGACTGATCAATCCAGGAGTTTTATCAATAAATGAGTAAAATGATTCAGTTCCTGTCAAGCGCTCTATTTTTGTAATGTGATCAGAAAGCTTTCTGAGGCTTGGGATTTGGGTAAGTGATTGAAATAGTTCAAGATTTTGTAAACGGATGAGTGTAGTTCCCAAGTCATTGCTTTCGTATACAATAGCTGAGTTCTCGGGAACAAAGTCCCATAAATTAGCAGCGTTTTTTTGATACCATGAGGTCCATATAAAGTAGATAGATGTGAATAAGGTGATGACTCCCAAAAATATAACCAAGCTTTTTTTCATCATCAGCTAACTGGTAAAATATTCAATTAAAAGTAATGATAAATGGTAGTTAAGAAATTAAAAAAACCTCACATTTATATAAAAATTATTTTAAATTGGATCCAATAAATTCTCGATTCATCCTAGCAATATTGGTAATGCTGATTCCTTTGGGGCATTCAATTTCACAAGCACCTGTGTTGGTACAGGCTCCAAACCCCTCTTCATCCATTTGGGAAACCATGTCAGTTACTCGCTTTTCACGTTCCACTTGACCTTGAGGCAGTAAAGCATATTGTGAAACTTTCGCAGAAACAAAAAGCATGGCTGAGGCATTTTTGCAAGCAGCTACGCAGGCACCGCAACCAATACAAGATGCAGCATCAAAAGCATAATCTGCATCAACTTTGTTAATGGGAGTTGCATTAGCATCTTGCGTGTTACCAGAAGTATTAACCGAAACAAATGCACCGGCATGTTGTACCCTATCAAAGGCTGAGCGGTCGATAATCAAATCTTTTACTATTGGAAATGCTTTGGCTCTGAAGGGCTCAATTACAATACTGTCGCCATCTTTAAATTTTCGCATGTGTAGTTGACAAGTAGTAATAGCTCCATCAGGGCCATGAGGGCGACCGTTGATCTGTAACGAGCATGATCCGCAAATACCTTCCCTGCAGTCGTGATCAAAACTCACAGGCTCCTTCCCCTTTTCTGTAAGATCTGCGTTTAGTACATCAAGCATCTCAAGGAATGACATATCGGAGGAGATCTCATTGACTTCGTAATCAACAATTTTACCTTTTGCAGTCGAGTTTTTCTGTCGCCATATTTTTAGTTTTAGGTTCATCTCTTATGAATTTTCTAATTCTTACTTGTAACTTCTTTCTTTTACTTCAATATATTTATAGTCAAGCATTTCTTTGTGAAGCTTTGCATCTTTTGGAGCTCCACTGTGCTCCCATGCGGCTACATATTGAAAGGCTTTATCTCTTTTCGCTTCACCTTCTGGTGTTTGATATTCTTCTCTGAAATGGCCTCCGCAAGACTCTTCTCTGTTTAGTGCATCTTTTGCAAAAAGTTCTCCTAATTCTAAGAAGTCTGCAACCCTACCTGCTTTTGCTAATTCCTCATTAAAACCATTCAAGTCTCCTGGTACTTTTACTTCTTTGTAAAATTCATCTCTTATCGCTTGAATATCTTTGACAGCATTTTTAAGATCCCTACCATTTCTTGACATACCTACTTTATCCCACATGACTTTTCCCAACTTTTTGTGGAAGTAATCAACGGGTTTCGAACCTTTGTTATTGATGAAGAGTTCAAGTTGCTTTTGTACACTTTTTTCAGCGGCAGCAAACTCCGGTGTATCTACGGGAATAGTTCCAGTACGGATATCTTTAGCTAGGTAATTACCTATGGTGTAGGGAAGAACAAAATATCCATCCGCTAAGCCTTGCATTAATGCTGATGCACCGAGGCGATTGGCGCCATGTTCGGAGAAGTTAGCTTCTCCAATGGCATAGCAACCTGGAATGGTCGTCATCAAATCATAATCAACCCAGACACCACCCATAGTATAATGCACCGCAGGATAAATCATCATGGGAGTTTCATAAGGATTTTGATCAACTATCTTTTCATACATTTGGAAAAGATTACCATATTTGGTAGCAATGATTTCTTTCCCCAATTCAAGAACTAAGGCTTCATTGCTTGCATCTTGGTGAGTAACAAGGGCTTTTTCCTTTCCGTATCTTGTCATAGCAGAGGCGAAGTCTAAATAAACCGCCTCGCCAGTGGCATTAACTCCAAATCCAGCATCACATCTCTCTTTTGCAGCTCTTGAAGCCACATCTCTCGGGACAAGATTACCAAAGGCTGGATATCGACGTTCTAAAAAGTAATCTCTATCGGACTCTGCAATTTCCGTTGGTTTTAATTTTCCTGATCGGATCGCTTTTGCATCTTCTTCCTTAGCAGGGACCCAAATTCGACCATCATTTCTTAAAGATTCAGACATCAAAGTTAGCTTAGATTGATGATCCCCGGATACAGGAATACAAGTAGGGTGAATTTGAGTAAAACAAGGATTCGCAAACCAAGCACCTTTTTTATGAATTTTCCATGCTGCTGAAACATTACTACCCATTGCATTTGTGGACAAATAAAAAACATTGCCGTAACCTCCTGAAGCTATAACTACAGCATGTGCCGAGTGTCTTTCAAGGTCACCTGTTATCAAGTTTTTCGCAATAATTCCCCTTGCTTTACCTTCCACAAGTACCAAATCCATCATTTCGTGACGGTTGTACATCTTTATTTTACCTCTGGCTATTTGTCGATTCATTGCCGAGTAAGCTCCCAACAGCAATTGTTGACCTGTTTGGCCTTTAGCATAGAAAGTTCGAGAAACCAAAACTCCACCAAAAGACCGATTGTCCAACAAACCTCCATAATCTCTTGCAAAGGGTACCCCTTGAGCAACACACTGATCGATGATATTACCCGATACCTCTGCTAACCGATAAACGTTTTCCTCCCTTGCCCTGTAGTCACCTCCCTTTACCGTATCGTAGAAAAGTCGATAGTCTGAGTCACCATCTCCCATATAATTTTTTGAGGCATTGATGCCACCTTGTGCGGCGATAGAATGTGCCCTGCGCGGAGAATCCTGAAAACAAAAGGCTTTGACATTATATCCTAATTCTGCCAAAGAGGCTGCAGCTGAGGCTCCGGCTAATCCGGTGCCAACTACAATGATATCTATGAGCCGTTTGTTGGCTGGGTTGACCAGATCTATTTTGTTCTTATAAGAGGTCCATTTATCTTCTATAGGACCTTCTGGTGTTTTTGCAGGAAAATTTTCTCCTAAAGTCATTTCAATTTTTCTCCTAATTATCTTGGTTAAAAATCAGCATCATATACGATTCTTAAATATTTGGTTTAGTGTTTTATAAAATGAAAAAGTGCAATAAATACAAATGTCATCGGAACAACCACGGAAAAAGCCCAGGCCGTTTTTTTTATAGTGGGTGTAAATTTATTATTAACTCCCAGAGATTGAAATGCCGACTGAAAACCGTGCAATAAGTGCATCATCAATAAAATGAACGACAAAGTATAAAACCCAACTCTTATCGGATCTTCAAACTTATGCACTAATTCAGAAAAATACCTATGTTCATTTGGGGGTTTAAATTCAATATATTTGTATTGCATTTCAGGAACCCAGAAGTCGTAAAAGTGGAGTCCTAAGAAAGCAAAAATAACTAGTCCTGAAAATATCATGTTTCTAGAGAGCCAACTAGAACTTCTCTTATCATTTTTCATAACATATCCAACGGGCCTTGCATTCTTATTTTGGTATTCTAGCACAAATCCCATGGTAAAGTGAAATAAAACCCCAAATATAAGAATTGGCTGCATAATAAATTGTATGATTGGGTTGGTTCCCATGAAGTGTGAAGCTTCATTGTACATATCTCCACTTACCACAGATAAAAAATTAATGGCCACGTGCAATAATAAAAAGGAAATGAGAAAAAAAGCAGACAATGACATTGTCACTTTTTTTCCAATCGAGCTCAGTAAAAAACTCATTATAATAGTTTAATTGTAACTTTATGAAGTACAAAGTTATGTTTAGATCGGTTATCTTCCAATGATCTAGACCAATTTGATGTCACTTTTCCAGTAATTAGTGGCAAAATGATATTATTTGACTTTTTTGAACTTAATTATGTTGTTTTGGTCTTATTCTTGCAAAAGGTTTAATGAGAAAAAATATTTTCATTTTAAATGTTATGATGTTAGGGTTAGATTTACTGAAATTCGATGAGGCCGGTCGTTTATTATAAGGTTAAATTATGGAAAGAGAGTTTTTTGATTATGAATATTTTCAAATTTTTAGGAGCCTTTTTTACAATATATTTTTTTTGCTCTGAAGCTGTTATGGCCTCGCATATCAGAGCGGGAGAAGTCATTGCTCGGAGAATCAGTAATCTAACCTTTGAGTACGAGTTTACGTTCATTGGATACAGGGATACCGAAACAAATATTGAATTTGGCGGAGGCGACTTTGATTTTGGAGATGGAACGGTGATTTCTGGGAATTTCAGTGTACTGGAAACGCAAATAACTAATAACATCGTACGTGCGGAATTTACTTTATTTCATACCTATCAAGCACCCAACAGTTACATTGTGAGTTATTCTGAGGATAACAGGAATGGAGGCATTGCAAATATGGAAAATTCTTTGAATACTCCTTTTTACACTGAGACTCTAATCATTATAGATCCTTTTTTTGGCGTTAATAATACACCTATATTGACCGTGCCACCCATCGATGAAGGTATTCCTGGTGCCCAATTCATACACAATGCAGGTGCCTTTGATATTGATGGAGATAGCCTTGCTTATTACTTAGTCACACCAAAAATGGGAAAAAATTCAGAAGTAATTATTTATAAATCCCTTAATCATCCTGATTTCTATACCAATTTTGGTCAAGGAAGTGAGAATTTAACGCCTCCGACATTAGAACTAGACGCGGCCTATGGAAACCTTGTTTGGAATTCTCCCGGAGATATTTTTAATTTAGAGTCGTCAGAATGTCCTACCGGAGTGTCTGAATGTGCAGAATACAATGTTGCTTTTAGGATTGAAGAGTGGAGAGAAATAGGAGGAAAATGGTACCGTTTGGGTTATGTTACTAGAGACATGCAAATCATTGTCTATGAGGGAGACAATGAAAAGCCAGAACTGGAAATTCCAGATCCAATTTGTGTGATGGCTGGTGATCAGGTACTGAAAACCATCTTGGGTTTAGACCCAGACGGGCATCAGGTGAAAATAGAGGCTTTTGGAGGGCCATTTGAAATCAACTCTCCCGCGACCTATGAAAGTCCCAATTCTTTTCCAGCAACTTTTCAAGATACTCCTGGAAAACTAAATTTTGAATGGAATACTTTCTGTGGGCATATTAGAGAAAGGGCTTATGAGGTGCAATTCAAAGTGGCAGACGATCCTGTTGAGAATAACATGAAGGTAGGCCCATCGTTAACCGATTTTGGCACTTGGGAAATTTCTATAGCCGGGCCTGCTCCACAAGGTTTGGTTCTTGCGCCCAAATCAGGAAGGTCTATAGAATTATCTTGGGATGATTATGTTTGTAGCAATGCTAGTGAAATGGAAATTTGGAGACGTGTGGGAGATTTTAATTTTGATTTGGATGATTGTGAGGTAGGAATGCCTGCTAATTCCGGATACAGTTTAATTGCAAAAAAATCCGCTTCAGAGACGATTTATGTTGATGAGATGTTGGCTCCTGGGGCTAAATATTGCTACCGAATTGTGGCACAGTTCCCAAATCCAGGTTTAGGTACCAGTTATATTTCAAAAGAAGTATGTTTGACACTAGAGACTGATGCGCCTGTGATTACCCATGTTGATGTGCTAGAAACTTCCGAAGATGGAGTTATTAAAATAGATTGGACCCCGCCTTATGAGATTGATGCCACAACTTTCCCTGCTCCGTATAAGTATTCGTTGTATCGTTCTTCAGGATTCTATTTAAATGAAGAAGTATTGGTCGCTGAAAAAATATCAGATACGTTGTTTACTGACCAACTAGATCTCAATACCTTCGCCTATGCTTATGCATACCGAATTGCATTATATGATGCCAACAACAGATTTATAGATTCTTCTGCGGTGGCCTCTTCTGTTAAATTAAACGCAAAGCCCCTTTTGAGTTCCGTTGAGCTTTCATGGCAAGCGAACGTACCTTGGTCAAATAATATGTTGACTTATCCTTATCATTATGTTTACAGAGATCGTACGGATTTGAACGATCCTGATTTAATGATTCTAATCGACTCGATAAAAATCTCACAAAATGGATTTAGCTACTTGGATGACGGCCGCTTCAATAACACGGTATTGGACGACGAATTGATTTATTGCTATGCTCTGACGACATTTGGGGGATATGATAATCCAATTTTGCCATCTCCTTTAGTTAATAATTCTCAAGTCGTTTGCGCGCAACCTAATGATAACATAGCTCCCTGCGCTCCTTTATACGTAACAGTTTTAAATTCCTATAATTGTGAATCTGGAGATAAAATCGCTCAATGTACCGAAATGACTTTTGAAAATACTATTTCATGGGTGGAGAATGAGAGTTTACAGTGTGATGATGATGTAATTTATTTCCGAATTTATTTTAGTCCGACGGGCTTTGACCAAGATTTTTATCTATTAGATAGTACAGTAGAAACCAGTTATCAACACCCGATATTGAATTCATTCAAGGGTTGTTATCGAATTACTGCGGTAGACAGGTCATTGAATGAGAGTGATTTTTCAGAAACAAGTTGTATTGATAATTGTCCTCAGTTTAATTTGCCTAATGCTTTTTCGCCCAATGCTGATGGCTTCAATGACACTTTTAGACCCAAGTATTGCCCTCGCTTTATATCAGAGGTTTCCTTCAAGGTTTTCGATCGAACAGGGAAAAAAGTATTTGACCTTAAACTTGAAAAAGAGCCATCGATATTAATCCAATGGGATGGTAAAAATAATGCGGGATCGTCATTGGAAGCAGGCGTGTATTTCTATGTCTCAGAGGTTACCCTCGATGTATTACCGAATGCCAAGCAAGAAAAAAATTATAAAGGATGGATTCAACTACTCAAATAGAATCTCCTGTCCTTTTATTTGATGGTGTGTGTAACCTTTGCATAGGAGCTGTAAACTTTATCATTGATCAAGATGCACTAAAACATTATAAATTTGCCTCATTACAGTCTCAATTTGCTCAGAGGATATTATTAAAAAAAAAATTACCCCAAGCTCACTTGGAGATTAATACAATTTACTTGTTTTCGGATAATCAAGTTTTCCAAAAGAGTGCTGCAGTGTTTAAAGTTGCGAAGTCCTTTTCATGGAATTGGAGATGGATTTACCTATTTAGTTTTTTACCTTCAAGAGTGACCGACTTTTTTTATGATTTGATAGCTAAAAACAGGTATTTATGGTTCGGAAGACAAGAAAAATGTAAAATACCTACTCCAGAACTTGCAGAAAGGTTTTTGGATTAATTCATCCTTGTTAAATTTGCACTTAAATTAAATTTAGAAGTAATATATGCCTGCATTCGTATTTCCCGGACAAGGTGCCCAGTATCCTGGAATGGGCAAAGAAATATTTGAAACAAATTCTGTGGCAAAAGAATATTTTTTACGGGCCAATGAAATACTGGGTTTTGAAATAACTCAAATCATGTTTGGGGGGACTTCAGAAGATTTAAAACAAACCAAAGTAACCCAGCCAGCCGTATTTTTACATAGTGTTATCAATGTATTGAGTAAGGGTGATTTTTCACCAGAAATGGTAGCAGGTCATTCTTTAGGAGAATTTTCAGCTTTGGTTGCCAGTGGAGTACTTGATTTCGATGATGGATTAAGATTGGTAGCAAAGCGATCGTTAGCCATGCAAAAAGCTTGTGAAAAAGAGCCTTCAACCATGGCTGCAATTATTGGACTTGCCGATGAGCGAGTCGAAAAGATTTGTGCCGAAACAGAAGGGATTGTTGTAGCAGCTAATTACAATTGTCCAAGTCAATTGGTGATCTCAGGTCAAGTAGCAGCCGTTACTTTGGCATGTGAGAGAATGAAAGCTGCAGGCGCTAAGCGAGCAATACTTCTTCCAGTCAGCGGAGCATTTCATTCCCCCTTAATGGAGTCGGCTCGCTTCGAGTTGGCAGAAGCCATCGCAGTTACCGAATTTAAACTTCCAAAATGCCGGATTTATCAAAACGTAGACGCAAAAGGGAATACTGATGTTTTTGTGATTAAATCTAATCTCATAGCACAGTTGACCTCTCCTGTAAAATGGACCCAATGTGTAAAACAGATGATTAATGATGGAGCAACCTCCTTTTATGAATCAGGTCCTGGTAGCGTTTTGCAAGGTTTGATTAAGAAGGTTAATGGTGAAATGTTAGTAAATAGTTATTAATGAAATATTTTTTCAAAAAATATGGATTCTACATAGGGACTTTTTTATTACTTATAATGGTTGTATCTCCCATGGAAGGTTGTAAAAACAATCCTGGCCAACAACGCTACAAGGGGAAAATGAAACCAGGAAAATCTAATTGTCCTATAAAGGATTGTTGATGGCAGATATTGTTATAGCGATTGATGGATTTTCTGGTACAGGAAAAAGTTCTACTGCCAAAAAAGTTGCTAGCGCTTTGGGTTACAAATATATTGACTCAGGTGCTATGTATCGTTGTGTAGCCCTTTATTTTATAAATCATCAAATCGATTTTGAGGAGGGGAAAGAAGTTGCTGAGGCATTAGATGAAATTTTAATTTCTTTTCAATTCAATAATCTACTGAATACCTCAGAGATTTTGTTAAATAATCAGATTATGGATTACCAAATTAGGCTTCCGGAAGTTGATGAAATTGTAAGTCAAATTGCTGCTCAGCCTTTGATTAGGAGGGCTATGGTGGATAGACAACAAAAATTAGGGCTTAAAAAAAAAATGGTAATGGATGGTAGAGATATTGGTACAGTAGTGTTCCCGGATGCTGCTCTTAAGATATTTATGACCGCAGATTTACAAGTCAGATCTAAGCGACGTCAAAAAGAGCTTGAAGAGCAAGGCATTCAAGTTAATATTGAAGAGATTAAAAAAAACCTTGCCAAAAGAGATGATTTAGACGCTAATAGATTAGATAGTCCATTGATCAAGGCAAAGGATGCAATTACCTTAGATAGCAGTTATCTTACTCTTGGGGATCAAGTGAAAAAAATCGTGGACATAGCCAACAAAATTATTCATGAAGGTTGAAATAGATATTAATTCAGGTTATTGTTTTGGTGTTGAATTTGCCATTCAGATGGCTGAAGATGAAATGAATCAGGGAGGAACTTTATATTGTTTAGGAGATATTGTGCATAACAGTATGGAAGTGGAGCGTTTGGAAGCGAAAGGATTAAAAATAATCAATTATGAAGATCTTGAGAAAATTCATAATGCTAAAGTACTGATACGGGCACATGGAGAGCCTCCTGAAACATATAAAATAGCTTTGGCTAATAATCTTGAGTTGATTGATGCCTCTTGTCCGGTAGTACTCAAGCTTCAAAATAGAGTGAAGAATTCTTTTGATCAGGTCAAAGAAAAAAGAGGACAAATTGTCATTTATGGTAAACCAGGACATGCAGAAGTAACTGGTCTCATCGGTCAGACCAATGAGGAGGCGATAGTTGTGATGGAGGAAAAGGATCTGGATTGCATAGATTGGTCGAGGCCGATAATTCTATACAGCCAAACCACAAAAAGTGCGAAAGGGTTTTATCATATGAAGTCCCTCATTGAAGCTCGGATCATAGAAGAAAAAGGAGACCTAATTGAAGGTGATTTTAAAGCTAACGATAGCATCTGTCGGCAAGTTTCTAATAGAGAACCTCAATTAGAAAAATTTGCGAAACAACATGATGTGATTCTTTTTGTTTCTGGTAAAAAGAGCTCGAATGGGAAGGCGCTCTATCAAGTCTGTCTCAAACAAAATCAACGGAGCTATTTTATAGAAAATGAATATGAAATTAAGAAAGAATGGTTGAAAGAAACAGATAACGTGGGTATTTGTGGAGCGACTTCTACCCCGAACTGGCTTATGAAACAAGTATCCAATTATTTGACAGGTTGCGTGGATAGGGCTAATTTTTCTATAGATTAAAAATATCATTTAGTTGCCTTCTTACATCATTGTTTAAAAGAATTATTATTAATTTTGTGCAAGTGTTAAAATGAGACTACAAACAAAAATTCATGCCTCAAACAGTTCATTTAAATAAAGGTTTTAATCTTCCATTGATTGGAAAAGCTCATCTTGAAGAACATAAAATAAAGCAGCCTGATTCTTTTGCTGTAAAACCAAGTAACTTCAAGGGTTTGGTTCAGCCTAAGTTATTGGTATCTGTTGGTGAAAATGTCAAATCAGGAAGCCCGCTCTTTTATGACAAAGGAAGCGAAGATGTTTTGTTCGTTTCACCTGTGAGCGGAGAAATCACTGAGATAATAAGAGGGGAAAGAAGAAAGATTATTGAAATACGTATTTTATCTGACAAAAAAATTGAATATGAGGATTTCAAGAAGTACTCAAAAGCAGAGATTTATAATATAACTAAAGCGCAAGCATTGGCTACATTAACTAGCAGTGGTATTTGGCCTTCAATTATTCAGCGACCTTTCGGAGTAGTTGCCAATCCATTAGATGAACCCTCTGCTATTTATATTTCGGCATTTGACTCGAGTCCTTGTGCTCCAGATATGGCTTATATCATGCGTGGCAAAGAAGAAGTTTTTCAGTTGGGAATTGAGGTTTTAAATAAGTTAGTGAATGGGAATATACACTTGAATCTTGATTCCACGGAAATACCCAGTGTTTTCAGTGGAATCGAGCATGTTGAGACTCATAAATTTTCAGGACCTCATCCAGCGGGAAATGTAGGCGTACAAATACATCACATCAAGCCGATTGGTAAAAATGATAAGGTTTGGACAATTGACCCGCTCTCAGTTGCGCGTATAGGGACGTTATTTTTCGAAGGTATTTATGATGCTTCAAAGGTGGTCGCAATTACAGGCTCAGAAGTAATTCATCCGCATTATGTTAAAACATATTCAGGTGCTTGTTTAGATAAACTATTGGAAGATAATGTGACGGACACGAATGTAAGATATATTTCGGGAAATGTTCTTACAGGTGAAAATGTAGGTGTTCGTGGATATTTGGGTCATTTCGATAATCAGGTATCTGTCATTCCAGAAGGTGATAAAGAGGAATTTCTTGGTTGGATGTTGCCCAGTTTCAAAAAATTAAGTTTTCATAGAGCATTTGGTTTATTGTCTTTTCTAAATCCAAAAAAAGAAAAAGTGTTAGATACTAATACCAACGGTGAGCAAAGAAATTTTACAATATCTGGTACTTTCGAGAAAATTTTACCTATGGACATTCTACCCACTTATTTATTTAAATCGATCATATCAAATGATTATGATGAAATGGAAGCATTGGGAATATATGAAGTTATTGAAGAAGATGTTGCCTTGTGCGAATACATTGATGTCTCCAAAAATGATATTCAAGCGATTTTAAGAAAAGGAATTGAACTCATACGAAATAGTTGATAAATGAAATTATTACAAAATCTATTTGATAGTATCAAACCTCATGTTGAGAAAGGTGCTAAATATGAAAAGTTGCATACCCTATATGAAGGACACAGGACGATTTTTTTTAAACCTAGTATTACTACAGGTCCTAAGGGTGTTCAGGTCAAAGATGCTGCGGATTTAAAGAGAGTTATGTTTACCGTGATCATTGCTTTAATTCCGTGCTTGTTATTTGGCATGTGGAACGTAGGGCATCAACATTTTCTCGCTGTCGGAGTAGTTGATGCTACTTTTCTTAGTAAATTTTTGCTGGGAGCAGGACAAGTCTTGCCCATCTTAATTGTTTCTTATGGAGTAGGCTTAGGAGTAGAATTTACCTTTTGTGTAATCAGGAATCATCCTATCGAGGAGGGTTTTTTGGTAACAGGTATTCTTATCCCTTTGGTAATGCCTGCAACTATTCCTTTGTGGCAAGTGGCTTTAGCGACCGTATTTGGCGTTGTCATTGCTAAAGAAGTGTTTGGAGGGACAGGCATGAATATTTTAAATGTTGCCTTGACTTCTCGAGCATTTCTTTATTTCGCATATCCTTCTCAAATATCGGGGGATATGGTTTGGACTTATTTAGGGGATCAGGTAGCCGTTGATGGTTTTTCAGGAGCCACATTATTGTCATATGGAGCGACAGCTGCAGCGAATGGGACAGAAATGATGTTGGATCTTGGTACACATTGGTACGCAGGAATGTTTGATTTTTGGAACTTATTTTTTGGAGTCATACCTGGGAGTATTGGCGAAACTTCAGTACTTATGTGTTTAATTGGGGCTATTATACTAGTCTTTACAGGCGTCGGAAGCTGGAAGATTATTCTATCTGTTTTTGGAGGCGCTTGGGTAATGGGAATAATTTATAACTTAGTTGGAACAAATAGTTTTATGCTAATGCCTGCCCATTACCACCTTGTGGTTGGGGGACTGGCTTTTGGAGCAGTATTTATGGCTACCGATCCGGTTTCCGCTGCACAAACCGAGATAGGCAAGTGGATTTACGGATTCATGATTGGTGTGCTTACTGTTATTATTAGAATTTCTAATCCTGCTTATCCAGAAGGAATAATGTTGGCAATACTTTTTATGAATGTATTCGCGCCCTTAATTGATTATTACGTAGTAGAAGCTCACAAAAAAAGAAGATTAAAACGTGCAACGATCTAATATTTACATCCTAGTTTTTTCCACAATAATGACTGTTTTAATAGGTGGAGCCATGTCTCTGACCTCAGTGTTATTAAAGCCTGCTCAAGACAAACAAGTTGAGCTGGACACTAAAAAGAAAATTTTAGGTGCGGTGATGGATATATCAACTTTTAAAACGCCTGAAGAGGTTTTTAGGCTATATAAAAACCGTGTAAAATCTATTGTGGTTGATATTAAGGGTGAGATTATCTCTAAAGATGTCAAAGGTAATCCGTTGGTTGCTGAAAAAGTGAATGCACAAAAAAATCACAAAATAACTAGAAATGAGCGATTGTATCCTGTTTATATGATACTTAATGAATCGGATACCAATGCAGTAGAGGCCTATGTTTTTCCTATGTTTGGTTTGGGACTCTGGGATTGGATTTCTGGTTATATTGCTTTAGAATCAGACTTAAATACAGTCAAGGGAATTGCTTTTGATCATAAAGGTGAAACTCCTGGATTGGGTGCTAGAATTACTGAAAAAAAGGTAAGAAACCGCTATAATAATACCAAAAAAATATTTAATGAAGCAGGTGATTTAAAATCCATTACCATGATAAAAGGAGAGGGAAATCCTCCAGAAAGTGAACATGAGGTTGACGGTCTTTCGGGGGCGACCATAACTGCTAAAGGGGTAAATAAAATGTTGAGAGAATATTTGGGTTGCTATCAAAGTTTCATTAAAACTAAGAAGGGTGAAAGTGAAATTGCAATTAACTTAAAGAACTAATGATATCGATATGAGTGCTGAAGCGAGTGTAGTAGAAAAAGAAACAAAGGAAAAAAAGAATCCTGCCGAACCTTTTCTATCAAAAAGAAGAAAAAATATTGTTACCGATCCTTTAACAGATGATAATCCTATTACAATCCAAGTTTTAGGAATTTGCTCTGCTTTGGCTGTAACTGTGAAGTTGGAACCTACTTTAGTGATGTCAATCGCGGTGGTATTTGTTATTGTGTTTGCTAATTTAATTATTTCATTGATGCGAAATTTAATTCCTGGTCGGATCAGAATCATCGTTCAATTGGCCGTAGTGGCAACTTTAGTGACGCTTGTAAGTGAATTTTTAAAAGCCTACAGCTACGATATGTATAAAGTCTTAGGAGCTTACGTTGGACTGATCATAACTAATTGTATTGTAATGGGTCGGCTTGAAGCTTTTGCCATGGCCAACAAACCCTACGATTCTATATTAGATGGTTTGGGCTCCGGGTTTGGTTACGCTTGGATTATTTTAACTGTTGCCTTTTTTAGAGAATTATTTGGATCAGGTTCTATTTTTGATTTCAAAATTTTTGAAGCTTTAGGTTGGATAACGTTTCCGACCAATGGTTTGATGGTGGACTCAATAGGTGCATTTGTCGTATTAGGAATTCTCATTTGGATTCAAAGATCAAAGTCAGGATACGTAGAACATTAATTGATTAGGGCAAAATGGAAATTTTTAATATAGCACTCAGGGGTATTTTTATAGATAATATGATCTTTGCCTATTATTTAGGTATGTGCTCATTTTTGGCAGTATCTAAAAAAGTTGAAACTGCCTTTGGTCTTGGACTAGCAGTAGTTTTTGTACTCACATTAACGGTACCCGTTAATTGGTTACTTCAAGAATATGTTCTAAAAGAAGGGGCATTGGTGTGGATAGATGGAAGTTTTGAATCTATTGATCTTACTTTTCTTCAATTTATTATGTTCATTGCTGTAATAGCATCTATGGTACAATTAGTAGAGATGATTATTGAAAAACTTTCGCCGGCTCTCTACGGCTCGCTGGGTATTTTTTTACCCCTTATAGCAGTCAATTGCGCTATCCTAGGATCATCATTGTTTATGGTTCAAAAAGATTACAATATCATTGAGGCTACCTCATATGGTTTTGGATCTGGTTTTGGATTTTTCTTGGCCATCATTGCACTCGCTGCGATACGGGAAAAGCTAAAATATTCAAAAGTGCCTCCTGGCCTCAAAGGGTTAGGTATTACTATGTTGATTACGGGTCTAATGGGCTTAGCTTTTAAGTCTTTCATTGGAGTTGCCCTCTAACTTTATAGAAGTATTTTAAGATGAATGATGGTTGGACAGGACACTATTATAAAAATTAATAATTACTAATTTATTGATTAAATAGTCTTAAGAAAGATAATATTCACTGTAATGTATAAACAATTTAGTTGAGAGCAGCTTACAAGAATATCATCGCTTACATTTCTTTATAGATAGTTTTTGTTGCTTTATTTGGATAAAATAAAAAATTAATATTATAATTGCACTTTAATATTATGGATATAAGAATTTTAATATTTTCTCTTTTAGATATAAGGCCGTTATTCCCGGCTAGGCGTTAGCCTTTACTTTAAAATGACCTCCTACGTGGATGGTTGCCCTCTCCGAATTTTTTTTTTCTTATAATTTACCTAATCAGCAATGGATTCAATTGTAATTCAAATCGCCACATTTCATCATGTTCGATATGCACGTGAAATATCCGACTTGATACAAGAAAGTGCAAAAAAAAGGGGAACAGGTATTGCCAAACGTTCACCTAACTATATCATACAAAAAATAAATGAGCATAAGGCCATTATTGCAGTCACAAAACTGGGAGAACTCGTAGGATTCTGTTATATTGAAAGCTGGGGTAATACCAAATATGTAGCGAATTCAGGACTAGTCATCCACCATAAATTTCGAAATCAAGGCGTAGCAAAAAAAATAAAAAAGTTAGCTTTTCACCATTCGATAAAAATGTTTCCCAAGGCTAAACTCTTTGGATTAACCACGTCATTACCAGTAATGAAAATAAATTCAGAATTGGGATACGAACCGGTTACCTTTAGTGAATTGACTAATGACGAAGAGTTTTGGAAAGGCTGTCAGAGTTGCGTCAACTATGATATTTTACAAAAAAAAAATAGGAGTAATTGTCTCTGCACAGGGATGTTATATGACCCAGTGGTAAATAAGATCAAGAAAAAAAAATTCTGGAATAAATCAAAATGGCTTAGCAGATGGAGTATCTTAAAAAAAATGACCGATAAGAAACAATTATTATGAAAAAAAAATTGCTACTTGCTTTCAGTGGTGGCTTAGACACCTCTTATTGTGCTGTGCATTTGGTCAAAGATAGAGGGTTTGAAGTGGTCGCGGCCACAATAAATACGGGAGGATTTGACATGGCAGCTGTTCGTCAATTAAAGGCAAAAGCCTTTTCATTAGGCGTCTCAGATTATAAATTCATTGACCAGACAATGAATTTTTATGAGCAGGGTATTAAGTATTTAATTTTTGGAAATATATTAAAAAATAATACTTACCCTCTTTCTGTGAGTGCAGAACGGGTTTTTCAGGCTATGGCATTGGCTCATTTGGCTGTAGAGATGAAGGTAGATGCTATAGCACATGGAAGTACGGGGGCTGGAAATGATCAGATTAGATTTGACTTAATTTTTCAAACGATTTGTCCTTCAATTGAGATTATTACACCTATTAGAGATTTGGCGTTATCTCGCGAGGAAGAAATTACTTATTTGCAGTCACATGGTGTTAAGGGTCTTTGGGAAAAACCACTTTATTCAATAAATAAGGGATTGTGGGGTACTTCTATTGGCGGTAAGGAGACTCTTACATCTCATGGGGTATTGCCTGAAGAAGCATTTCCAAATCAATTACAAAATAATGATTATGAAGTAGTTAAAATAAAATTTCAAAACGGGGAACCTGTGGGTCTGAATGGATCAATTATGACGCCTATTGAAGTAATCAAACGTTTAAATGAACGGGGAGGTAAGTATGCCATTGGTCGGGATGTACATGTTGGAGATACCATCATAGGTATCAAAGGACGTGTAGGATTTGAGGCGGCTGGGCCATTAATGCTCATTAAGGGACATCATTTACTTGAGAAACATACCTTATCGAAGCAGCAATTATTTATTAAGGATCAAATTGCTGCTTTTTATGGAAGTCTCATGCACGAAGGTCAATATTTAGATCCGGTCATGAGAGATATAGAGGCCTTTTTTTCCTCATCACAAAAAAATGTAACTGGGACAGTTGAAATAGGCTTGGCACCTTATAGATATGAATTGTTGAGCATACAATCAGATTTTGATTTGATGCAGTCAGATGTAGCCATGTATGGTGAGATAAATAAGGGTTGGTCTGCTGCAGAAGTAAAGGGCTTCACAAAGATTTTTTCTAATCAAACTAAATTATACTACGGATTGAAAGATGCATAAATTAAATATAGGAATTATAGGTGCCGCAGGTTATACAGCCGGAGAGTTGATTAGGATATTGTATAATCACCCCAATGTCGATAAAATTATTGCACAAAGCGAAAGTCAAAAAGGTAACAAAATCTCAACTATTCACACTGATTTGTTTGGCGATATTGAATCTGAATTTCAAGAAAAGCTAGATGAACGAGAGGTCGATGTAGTCTTCCTATGTAAAGGACATGGTCATTCAAAAACATACTTAAACGCGCAGGAAGGATTATATTCAATCAAGATCATAGATTTAAGTCAAGATTTTAGAATCTCTGGATCCCATGAATTTGTCTATGGCTTACCTGAGATGTCTCGAGAATTGATAAGAAAAGCAAATTACATTGCCAATCCAGGATGTTTTGCGACGGCCATTCAATTGGGTTTGTTACCTGCTATGGCCACATCAATTGTTCATGGAGATGTTCATGTATCAGGTCTTACAGGTTCAACAGGTGCTGGGCAAGCCAAAACTGCCACTTCTCATTATTCTTGGAGAAATGATAATGCATGCGTTTATAAGGCGTTTGAGCATAAACACCTTCAAGAAGTAGGTCAATCTTTTTCCCAATTAAATGATTCGTTTTCTGATCGTATTCGCTTTATACCCTATCGTGGGGCATTTACTCGAGGCATTATTACTAGTGCTTATTTCAATTCAGATGAAAATGAAACTACCATTAAAACTATTTATAAAGATTATTACGATGTACACCCTTTTACACATGTGATCGATCAAAATCCTGACTTAAAGATGGTAACAAATACCAATAAAGCGTTGATCAATGTTTCTAAAATTGAGGATCAAGTACTGGTAATCACGGTTATAGATAATTTATTAAAGGGGGCTTCAGGACAGGCAATTCAAAATATGAACTTAATTTTTGATTTAGATGAAGCCGCAGGTTTGACTTTAAAAAGTAATGTGTATTAATCATGAAAACAGTAAAAAAAATAGCTATACTGGGGGCAGGGAATTTAGGTATTTCTATTGCTACAGGAATTGTTGAAAAAAAACTTAAACTGCCATCGGATATTTTTTTAACGAGAAGACATATCGGCCTTCTCGATGAGTTTAGAGACTTAGGATATCGGGTTTTGTGTGATAATAAGAAGGCAGTAGAGGAATCTGAAATTGTTTTTTTATGTGTTCAGCCTCAACAAATTGATATATTGCTTAAAGTTATTAAACCAGTATTGCGTAAGGATCATATTTTAGTATCGGTGATTACTGGTATTTCTTTAGAGCTTTTGAGAGAAAAGGCCACAGGTGTAAGTCAGCTTGTCCGTGCTATGCCCAATACGGCTATAGCGACGGGTCAATCAATGACTTGCCTCGCTACCAAAGGAACAGATGCTGCGTTAAAAAAGGTAGAAAATCTCTTTCAAGCCTTAGGTTTGACCTTATTGATCGAAGAAAATCTCATGCAAGCCGCGACCGTATTGGGGGCTAGTGGAATTGCATTTTTTATGAGGTATTTACGTGCAGCAACACAAGCGGGTGTACAAATGGGTTTTGAAAGTCAGGAGGCTCAAAAAATAGCAGTTCAGACAGCCAAAGGAGCTGCTTCTTTGATTCTAGAACATAACAGTCATCCAGAGGTTGAAATAGATAAGGTAACCACGCCGAGAGGGTGTACTATTGAGGGATTAAATGAGATGGAGCATCAAGGATTTAGTTCTTCTTTAATTAAAGGAGTGATGACTTCATTTTATAAAATAAATCAAATAAAATCATGAAGATGTTTGATGTCTATCCACGCTATGATATCTATCCGGTGCGCGGTCAGGGTTCATGGGTCTGGGATAAAGAAGGCCAGAAATATTTGGATTTTTATGGTGGGCATGCGGTTATATCTATCGGGCACGGCCATCCTCATTATGTTGATCGTATTCAGCATCAATTGCAGCAGCTTGGATTTTATTCTAATTCAATTCAAATTCCAATCCAAGAAGAATTAAGCCATAAATTAGGCGAAATGTCTGGATATATAGATCATGAGTTATTTTTATGTAATTCTGGAGCGGAAGCCATAGAAAATGCTTTGAAGGTTGCTTCATTTCATACTAAAAGATCAAAAGTAATTGTATTTGAGAATGCATTTCATGGAAGAACCTCGTTAGCTGTGACTGCGACTGATACTGCTAAATTGATTGCACCGATCAATCAAAACGATCGTTTTATCAGAGTCAAATTAAATGATTTAGAAGCAGTTGCAAAGTGTATGGATACATCGGTGGCAGCAGTGCTGATTGAGGGAATTCAAGGAGTAGGAGGTATAAAATTGCCTGACAACACTTTTTTAGAGGAATTGAAGTTGTTATGTAAGCAGAATGGATCTTTACTGATCGTAGATGAAATTCAAAGTGGTTACGGCCGGACAGGTAAATTCTTTGCACATCAATACGCACAATTTGAGCCAGATCTGATAACGATAGCAAAGGGTATGGGGAATGGTTTTCCAATTGGGGGTATCCTTATTCACCCAGACATTAAACCTTGGTCTGGGATGCTGGGGACTACTTTTGGAGGAAATCATTTGGCGTGTGCCGCAGGATTGGCGGTTCTGGAGGTAATCGATTCAGAGGGCTTGATTGATCATGTGAATTCCATAAGCGAAGTACTTTGGAATGCATTAAGGTCGTTAGAAAATTTAATTCAAATTAGGGGTAGAGGATTGATGATAGGATTTGATTTGAAGGAAGATTCTAAACTATTCAGGGCGAGCTTACTGAAGGATCATTATGTGTTCGTGGGATCAGCTATGCAATCAAATACAATTAGACTATTACCACCTCTTGGGGTGAGTAAAGAAGAATTAGTAGTTTTTTTACAAGCATTTAAGAAAGTTTGGTATGCTTAATCATTTTTTTTCTGTTAAGGATTGTCCTGATACCATGGGTTGGATCTATGAAGCTCTAAAACTTAAAAATAATCCTTATGAATATAAGGGACTTGGAATTAATAAGACCCTTGGACTTATTTTTTTCAATGCGAGCTTGCGTACTCGGTTAAGCACTATCAAAGCTGCTCAAAATTTAGGCATGGAAACGATTACTTTCGACGTAAATAAGGACGGCTGGCAATTAGAGACTACTCATGGAGGTGTCATGGATGGAAATCATGTTGAGCATATCAGAGAGGCTGCTGCAGTCATGGGAGGTTATTGTGATATTTTGGGTGTTCGAGCTTTTCCGACATTTTTGAGTAAAAGAGAGGATTATTTAGAAAAATATCTTCGAGGCTTTCAAGAATATGCGGGTGTTCCTATTGTAAATCTCGAATCGGCCACCTTACATCCTCTACAGTCTTTTGCTGATTTAATGACCATTGAACAACATAAGAAAAAGAAGCGACCGAAGGTTGTGATGTCATGGGCACCCCACATCAAAGCCCTTCCACAAGCTGTACCAAATTCTTTTTCTCAATGGATGCAGTATTACGATGCTGACTTTCATATTGTACATCCAAAGGGAATGGAATTAGACACAAAATTTACTAAGAATGCAAAGTTGAGCCATAATCAAGATAATGCTTTTAAAGAAGCAGATTTTATCTATGTAAAAAATTGGTCCTCCTACCATAATTATGGGGACATTCAAAAAAATCGGAAAGAGTGGATGATAACTTTAGAGAAATTACAATCCACTGCTCAAGCTAAATTAATGCATTGCCTACCTGTTCGTAGAAATGTGGTGATAGCTGATAATGCCATGGACAGTCAGCATTCAATTATTCATGATCAAGCCTATAATAGGGTTTTTGCTACTCAATTGGTATTGAAAAAAATGCTGGTAAGCTAATGAAAAAAAAAATCTACGTCGTAAAAATAGGAGGTAATGTCATCAATGACTCAATCAAATTACACCAATTTTTGAGAGCATTTCAAGCTCTGGAAGGATTTAAATTACTTATTCACGGGGGTGGAGCGAAAGCCACGCAATGGGGTGATAGACTTTCATTAAATGCCCAAATGATCGAAGGAAGACGTGTGACAGATGATCAAATGATTGATGTTGTTACGATGGTCTATGCCGGCCTAATCAACAAAAAAATAGTAGCGGCACTTCAGGCGGAAAATTGTGATGCCATGGGTTTAAGTGGTGTAGATGCTAATCTCATTTTTTCCAAAAAAAGGCGTTTTGAGGGTATTGATTATGGGTGGGTTGGAGATCCATTATTTGTTAACGTGGTACGTCTTTCAACTTTTATAGACTTAGGTTTAGTACCTATTTTGGCACCAATTACGCATGAGGGTCAAGGAAATTTATTGAATACCAATGCAGATACTATTGCTAATGCAGTGGCTTCAGCAATGGTGAAAAAATATGAGGTACATTTGATATATGCATTTGAGCAAAGGGGTGTCATGAAAGATGTTCAAAATCCCGATTCTTTGATTAAAAGCATTAATCATAGTTACTATCTCGAATTAAAGGCCAATGGTTTTGTGAGTAAAGGAATGATTCCTAAACTGGATAATGCATTTCAAGCTCGTGCAAATGGAGTAAGTAAAATATGCATTATTAAATTTGATAAAATTAATCGATTAAACCAAGGATATGATCATACTTCCATTATCTGAAAAGCGACTGGAGGATTATTATCAATCTTCGCTCAAATTACTTAAAGATTTGATCCGTTCACCTAGTATGAGTAAAGACGAGTCGGATACTGGAGATATTTTGTCTGATGCATTAAAAGCTAATGGTATTCATTTTGAACGAAAGCATCATAATTTATGGATGCGAAATAAATATTTTAATGCAGGCAAACCTTCTTTACTACTTAATTCGCATCATGATACCGTTAAACCCAATGACGGTTATACTTTAGATCCTTTTGATCCCGTGATTAAAGAGGGAAAACTGTTGGGTTTAGGAAGTAATGATGCAGGCGCTTCTTTGGTCGCTTTGTTTTATGCCTTCGTCCATTATTATGAGATTGATTTGCCCATTAATCTAGTTTTTGCTGCGACTGCCGAGGAAGAAATATCAGGATCAAAGGGGTTAATGTCTATTTTGACTCACCTAGAATCGATTGATTATGCGTTGGTAGGAGAACCGACGGAAATGAAAATTGCCATTGCTGAAAAAGGCTTGATGGTATTAGATGTATATGCAAAAGGTACATCAGGTCATGCGGCAAGCAATCAAGGAGAGAATGCCATTTATAAGGCTATAAAGGATATAGAATGGTTTAAAAACTATGATTTTGAAAGAAAATCATCTACACTTGGGGCGGTTAATATGTCAGTAACCATGATTGATGCAGGGTATCAGCACAATCTTATTCCTGATACATGCCATTTTGTTGTAGATGTAAGAACAACAGATGTATATACTCATTCTGAAATTCTTGGTTTGATCAATAAGGGAACCTCAAGCTTGATAAGGCCTAGATCTACTTATTTAAATCCTTCGAGCTTGTCAAAAGACCATATTCTCCTTCAGGCGGCAAATAGAATGGGGATTGATCAATTTGGATCAGCCACGTTGTCAGATCAATGTTTGATGCCTTTTTCGAGCATAAAAATGGGTCCAGGTCTCTCTAAAAGATCTCATTCTGCTGATGAATTTATTTATTTAGATGAAATAAAGTTGGGCATCAAAGGTTACATTGAATTTATAAATATACTCTCCAAAATCGCATCAAAATGAAATTATGGCAAAAAGAAGAATCTATTGACAAAATTTTTGAACGTTTTACCGTAGGTAAAGATCCTGAGTTGGATGTGCATTTAGCCAAGTACGATATTATTGGCTCTAAGGCACATGTAAAAATGCTTGGGGAAATAGGACTTTTAACATCAGAGGAGGTTATTGCGATTGTCCTTGGTCTTGAAAAAATAGATCAAATGATTGATTCGGAGACCTTTGAAATTAGGGAAGGAGTGGAGGATTGCCATTCTCAAATTGAAATATTACTGACCGAAGAGTTAGGGCCTATAGGAAAAAAAATACACAGTGGAAGGTCCCGAAACGACCAAGTTCTTACTGCTTTGAAACTTTTTGCTAAATCAGAACTTAAGGAAATAGCTGTTTTGATTAAGGATCTTTTTGAACTTTTGATGATCATGAGCGAGCGTTATAAAAATGTTTTGATGCCAGGCTATACACACATGCAAATTGCGATGCCTTCTTCTTTTGGTTTGTGGTTTGCAGCTTACGCTGAAAGTCTTCTTGATGATTTGCTGCAGCTTAAGTCAACTTACAAATTAGTAGATAAAAATCCCTTAGGATCGGCAGCAGGGTACGGTTCTTCTTTTCCATTAAATAGAATATCTACTATGGAGGAAATGGGATTTGGAGGTCTCAATGTCAATTCAATATATGCCCAAATGACCAGAGGGAAGATGGAAAAAAGTGTAGGATTTTCAGTGAACAGTATTGCTGCTACTTTATCAAAATTTGCCATGGACGTTTGTCTCTATTCAGGACAAAATTTTAATTTTTTAAAAGTAGATAAAAAACATACGACAGGATCTAGTATTATGCCTCACAAGGCCAATCCGGATGGGTTTGAGTTGATTCGTTCTAAGTGCAACTTGTTGCAGGCACTTCCCTTTGAGCTTAACATGATACTCCTAAATCTTCCCTCAGGTTATCATCGCGATTTACAAGTTTTGAAAGAGCGTTTTATACCTGCTTTGTTCTCATTGAAAGACTGCCTTAAAATCACAAAGGCCATGTCGGCTGAAATATCCGTTGAGGCACAGTTAATCAATGACCCGAAATATGATTATATCTTTAGTGTTGAAGAGGTGAACAGAAGAGTTAAGGCTGGAGTTCCTTTTAGAGATGCCTATCATGAAGTAGCTACTTCAATTAAGGAGGGGACTTTAAAAATTAATCGTAAGATTAACCATATACACTCTGGGAGTATAGGGAATTTAGGAAATGACTTAATTAAGGAATCTTTTAAAAAAGCTTATGCTTTTTTCGAATGAAAGAGTGAATATTCAAATTAATGGATAGGGTTGTCTATTTTTAAGTCATGTTTGGAGTAAAGCCTTTTCATATATACAAATCTTCTGCAGGATCAGGTAAAACACATCAGTTGACGTTGGAGTATCTCAAATTAGCCTTGAGGGGTCAAATGGCATTTAAGGAAATTTTAGGGGTCACTTTTACTAATAAGGCGACAAGTGAGATGAAGACACGAATTATCAATGTATTGGAGGCATTAAGTCATGATAATGATCATGCGATGAAAGCTGATTTAATGGGAGCACTAGACCTTTCAGCGCCAGATTTAAAAAAGAGGGCATCAAAAGTTTTATCGAGTATCATACATCAATATGGGAGATTTTCTATAGTTACTATTGATAGTTTTTTTTATCAGGTAATTAGATCTTTTGCACAGGAGATGAGTTTGCAAGGTTCATTTAATGTGAATTTGGATCAGGCGCAAATAATCAAAAAAGTGGTAGATCAATTACTGATTGGTATAGGAGATTCTGAACAAAAACAGCTTAAAAAATGGTTGGTAGAATTTGCCGAGAGTAAGGTAGAAGAGGGTAATCGGTGGGATTTTAGATCAGATATTGAAAAATTAGCGGGACAAATTCTAACAGATAATTTTAAAAGGCATGCGGAAGTTATATTAAAATTAAGCGATGATCCGACCTATTTTCCTAAGCTAAAAAAGAACCTCTATAATTTTACAAATGGGTATCGTGTTAAATGTCAGGAGTTAGCTCATTTAGGTATTAAATATCTCGATGAAAAGGGAGGATTATCTCACTTTAAGGGTAAAAAGGGAGGACCTGCTGGCTTATTCTATAAAGTAGCAGGTCAAAAATTTGAAATAAGCGATCCAAGAAAAGAGGCTAGAGGAAATTTAACAGCGTGGCTGACTAAAGAGCATCAAAAATCGGGAGATTTAACATCTTTTTTAGAGCAAAAATTATGGCCTGTTTATGATCAATTGGTTGAATTTATGATTTCGAATGAATCTCAATATTTTTCAGCATTAGAGGCTATTCGATACTTATATACGTTTGGTATCTTGTCAAAAATTAATAAAGAATTGATCAAATTCCGTGAAGAAAATGATTTGGTATTGATTACCGATTTACCCGATTTTTTAAGCAAAATTATTAATGATAGTGATACGCCATACATTTATGAAAAAATAGGTGAGCGATATGCGCATTATCTTATAGATGAATTTCAAGATACTTCTGGGTTTCAGTGGGAGAATTTTAAACCTTTAGTTAAGAATGGAACAGATCAAGGTCAGTTTAGTATGATTGTTGGAGATATCAAACAATCTATCTACAGATGGCGAGGGGGTAATTGCTTATTATTAAAAGGCCATATCAAAGAGGATATTGGTGTTGAGGCTTCCCAAGATCACAAGCTAGATACTAATTGGAGAAGCGGGAAAAATATTGTTGAATTTAATAATAAATTATTTACTACAATGCCAGTGGTGGCTAGGCGTTATTTTGCAGATCTAATTCCCACCCATGAAGCATTTATTGAAAATGCGCTTAATGCATATGAGGGCGTTGCTCAAAAAGTCATGCTTACCGATGAGGAGTCATACATCAATATAGCTTATTTCAAGGGTGATAATATAAACACGTGGAGTGAAGCAGCCTTGAAAAAAACGATTGAAGTTGTTGAAGAACTCCAACATAAGGGTTATCAACTTAGAGATATTGCCATTTTGGTGAGAACTAAAAAGGAGGGAAACATCATCGTAAATGGATTCATGGATTACAGTAGTTCTGAATTATCGGTGAAGACTTTAAATTATGATATAGTTAGTTCGGAGGCTTTGTATTTGTCGAGCAGTGAGGTGGTAAATTTAATTATAAGTCTGATGCGATGGACACATCAGAATCAAGATAAAATTGCACTTTGGGAATGGTTTACTAGCTATTGGTCCATTAAAAATGCAAGACCGAAAGAGGAAGCATTTGAGAAGATTGATCAATGGCAAAGCCATATGCCTGCCAAATTCTTACGTGATTTACCCCACTTTACAACGTTGGGCTTGTATGAGCTTATTGAATCCTTTATTGATTTGTTGGGATTGAATGATTATTCGGAGAAGTATACCTATCTACAAGGGCTCCAAGATGCGGTTCTAGATTTCACAAAGAATACGAAAGGAGATTTACAATCTTTTTTGATTTGGTGGGAAGAGGAAGGCCAAAATAGAGCTGTAAAAATGACAGATGAAAATGATGCCATTAAAGTACTTACTATTCACAAATCAAAAGGTTTAGAATATCCTGTAGTTATAATTCCGTTTTTGAATTGGCCTTTTGATAAAAAAGGTAAAGAGGAAATTATTTGGGTAGATGGTATTCCCTTAAACAAGTTAGTGCAGATGCCCATCGTACCTATCAAGTATTCACGAAAACTACTAAAAACCCATTGGTCTGATGTATATGTGGACGAACATATTAATAGTTTTATTGATAATATGAATGTTCTTTATGTAGCCTTGACACGACCAATGCAGGCTCTTTATGTGTTTGCTGAACAAAAATCAAAAAATGATTTGAAGGATATGGGATCTTTCATGAAAAATATTTTAATGACATTCTCTAATAATAAAGTAAATAATCAAAACTTTACTTTTGGAAAGCTCCCTGATCCAATAAAAAAAGTTAAAAAACAAGTCGAACTTAGCTTAACAGAATATCCATGTTCTTCCTGGCGGGAAAAGGATCTTATACAAACAAGAGGGATCTCCCTAATCGAAGAAGCATCTTTAGAAGCCAAAAATAGGGGTATTGAAATTCATGATGCCTTAAGTCAGATTTATAAAGTGGGCGATGAATTAAAAATCGATGATTTGGAGTTGAGAAGACTCGTTGAATTGATTATCTATCATAAAGACGTGATTGACTTTTTCAAGCGATTAGATGAAGTTATTTTGGAGCAATCCATGCTGCTACCTAGAGGAGAGGTAAAAAGAATTGACAGATTGGTGAAAAAACGTGATTTTTGGCATGTCATCGATTTTAAAACTGGTCAGCCACGTACAAAAGATCGAAATCAGGTGTATAAATATATTGAGATTTTGTCTCGTATGGGATTCAAAGAGTTAAAGGGTTATTTGATCTATCTTGATCCAGTGAGTTTAATACGACTTTAGATCCAAAATGAGAGAGAATTTACTTTTTAGAGAAATAATTTCAACTTTGTTTTCACAAACTTATCATGAAAAAAGTAAAGGCAAAAGACCTTATTAAGGTTCATTACAGGGGAAAGCTTACCGATGGAAGTCTTTGATTATCTAGTTGGCTGGGATCCGATTGAATTTAAAATTGTATCAGTTCAAATGATCAAGGGGTTCGATAATGCCGTTGCCGGTATGGAGTCAAATGGAAACAAAATATGGGAAATACCATCATCAGATGCATATGATCAGTATGATTATGATATGGTGCAGACGGTTCTTAAAGAAAAATTCTACTTGAAATAGTACCAGAAGTTGGACAACAGCTTTCAGGTACTGCTGAAGGTGACAAATTACTGTTATTATTGTTGAAGTAAACGAAAAAAAAGAGATCAAAAATGATGCTAATTTACCTTTTTGGCAAAAGATTTAATTTTTGAAACTGAGGTCGTTGAAATATTTTAAAATAATTACAATGAGTGAGATTTTGAAAGAAGTCAATATCGTTTGCTTTGCCTAATTTGCTATAATGGCTCGATAGAAAAGCTTGAAACGAAGTTAAATATTATTTATACCGTTTGCTTCCACCCAGATTAGATTGTGTATGACATATTTTGTAAACATTTTGAAAAGCTTGATAATTTTCTTTGATTTACCACCTTTCTCCACTCTATTTTTTTTCACTCAATAAAAGTCATTATTTTGCTCTTATCTTAAATAGAAAATTATTTTCGACAAAAAAAATAGCTACTCAAGCGGTAAATCGCTCACATCCATAATTATTTTTTTAATATAAAACTCCTGAAAAACGTATTTAAGGCTAATTTTTAAAATTTTACTCGCTTAAAAAAATTTTTTTAAAAAGTGGGATAAAGTGGGAAAAAGTGGTTGTAAATGTCAGATTATTTTATAGATTTGTATTGGTGATTTATTTTTTTAATAACTCTTATGGCTTTTTTTACAAGCGAATTTGAGTGTAAGTTGGATGCTAAAGGAAGATTGGTCTTACCTGCAAAGATTAAGTCTAATCTTCCCGAAGTATCCACTTCAGAACTCGTCCTACGAAAAGGTTTTGAATCTAATCTGATTCTTTATCCGATGCTTGAGTACAAGAAGAGACATCAAAAAATTTCAAGTTTGAGTGAGTTTAATCCTGAGCAGCGTAAGTTGAAAAGAATGTTTTTTAGGAGTATTTCTCAGGTAGAATTGGACAATGCAGCTAGGATTTTGATTCCCAAAACAATGTTATTGCATGCCAAAGTTAATCGTGAAGCTCTTCTGATCGGAATGGGTGATTATATTGAAATATGGGATCCTCGTGTTTTTGAATTAAATCAAAAAACTGATGTTACTGAATTTTCGAATTTAGCAGAAAAATATCTCGATGAATAAGTGAATAAATGAGTTATCATGTACCCGTTTTACTAAAGCAGAGTGTCGAAGGGTTAAATATCCACGCGGGGGGAATTTATGTCGATGTGACTTTTGGAGGGGGTGGACATGCTCATGCTATATTTGATCAGATGAAGAAAGGCACTCTAGTTGCCTTTGATCAAGATCCGGATGCTGCACAAAATACAGTTTCTTTTGAATCTGATCGACAGCGTTCATTTATTTTTGTATCCTCTAACTTTAGATATCTCAAAAGGTATTTGAAATTTCATAAAATCGATAAAGTAGATGGAATTTTAGCTGACTTAGGTGTTTCGTCCCATCAATTTGATCAGCAAAGTAGGGGATTTTCTACACGTTTTGATGGGGCGCTTGATATGCGAATGGACCAAGCCTCTGCGAATACGGCGGCTAAAGTAGTAAATGAATATTCTCAAGAGGATCTTATCCAATTATTATCGGGTTATGGAGAGATACGCAATGCAAGAAGATTAGCTGCTGAAATTTTAATCGCGAGAGCCAAAGAACCTATCCATACAACGGCTACACTTAAGTCTATCGCATTGAAATCCGCTCCAAATGGCAAGCAATCTAAATATTTGGCTCAGCTTTTTCAAGCTATTAGAATTGAAGTTAATGATGAAATAAACGCATTTAAAGAATTTTTAATTCAATCTAAAGATGTTTTAAAGGTTGGTGGTCGGCTTGTGATTATCAGTTACCACTCTTTAGAGGATAGGTTGGCTAAATTTTTAATAAATACAGGTAATCTTGATGGGTTGGTGGAAAAAGATTTTTTCGGAAATGTCATCAGGTCCTTTGAGCCTCTAAAAAGGAGCCTGATCATACCAGAAGCAAATGAAATCGCTCTTAACAATAGGGCGAGGAGTGCTAAACTGAGAATTGGAATAAAAAACTGATATGACTGCCGATACTTATAAATCGAAAGATGAAAGAAAGCGAGGAGCTCTATCGCTGTTGAAAAGATTTTTACATATTGAAGGGAGTATCAAGGAAATGATTCATGTCCGTTTTATGTCTCAAATTCTTTTTATTTCAATACTGTGCTTATTATACATTGGTAACCGACACTATGCTGAAAAAGTAGTTCGAAATATCAGTCAATTGGAGCGTGAGGTCGAGGATTTAAGAGCCGATTATACTACCCTCAAATCAGACTATATGTTTGCAAGTAAGCAAGCTGAAATATCAAGACGCGTTGAACGTCTTGGTTTAAGTGAAAATAAACAACCACCACAAAAGATTTTAATGTTTAAATGAAAGTAAAAACTGACATATTGTTGAGGGTGCGTATTGCTTATTTGGCAGTAGCATTATTTACTATTGCAGCAGTTTATCGATTGGTTATCATACAATATGTTGAGGCTGAAAAATGGATAGGTTTGGGTCAAAATAATGGGCTTAAAGTGATGAAGATCAATGCGACCCGAGGAAATATATATGCAGATGATGGTAGTTTATTAGCTACCTCATTACCCTTCTATAAAGTTGCATTTGATCCATCATTAGCGGCCCAAGATCTTTTTGACAGCCGGATAGATTCCTTGTCTTATCTATTATCTCAGTATTTTAAAAACTTAAGTTCAAGGCAGTATAAGGTAAAGATAACTGAGCAAAGAAAAATAGGAAGACGTTATATGGTCATCAACCAAAATTTAATTGATTACCAAGAGAAAAAGAAAATGGAAAAATGGCCCATTTTTAGAAAAGGTAGACTTTCTGGGGGTATTATTTTTGAAAAGGTGGAAAAGAGGTTTTTACCTTTCAGCCAGCTGGGGGGGCGAACCATTGGAACGGTCAACGGTGAGCATAAAGGACTCGTCGGTCTTGAGTACAGCTTTAATAAGGAACTGTCAGGACGAGATGGAGAAGCTCTGTATCAAAAAATGGTTGGTGGAGGGTGGAAACCGATTTACGACGGTACAGAGTTAAGGTCAATTGAAGGAATGGATATTCAAACGACTATCAATGTGAACATTCAAGACATCGCTGAAAATGCTCTATTAGAGGCACTAGAGAAGAATAGGGCGGATTATGGCTCAGTGGTAGTTATGGAGGTAAATACGGGTCAAATTAAAGCCATTTCTAATCTTAGTAAAAATTCAGTAGGTGCTTACTATGAATCCTATAATTACGCTGTCGGCAGCCAAGGTTCTCGAGAACCTGGTTCTACTTTTAAATTGGCTAGTATGATTGCATTATTAGAAGATTCCCAATTACAGCTCAGTGATTCTATTGATACTGGAAATGGAGCCTTCCAGTTTTTTAATGAAACTATGAGAGATCATAAAATAGGGGGATTTGGTACTCTTTCTATTCAAGAAATATTTGAAAAATCATCGAACATAGGTATTGCCAAGTTAATTCAGAATCATTTTGGTAAAAATCCACAAGAATTTATAGATCAATTAAGAGAGATGGGATTATATGAACCTTTGGCCTTTCAGATGTATGGTGAGGGAAAATCTTATATAAAATCACCAAAAGATTCAACTTGGAGCGGAACTTCATTGCCTTGGATGTCACATGGCTATGAGCTTAAAATGACCCCACTTCATACCCTTACTCTATTTAATTCAGTTGCCAATGAAGGTAAAATGGTACAGCCTATCATTGTAAAATACATAAAACGTGCAGATAAAGTGATTCAACAATTTGAGGCAAAAGTCTTGAAAGAGAAAATATGTTCTGAAAGTACTTTGAGAGATGTTAAAACTATGCTAAAAGGGGTAGTAGAACGAGGTACTGCTCATAACATATACACACCTAAGTACAGTATTGCGGGTAAGACAGGGACTGCCAAAAATGTAAGAAATGGATTATATACCAATGAATATTACACATCATTCGTAGGTTATTTTCCCGCTGATAAACCGAAATATAGCTGTATAGTAGTGATAGATAAGCCCAAAGGATATCAAATATACGGGGGAGATGTTTCTGCTCCTGTTTTTAGAAAGATAGCAGACAAAATTTATTCAAATGAGATAGAACTACAAGATGTAGAACCTATTGAAGACCTCAACATGGTTGGTATTTTTCCTTTGATAAAATCTGGGAATCAGCGAGACTTAATACATTTAAGTAATAAACTGGGGGTTTCAAATCATTCAGAGGCACCAGAGGCAGAATGGGTAAAGACCCAAATTATTAATAATTCGGTGTTTTGGGAAGAAAATGATATAAAGTCACAAGAGGTACCGAACGTTTTGGGCATGACCTTGAAAGATGCTTATTTCGTTTTGGAGAATGTTGGTTTAAAAGTAGAAATACAAGGTTTTGGAAGAGTCAAAACACAATCTATTGCACCTAAATCAAAACTAATTTGGAATCAAAAAATAATTCTGGAACTTGGCTAATCTCAAAGACATATTATTTGGAGTAAAGCTGAGGTCTATTTCGGGAAACAGGGATAGAGAAATCAGTGGTTTAACTTTTGATTCGAGAAAGGTTCGGCAAGGAGACTTATTTGTAGCTATTCAAGGACTGAACAGTGACGGTCACGATCATCTTGAGCAAGCAGTGGCCCAAGGGGCTGTAGCCTTACTTATTGAGAAATCACAAGTAGGATTCAGTGATAATATTACCATTATCGAAACAGATAATTGTGCAAAGGAACTGGGAGTGATTGCTGATAATTTTTATGATCATCCGTCTAAAAAGTTAAAACTCATTGGGATCACGGGTACCAATGGTAAGACGACTTCTGCTACTTTATTACACTCATTATTCAGTCGTTTGGGTTATCAAGTAGGCCTATTATCAACGGTAGAAAATATCATCGGTAATAACATAATCCCTTCCCATTTAACTACTCCAGATGTCATTACTATAAATGAACTTTTAGTGAAAATGCTCGCAAAGGGGTGTCAATATGTTTTCATGGAGGTCAGTTCTCATGCATTGGTCCAAGAGCGTACTTCAGGGCTATCCTTTGCAGGAGGGATATTTACTAATTTGTCACATGACCATTTAGATTATCATCAATCTTTTGATGGGTATATAAAAGCAAAAAAAATCTTATTTGATCATCTGAAGGAGAATGCTTTTGCCCTCATAAATGCAGATGACAAACGAGGAAAAATTATGATCCAAAATACCAAAAGTCGTATTTATAAATATGGCATGAAGGGTTATGGTGATTTTACAGCCAAATTAATTAACAATACTTTTCAGGGATTAGAACTTGGTATCAGTGGTCAAAATATTTGGTTCCAACTGATTGGATTATTCAATGCTTACAATATTTTGACGGCTTATTCGGTAGCAATGATTCTTGGTGAGGATGCACAAGAGATACTGATTCAGTTATCCCAGTGCAGGAGTGCAAGAGGAAGATTTGAATATGTAAGCAATGAGCGCAATATAATGGCGATTGTTGACTATGCACATACTCCGGATGCATTAAATAACGTACTTTCAACTATTGACAACCTGAGAACAAAGAATGAGCAACTCATTACTGTCTTAGGATGTGGTGGGAATAGGGATCAAGAGAAAAGGCCTAAAATGGCTTCTATAGCTACCAGTTACAGTGATAAAGTAATTTTAACCAGTGATAATCCAAGATTTGAAAGTCCAGATGAAATACTGGACGACATGATGAATGGAGTTTCTCCTGTTTATCATAAAAGAGTTATGCGGGTGGTAGATCGAAGAGAGGCTATTCGTGTGGCTTGTAATCTTGCTAATAAAAGAGATGTGATTTTAGTAGCGGGTAAAGGGCACGAGAATTATCAAGAAGTTCAAGGGGAAAAAGTACATTTTGATGATAAAAAAATATTGATTCAAATGCTGAATAAAATCTAATGCTGTATCACTTCTTTGACTATATCGATCAGGAATTTGATTTATTTGGGGTAGGTGTTTTCCAATATATCTCTTTTAGGGCTGGACTTGCTGTATTGATCTCTTTGTTAATTACCATCACTTTCGGTCAAAAATTGATCAATCTCTTGAAAGCTTTTCAGTTAGGCGAATCCATCAGGGATTTAGGTCTAATTGGTCAAATGGAAAAGCAAGGAACGCCTACCATGGGAGGTATTATCATTCTTATGGGTATCATCATACCGACACTCCTATTTGCTGATCTGACTAATATTTATATCCTCTTATTAATTATATCTGCCATTTGGATGGGTGTGATTGGGTTTATCGATGATTTTCTTAAAATTAAAAGGAAGAATAAAGATGGTTTACGGGGTAAATTTAAAATTATTGGTCAGGTAGGGTTAGGGTTATTTGTGGGAGGGACAATGGTATTTCATCCTGATATTGTCGTAAGAGAATTCAATAGCAGTGATGTCAGGCTTTTTAATGATATCAAATCATTAGCAACGACTATCCCATTTTTTAAAAATAATGAATTTCAGTATTCATGGTTGTTGCCCGACTTCCTTTATGAATATGCCTGGGTCGTTTATTTATTGATGGTAACTTTTATTGTGACAGCTGTCTCTAATGGAGTAAACATTACGGATGGAATTGATGGATTAGCAGCCGGAACTACAGCAATTATTGCACTTTCACTCGCCATTTTAGCTTATTTATCAGGGAACGTAATTTTTTCAAATTATCTCAATATCATGTATATCCCAAATTCAGGAGAATTGGTTATTTTTTGTGCAGCCTTGGTGGGTGCCTGCATTGGCTTTTTGTGGTATAATGCTTTTCCGGCCCAAGTCTTTATGGGGGATACCGGAAGTTTGGCATTGGGAGGCATCGTTGCCGTATTAGCTTTGGCTATCCGAAAAGAACTTTTGATTCCGTTGTTGTGCGGTATATTTTTTATCGAACTGCTTTCAGTAATTATACAAGTGGGTTATTTTAAATATACAAAGAGGAAGTGGGGTGAAGGTCAGCGAATCTTTTTGATGTCACCCATTCATCACCACTTTCAGAAAAAAGGCTTACATGAATCCAAAATTGTAACCAGATTTTGGACGGTAGGTATTCTATTAGCTGTTATTACATTGGCAACTTTAAAATTGAGATAAAGTATAAATGAAAGAAAGCGTTGTCATATTAGGATCTGGAGAAAGTGGAGTAGGTGCTGCCATTTTAGCTGTAAAGAATCATTATGACGTTTTTGTTTCAGATCTTGGTATAATTCCCTCTAAAACAAAGCAAAAGTTCGATGAATTAGGGGTGATGTTTGAAGAAAAACAGCATACATTTAATTTAATTAAAAAGGCAGATACGATAATAAAAAGTCCGGGAATATCTGAAGATAGTACTTTAATTAAGGATTTGAAAACTCAAGGGGTAGTGATCATTTCTGAAATTGAGTTTGCCTTTAGGCACATATCTCATGAAGCTAAAATCATAGGAATTACCGGTACTAACGGAAAAACGACTACGGCTTTGTTGACCTATCATTTATTAAAAGAAGCAGGTTTTAACGTAGCTTTAGCTGGAAATGTAGGATACAGCCTAGCCAAAAAAGTAGCTGAAAAAAAATATGATCTTTATGTCGTTGAAATCAGCTCTTTTCAGCTAGATGACATCATTGAATTTAAGCCTGATATTTCAATATTATTGAATATTACTCCTGATCATTTGGATCGATATGATAATAATTTTAAAAGATATGTGGCCTCTAAATTCAGAATGATTGAGAATGTTACTTCAAAATCTTCCTTCATTTACTGTGAAGATAGTAGTGCTGTAGTTGAAGAAGTCAACAACCGAAATATAACTGCAAGTTTATTTGCCGTATCGGCAACTACTCATTCAAAAAAAGGGGCATTTATAGATAGAAATCACTTAATTTTTAATGTTGAAAAACAAACAAATAAAGAAGCGATACCCTTAACCGATATTCCCTTGATTGGTCTTCATAATAAGATGAACGCCATGTTTGCTGTCTTGTGCGCTATGAGGTTAGAAATACCCTTTAATAAAATTTCAGAACATATAAAATCCTTCGAAAATGCTCCACATCGATTAGAGATTGTTGCAGTAATTGATCAAGTGAAATTTATTAACGATTCAAAGGCTACCAATGTTGATGCAGTCTGTTCCGCCTTGGAGGGTATAAAAGAATCCATCATATGGATTGCAGGAGGTATCGATAAAGGTAATGATTATTCTGTCTTAGATGAATGGGTGGACCAAAAAGTCAGAGGGATAGTTAGCTTAGGTAAAGACAATATTAAAATCGAAAATCATTTTAAAGGTAAAGTTTCCTTTATGAGTCATGCAAGCTCAATGAGTGAAGCAATAAAAAAGGGTAGGGAGTTTGCAAGTCCAGGTGATGTTGTCTTATTATCTCCTGCGTGCGCGAGTTTTGATATGTTTCAAAATTATGAGGATCGTGGAAACCAATTTAAGGAGGCTGTGAGATTATTGAATTTTAAATCGGCAAACACATGAGAAAAGTAAAAGAATGGGCATACAAAAATTTGAAAGGAGATTCAATCATTTGGCTTATTATTTTATTGCTTTCCATTTTCAGTGTTTTGGTAGTTTATAGTGCTACCGGGAGTTTAGCTTACAAATATGTAGGTGGAAATACTGAATATTATTTATTGAAGCATGGCGCTTTGGTTTTTTTGAGTCTTTTTGCGATGTGGGTCGTACATAAAATCGATTACCGCTATTACACTAAAATTTCTAAGCTTCTACTTTGGGTATCGGTATTTTTATTGGTGATTACTTGGTTTTTTGGAGCAAACATCAATGAAGCTTCAAGATGGCTGACCATACCGATAATCAATCAAGCTTTTCAGACCTCCGATTTAGCAAAACTTGCCTTAATTGTGACCTTGGCAAGCATGCTTTCCAAGCGACAACAGAATATACAAGATTTTCAACGGGCTATTATTCCCATGCTATTTTGGATTGGACTTATCTGTGGTTTGATTGCGATGACGAATATTTCTAGTGCTGTAATGCTTTTTGGTACTTGTATGGTGGTTTTATTTATCGGACGCGTTCCACTGAAATTTATTGGTATTTTACTAATAATTGGGGGATTTGCTGGGACGATTGCCTTTAAGTTCGGACAGCGTGGAGGTACAGCAATAAGTAGGGTAGAGACCTTTTTTGGAGATGATATACCTTATCAAGCCCAACAAGGTTATGCAGCCATTGCTACAGGCGGATTGTTTGGAAAAGGACCGGGACAAAGTGATCAAAGAAATTTTTTACCTTCCGCATATTCTGATTTTATTTATGCGATTATCATAGAGGAGTATGGTCTTGTAGGAGGGATTATAGTGATATTTTTATATCTAGGCTTATTATATAGAGGGATGAAAGCGACCACTCATTCCGAGACAGCCTATGGAGGTTTATTAGTTTCGGGGCTCGTGTTCTATATTATTTTCCAAGCGATGATTAATATTGGGGTAACCCTAGGTCTTGGCCCCATAACCGGCGTAACACTACCATTGGTAAGTATGGGAGGGACGTCTCAATTATTTTTTGGTATTGCTATTGGGATGATTTTGAGTGTCACCCAAAGTGAGTTCTCTTCTTTTTCTAGAGGTGCTAAGGGCAATCAATTAAAGAATATAGAAAGCATAAAATGATGGGGATCAGACATAGGACATATCGTATTATGATAAGTGGTGGTGGGACTGGGGGGCATATTTATCCTGCTATATCAATTGCACAAGCATTGAAAGCTCTAAATTCAGATGTTCAAATACTTTTTGTAGGTGCCCGGGGTAAAATGGAGATGAAAAAGGTATCGGAAGCAGGTTTTGAGATTGAAGGTCTTTGGATAAGTGGATTACAAAGACGCATAAGTATTAAGAATTTGATATTTCCGATTAAACTTATGTGGAGTTTGATGAAGTCTTTTCAATTGATCAGAAGTTTTAAGCCGGATGTGGTTGTGGGCGTTGGAGGTTATGCAAGTGGCCCATTATTGTGCATGGCAACATTAAACAAAATTCCCACCCTCATTCAAGAGCAAAATTCCTACGCAGGCCTTACCAATAAGTGGTTATCAAAATCAGTTTCAACCATCTGCGTAGCTTATGAGAACATGGATAAGTTTTTCCCAAAGCATAAAATAGTCCTTACAGGGAACCCTGTCCGTAAAGATATTTTTCAAGACTCTCCGCAAGCAGGTAAAGCTTATGCGTTTTTTAAATTAAATCCAGATAAAAAAACATTATTAGTTATCGGGGGAAGTCTAGGCGCGAAAACAGTCAATGAAAGCATTTTTTTGGGACTAGAACAACTTTGGTCAGCAGATATTCAATTGATATGGCAGACGGGTGGTTTTTATTATTCTCAAATCATGAGTGAAATGAAAAAGCCATGGAATGAACGTTTGAGGATGTATGATTTTATTAAAGAAATGCAGTATGCTTATACGATTGCAGACGCCGTAGTCAGTAGGGCAGGTGCAATGTCAATTTCTGAGCTGATGTTGAGTGCAAAGCCCAGTATCTTAATACCCTCACCAAATGTTGTAGCGGATCACCAGACTTTAAATGCTCAAAATTTGATATCACGTGGGGCTGCCTTGATGGTATCAGATGCTATGGCGAGAAAGATGCTATTAAAAACCGCATTGTCTCTACTTTTAGATGAGAAGCAGCAAAAAGGATTGAGTGAAAATATAGCTGCTATGGGTCGCCCTAATGCGGCAATAGACATAGCAAAAAAAATAATTGAATTAGCTACATGAATTTGACTCAATTACATAGTGTATATTTTTTAGGGATTGGAGGCATAGGTATGTCGGCACTGGCAAAATGGTTTAAACATCGAGGGTTTTCAGTGGCCGGATATGATAGATCGTTAACACCCCTTACCCGTTCCTTGGAAGCCTTGGGTATCGAGGTACATTATGAAGATAATATAAGTGAGCTCTCTGAAAAGTATATCGAAGACTCACAAACTTTAGTAGTCTATACTCCAGCGATACCATCATCCTCTAAGCTGTTGAAGTTTTTTAAAGTAGGGAGATTTCAAATAAAAAAAAGATCGGAAGTTTTGGGAATGATTACTCAAGATAATTTTTCTATAGCAATTGCTGGAACTCATGGAAAGACGACTACTTCTTCTATGGTTGCACATGTGATGTACAGTAGTGCTAAAGATTGTTCTGCTTTTGTAGGAGGTATCATGACAAATTATGACAGTAATCTACTGATGGGTGATCAAGAGACTGTTGTTGTGGTTGAAGCAGATGAATTCGATCGATCTTTTTTACAATTAAGTCCTGATTTTTCGGTTGTTACGTCCTTAGATCCAGACCATTTAGATATCTATGGGAATGCTGAAGAAATGACGGAGAGTTATTTGGCATTTATCGACAAAACTTATCAAAGAGGAGATATTCTTTTACACAAAGATGTATCCTCAAAGCTGAGTACGCATTTATCGAGAAAACATCGGACTTATGGTCTTTCGGGAGCACACATCACAGCCAAGAATATCAGGATTGAAGGACATAAATTCATATTTGACTATTCAGGAGCAATTGACATAAAAAACCTCCGTTTAGCCTTTCCTGGATTTCATAATGTTGAGAATGCATTGGCCGCCATCACAGTAGTATTGGACCGCGGTATTAGTTCCGACCTTATAAGAGAAGCCATTGAGAGCTATCAGGGTGTCAAAAGAAGATTTGAATTCATATTGGATCAATCTGATTTGATTTTTATAGATGATTACGCCCACCATCCTAATGAAATTGACGCTTTACTTAAGTCGGTCAAAAAACTTTATCCTAAGAAGAAAATTACTGTGATATTTCAGCCTCATTTATTTACGAGAACGAGGGACTTCCATCAAGAATTTGCCGAAAAGTTGTCACTAGCAGATGAGATTATTTTATTAGATATTTACCCTGCACGTGAGGAGGCTATACCTGGTGTTGATGCCCATTTAATCTTAGATAATATTACAAAAGTAAATAAAAAAATCGCCAGTTTAGACGATTTTCCGATGGTTCTAGAAGACTCTCAAGTAGAGGTATTATTAACTGTTGGGGCAGGGAATATAGATACATTGGTACCCATAATAAAGTCTTTTTATACCTGATATGAATACTGGTTTAAAAAACATATTAATTTATTCTACAGGCATTTTAATCTTGATTTTTTTGATCAGTTTTCGGGCGTTGAGAATCTCTGAGCGAAAAGTGAGTGGAATTCAAATTGAAATCCTGAACAATCAAGATTTTTATCTCATTGATAAATTTGAAATTCAAACGCTATTTGAAATGGGGAATTCGGCCTCTGTATTAGGAGCCAATTTTGACCAAGTTGATATTAAGTTGCTGGAAACACAAGTGGAGGAAAATCCTTTCGTTGCTGAAATTGATGTTTTCATTAACGTAAATGGAGTTTTGGGAGCCAATGTATCTCCGGCACAACCTATTGGTCGTTTGATGAGTTCTCAAGGTTCTGATCAGTATATAGATGTGACGGGTAAGTTATTACCAATGAATCCAGATTATACTGTGCGAGTTCCCCTTATTTCCTTAATGAAAGAGGGTCAATGGACGACTCATTTGGGCGAGAATGATTTTGGGAAACAATTGATGAAATTTTTGCTTTTTATTGATAACAACGACATGTGGAAGGCTCAAATTGCACAGCTTTCTGTGAGTGAAGATGATGAATTGACTCTATGGCCACAAGTAACCAAACAATTGATCCTATTTGGACAGCCTGAAGAGATAGAAGAAAAATTTAAAAAATTAATGCTTTTTTATAAAGAGGTGCTTCCGAAGAAAGGTTGGAACACCTACAGCTATGTAAACTTAAAATATAAGAATCAAATTGTGTGCAAGTAAATAAATTGATGAATAATGGATAAGGATAAAATAATTGTAGGCCTAGATATAGGTACAACTAAAATCTGTGCGATTGTAGGCAGGAAAAATGAATTTGGAAAATTGGAAATATTAGGTATGGGAAAAGCTATTTCAGATGGTGTAATCCGCGGTATTGTGACCAATATTGATAAAACGGTAAAGGCGATAGAGACCGCCATAGAGGAAGCAAGTACACAATCAGAAATAGATATTAACGTGGTTAACGTAGGTATTGCGGGTCAACACATTAAAAGTGCCGTTCATCATGGGTCAATCACCAGAAATACCAACGATGAAATAACAGTTGAAGATGTCAGTCGTCTCGCCAATGATATGTATCGGATTGTTATTCCACCGGGTAGTGAAATTATTCATGTGATGCCTCAGGACTATTTGGTAGATTATGAGGAAGGCATCAAGGATCCTGTCGGAATGTCTGGTGTTAAGCTGGAAGCTGATTTCCATATCATTACTGCACAAACCAATGCTATCAATAATATTAATAAATGCATTAAGCGAGCAGGATTAAAAATTGAAAATTTGATTCTTGAACCGCTGGCTTCTAGTCTTGCAGTACTAAGTGAAGAAGAAAAAGAGGCTGGTGTTTGTTTAGTGGATATAGGTGGAGGGACAACAGATATTGCAATTTTTTATGACAATATTATCAGGCACACGGCAGTCATTCCATTTGGAGGTAATATTGTTACTTCTGACATTAAGCAGGGATGTTTGGTGATGCACAACCAAGCAGAATTATTAAAAACAAAGTTTGGTCGAGCGATCTCCGATGAGGCGAATCCTAATGAAATTGTGGCAATTCCCGGCTTTAGGAATAGACCTGCCAAAGAGATTTCTATCAAAAACCTTGCTCATATTATTGAGGCGAGAATGGAAGAAATTATCGAAATGGTTCATACCGAAATCATTTCCTCAGGCTATCACAAAAAATTAGCTGCTGGAATTGTTGTGACAGGGGGTGGATCACAATTAAATAATTTAAAACAATTATTTGAATACATGACTGGCCTCGATACTCGCGTGGGTTATCCCAATGAGCATTTAGGGAAAAGTAAGGATGAAAACGCAAAAAGTCCTATGTATGCTACTTCAGTAGGCTTAGTATTGACTGGTTTCAAAGCACTGGATATTAGAGAATCAAATTATAAAGAAACCGCTGATTTCTCGGAGCGTAAGGTAAAGGATAAAAAGAATTCAAATTTTTTTGGGAACATGCTGGAGCGGACCAAAGAACTGCTCTTAGACGACATAAAGGATAAACAAGAATATTAAAAAAATTAAATAAAACATTTAAATTAAATAATCATGGCAGAAAATACCTATGCATTCGATTTGCCCACCCATCATAAATCAATTATTAAGGTTATTGGTGTAGGGGGTGGCGGCAGTAATGCTGTTAATTACATGTTTAACCAAGGGATTAAAGATGTAGAATTTGTGGTCTGTAATACAGATAGTCAAGCACTTCAAATGAGCCCAGTACCCAATAAGCTCCAAATAGGGATTAATTTGACAAGTGGATTAGGGGCGGGAGCCAATCCTGAGAAGGGAAAAAATGCCGCAATAGAAAGCAAAGAAGAGATCAGAGAGCTTCTTGGAGAAGATACCAGGATGATTTTCATTACAGCAGGAATGGGTGGAGGAACAGGAACAGGTGCAGCACCAGTGATTGCATCTATTGCTCAAGAGATGTGTATTTTGACTGTGGGTATTGTAACTTCTCCATTTGCCTTTGAAGGAAGAAAAAAAA